>NZ_JADKSF010000006.1:0-203524 GCF_015350875.1 Frondihabitans sp. VKM Ac-2883 | reverse complement strand
TCTTCTTCTTCTTCTTCTTCTTCTTCTTCTTCTTCTTCTTCTTCTTCTTCTTCTTCTTCTTCTTCTTCTTCTTCTTCGTCGTCGTCAGGCTCCAAGCGATGCAGGTGAACCGCGAACACCGCGAGCAAGAACCCGGACACGGCCAGCGCCGCGAACGCGTCGATCGCTCCTCCCCGAGCAATCCCTACGACAGCGGCCGTCACGAGTCCAAGGCCGATTACCGCGAAGAATCCCACGACGAGTCGGTCGAGGCGAAAAAGGCTCTCGGGATCGGAGGGCTCCTGTGTCGTCATGACTTCACTTTCCGGGCAACCCGCAGCTGCCAACTCGTCAAGGGTAGACCGGGAGACGGCGCCAATCGGATGCCTCTCTACCCTTCGAGAGGGTCAGTGAGGCTGCGCGTCCCGCGAGGATGACGGCGAACCGGGCGACCGCAAGCCACGCAGTGGGGTGGTTGGCGTCGTCAGTCGTGCTGGTTTTGCTCTCGTGGTGTGCGGGGCGGTTGGACTCCGGCACGGACGCCCTCGGCCGACTCGAACGCGACCATGGCCTTACGGGCACGCCGCCTCGTGACTAGACCAATGATCAGCCAGGCGACACCGATCAGGCCTTGACCAATGACGAAGCCGTTCAGCCTGTGGTCAGCCACGTTGAGGCCGCACAGCCCGATGAAGACCGCGCTGCCGACGAGAAAGTAGGTCCCCGAGAGGCGTTGGCGGTTGATCGCCATCCGTCGTTGTATGAGGCTGGGCACGACCGCACGCTATCCCGCGGGCCAAGTCACGTACAAGGGCACCCGTCCTATTTGGTCCTTGTCAGCTTTGTCAGATCGTCGCGCAAGGAGCATTAAAAAATGCGTTCCACGGCTACCTGCTGTCAACTGAGTGCTCATACAGCAATGGTCAGCGCACACTCTACGACTCCGCTTTCGGCGGCGGTCTGGGTGCAAAGCTTAGCCTCTCGGAGAGCGCGAGTTTCTACGTTGACGCAACGAAAGGCACTTGGCTCCTGACACAGTCCTAGTTCGTTCAAGGCCGTGATTTGCGCGCAAGCGTCACGCCTTTGCCTTTCTAGTGATCGTCAGACGTTGCCTCGGGGGCCACGGTCACGAGCGAAATCTCGCCAGAAGAGTTCAGGAAAATGTCCGGGTAGTTCCTGGCTCGAGCGCCCACCTGTGAGGCTCGCAGTTCACCACCATCTGCTCTTCGGTAGAGATTGGCTGCGTTGATGGCCGCAGCTATCTCTTTGCTAGTCAGCGGACGGCCGACGATCAGAAGTACCTGCCGCATCGCTCTATGAAGGGTCTGCTCTTTGCCGGCCACGCTAGCTCGCGAATGTCTTGACGGCCTCGCGGATCGCGTCAGCGTGCTCGTAGATCTCGTCAAGGGCATCGATCGGGTGGCGAGTCTCGTTTTTCTCGGCGTCGAAGACGCCCAGATATTTCTGTCGCTTGCCGTTGAAGTGGAGCCGCGCGATCGGCTTGCGATTGTTGTCGTCAAGCAGGATGGCAAAATACGACTTTTGGTCCCGGTGAGCGACGCGCTGAGGTTTCACCTCGCTGCATGCGATGGCCTTGACGATCTGGTAGCCCTCGAGTTCTTCCAGCGTTGTTTCGATTTCGGTGTCACGATCGAGGTCAGATTCCACTACGGGTTCACTACTCATGACTGACGCGGGAGCCTGGGCAACAGGGGCAGACGGGAACGCAGTGGACCCCAGGGCCGTCTTAAGGCGGTCGTTCACTTGTTCGTTCAAGTACTGCTTCGCAGCCTTTGCGACGAGAACGGTGAATTGCTCTCGGACTTTCTGTGTGTACGTGCCGTCGTACACACGGTTGGTGAAGAACTTCACCCAGTCGTCTGCAGGCTCGCGGAACTCTGCCGCGATGGCGCGCTTCAAAGCACCTACGTACTTCAATTCTTCTGCTGCGCTAATGACAGAGTCGAGATCGAAGACCTCTTTAGTGAGCTTTTCGAGTTCTGGGAGAAGGGTTTCGTCGATGTCCGACAGATCCAGGACCAGGAAAGGCTTGTCGTCCATTCGATTTGCGGCGTCGAGGTCGGTATAGAACTGGTAGGTCTCACCGTTCGTGAGAACGGCAATGCGGGCATTGGTCACAGCGAAGTACCGAAAGAGTTGCGAAGCATGCTCGATCTTGAGTGGCTCAGTCGATTTCTTGCACTCGATGAGAATCTGGACTTCGCCGTCTCGCATGATGGCGTAGTCGATCTTCTCGCCTTTTTTGACGCCGACGTCGGCGGTGAATTCGGGCACGACTTCAAGGGGGTTAAAGACGTCGTAGCCCAGGATCGTTGAGATGAACGGCATGATGAAAGCGTTTTTGGTGGCTTCCTCGGTCTGGATGGCAGCCCGCTGATTCTTTACCTTCAGTGCCAATGCTGCGAGTCGTTCGGCGAATTCCATTGCTGTTCCCCTTTGTTGAATACTTCTCATGACCTTAGGGGAGCCTGCGCCAAACCAACTGACTTGGCGAACCCCAGTTCGCGTGTCACCTGTTCCGATCGCGGGTTCTCACGCTCTGCCGAGAGATGCGCCTCAGTAGTCTCGGGCCATGACCGACGCGACCGCATTCGCAGTGACGCAACAGGCGTTCGATGCTGCCGCCGGCTGGTTCGAGCGGACGGTGGATGCCATTGGCACCCGCGCTGATCAGTGGAACGTCAGGGGGCTCGGGGAGTGGACCGTGCGGGATCTCGTCGGCCACACATCGCGCGCTCTCCTGACGGTGGAGTCGTACCTTCGGCCCGGCCCATCGACGTCGAATGCATCGACGAGCGACTACTACCGGGCTGTCCGAGAGTCGCGCGCTGATCCGGAAGCAGTGGCCGAGCGGGGCCGACAGTCAGCGGCGGATCTGGGCGATGACGCTGCCGGTGCTGTCCGGCAGGTTTCAGCACGGGTGAGGCTTCTCATCGCTCACCAGTCGGCGGACGCTCGGGTCGTCACGCCGGTCGGGGAATGGACTCTTGCCGCCTACCTTCCGACACGGGTCTTCGAGCTGGCGGTCCACACCGCTGACCTCCTCCGAGCCACTGGCCTCGAGGACGGCCGCGGCGCTCCGTCCACGGTGAATCGCATGGCGCTGCGGGTGCTGAGCGGCCTGCTCGCGGAGGCGAGTGACGACGACGCAGGGATGCTGCTGGCGTTGTTGACCGGACGGGGATCCTTGTCGCCTGAATTTTCGCTTCTTTGAATGATGAGCGCGGATCCATCGCCGTTCAGGGGGTGGGGGTGGGGGTCGTGACCGAGTC
Organism: Frondihabitans sp. VKM Ac-2883; assembly: GCF_015350875.1. Classification (NCBI taxonomy): domain Bacteria; kingdom Bacillati; phylum Actinomycetota; class Actinomycetes; order Micrococcales; family Microbacteriaceae; genus Frondihabitans; species Frondihabitans sp. VKM Ac-2883. Next base: position 200,252 of record NZ_JADKSF010000006.1, on the reverse strand, counting down.
GATGTCGTCGGCCAACCCCCGGTCGAAGGGGATAGCCGGGGCCGTCGCCAAAGCCGCGCTCGACGACACACGGGCCGTGGTGAACGACTACCGCACCGTGACGGTGGCCGTCGAAGCCAGGAACGCGGCGGCCGTTCTCCGCTCGGCCGGTATCGACTGCGAGGCACGCATTGACGTGCCCGGTCTTCCCGCGGAGGTCGGAGCGGTCATGGCCGTCGCCATTCGCGAGGCCACGACCAACATCCTCCGTCACAGCCGCGCGACGCAGGCCTCCCTCGACCTGGCCCAGTCCGAGCTCGGCCCGTACGAACTGACAGTGTCGAATAACGGGGCGGGCGCCCTGCGGTCGGGAGGCACGGGTCTGGTGGGAATCACCGAGCGTGTAACGGTCTGGGGCGGAACGGTGGAGACCCGGCGGCGTGGCGACGTCTTCACCCTGGTCGTCCGAATCCCCGCAGACCGCAAGAGTGAAGGATCCTAGGACGCCGCATGATTCGAATTGTCATCGCCGACGATGAAGAGCTCGTCCGTGGAGCCCTCGTCGCGCTCCTGTCACTCGAGACCGACATCGAGGTGGTCGCCGATGTCCGTGACGGTCGCGATGCTGTCGATGCGGCCTTGGCCCACCGCCCCGATGTCGTTCTACTCGACCTGGAAATGCCGCACCTCGATGGAATCGACGCCGCTCGAGAACTCCGAACGCTGGTCGAGTGTCAGACCATCATCGTCACTCGACATGCCCGACCCGGCACGCTCAAGCGTGCCCTGGCCGCACAGGTCAGCGGCTTCGTGCCGAAATCGACCCCGGCGTCTCAGCTTGCCACCATCATCCGATCGGTTGCGTTCGGTGAGAGATACATCGATGTTCAGCTCGCGACAGCGGCGCTCACTGAGGCGGAGAGCCCGCTGACCGACCGAGAGGCCGACGTGCTCCGCCTCACCCGGGCGGGCCTTCCCACGAAGGAGATCGCCCGAGCGCTCCACCTCGCCCACGGGACGGTTCGCAACCATCTGTCGTCGGCGATGTCGAAGCTGCATTCGTCGTCGCGGGTCACCGCGGCAGAACTGGCCCACGACAACGGCTGGATCTGACCGGGGGATTCGACGCGGTAAGGCTGCGAGCGTCGATGACCGGACGGGGATCCTTGGTGGCTCAGGCGCCGCGACGACGGCAAACTGGCGCGGTTCGGCCATTCCGACCTGGCGCGCCGCGTCACATCGGCCGATTCGCGTCACTTCGTGCCCGCAGGCGATGGCGCGGGTTTTCTCAGAAGACGTTGCTGAATTCCGCAGTAACGAACCAGGACGCGATCAGCAGCGCGCCCATCAGCAGACCGGTGACGGTGGCGAAGATGACTGTCGGCTGGCCGGCGCGGTAGCGGCGTCGAGTGATGATGACACCGGCGGTCCATGCCAGCGTCGCTAGAGCCCAGGCCACGACGAGGGCAACATGCGCCAGGGCGCGCCCCGGATTCGGGACGTCGTCGCTGAGCCCATAGCCCCCGAGCACGATATCGGCACCGGTTGCTGCCGAGAACGCGAACGCTGATAGCGCGAACAGGACCGCGGCGGGTCGTGCACCAGCCGCTCCTCTGCGCTTCACGAGGCGCGCGACGAAGTACGAGCCCGTGATTCCGAGGCCTATCCACACTGCGGTTGCACCGTTCAAGCCTGCGAAGAAAACGAGGACCAAATCCGCGACGCCGACGACGGAGGCGAAGAGCGGCAACGCCAGGAGGAGACCCAAGGCGCCGGCGCAGCGACGAAGAGCTGACCGCGGGGCCGGGGAGGAGGTCTCGGTTCTCGCCGACGGTCGGAGTGATGGGGAAGGACCTGGCGACTTCGAAGGCAGTTGGTTCCCCACTGTTCACGACCGAGTCCTTGGAAATGTACAGGTAACGCAGTCGGGGGGAACGGGCCGGTCGGCGCGGGCCGCTTGTCGATAACCTCCGAGTATCGGAACATGATTGGGAAGCATCGGCAATGACGCCCTCATCGACACCTCCCCGCTCGCTGCCTGACGTGGCGTGGGGATGGCGGCTGCTGCGGCCAGCCCTCTATCTGCGCCTCTGGCGTTTCCGGCGACTCGTCTCCGGCGGGTTCTATCTGCCAGATGATCCAGACGAGCAGACTCACGACGGTGACAGGATCCTTTTCGTCGGAAGCCTGGAAGCCGCGCGTTTCGGCGTCGTCGACGAGCAGCTGTCGACGCTGTCTCAGGCGGCGAGAGACCTCGAGAGGCGGCGCGACCGTCGGTGTGACTGGCTTTTTCCGCGGAGCACGATTCGTCGGCCCCGTGACGGGTTCACCGAGGACTTCCGGAGCCACGGCGGTATCGATGCCGCAGTGGTCGCGATCGGGTACTCCGACGTGCTCCTCATGACAACCGCGCGGTCGTGGTCGACAGAGCTCCATCGTTTACTGGAGGGAATCAGGGAGGGGTCGGGTACGTCATGCCCGATCGTCCTCGCCGGATTGCCGCCCATGGACAGGTTTCGGCAGACGCCTCGAATGGGCAGGAGACGAATCAGGCAGCAGGTCGTCCGTCTCAATCAGGCGTCGGAACAGCTCGCGACGTCGATGCCCGAGTGCTTCTACGTGCCGTTTCCCGAGGTCACCGGCGCCGCGACTCAGGTCGGGCCGGAAGAATTCTCGTGGGCGAACGTGCACCGTCTCTGGAGTTCGGAGCTCACCACGGCGGTTGTGAAAGGGCTCGACGCGCGAAACCTCTGAGCCGAAGTGCTGGACGGGCTCGGGCCGTGACGTCGGCCTTGCCTTCGTGCCCTCGTGCCTTCGCGCCTGGGGTGACGGGGTCAGAGGAGGGCGAACGCCGACACGAACGCGGCGGTTCCGGTGACGGAGAGAGCGACCGCGAGACCACGGTCGCGTCGGCGGCTGAGGCGGCGCGCTAGCAGCCACGCCAGAACACCCACGCCGATCGCGATGCTGATGACCCAGTAGAGCCACCCCGTCGTATCGGCCACTCGCAAGAGACCGGAGACGCCGTCGCCGATCATGACGGTTACGAAGATGCCGCCACCGAGGGCTCGAAGTACGCCCGACGGGGAACGCCACCAGTAGCCGGCCAGCCCGACGACCGGCCCGGCGAGGGTCGCCACGGTGAAGTAGAAGTCGCCGGGGCCGTAGGAGTCGGGGAAGCCGCGGAGTGTCGACACGACCGCGTAACCCTGAAGAAGCGCATGAAAGACGACGAGCCCGAGCCCGGCGGCGACCCACCAGCGACGGGCACTGCTCCAGCGGGTGCAGACGACGGTGACGACGAACGCCAGGAAAGTCCAGCCGCTGTTCGAGTTGGCGAACGAGCTGACGCCGTCCGGCAGATACTGCTGGCCGAAGGATGTTGCCCCGCCGAGCAGAAGACCGGCCGCCGCTCCGACCAGCCACCAGGCGAGCATGTATCCGATGGATCGTCCCATGCGTCCACACTCGCAGAGGCGACGGGAGAGGGCGTCGCCCCAGCGGACGACTCGTGGTGGGCGCAAATACACCTCAGGGTGGAACAGAGTTAGGCGACCAGCTCGCGACGAGCTGTCTCGCAACCGGCTGACTTGCAACCGGCTGACTCCCTACGGCCCTCCGAGCCAGTGGTCGATGCGATGGTGGTCGGGGGTGAATCCGTGCCCGACGCCCCAGAGCACCGCCTGGGTGCGACTCTCGGCGCCGATCTTGCGGTACACCGACCGAATGTACGACTTGACCGTGTTCGGGCTGAGGTAGGTCAGCGTCGCGACCTCGGCATTGCTCTTGCCCTGGGTGATCAGGGCCAGGATCTCGGACTCACGGTCGGTGATGCCCTCGCGGCGCCCCGGCCAGTCGAGTCCGGCCGCGCTCGGCGCCCGTCGACCGGGTTCGCTCACGACGATCTCGCCGCGTGCCACAGCCTCAAGGGCCTCGACGAGCTCGCGCGCGGGCAGGGTCTTCGAGAGGTACCCGTGCACGCCCTGACCGAGAGCCGTCTCGACCAGCTCGGGTTGGAAGTTCCAGGTATAGACGACGACGTGACGGGCCTGCGGGTTGGCGACGAGCCCGGCGATCTCATGGTGGTCGGACTCCGGTTGGGCGAACGAGTCGTACAGCACGATGTCGATCGAGTCGTGCAGGACGGCGTTGGCGTCGATCTCCGACACGAGGATCCGATCGCGGTACGAATCGAACATGTGCGCCAGCCCCATCAGTACGACGTCGTAGTCGTCGACCAGCGTCACGGTGAGGGGCCTGGTCGTCGCGTTCGTCGTCGTGGTCATGAATTCAGCATCCCACCCCCAGGGGTGTGACGGCACACCCCCCGGGGTGGTTGAGTCGACCTATCGCTGAAACTGGCGTTCCCATCCGCACCACCACCACCGCACGCCCCCGCGTGCACCGAAAGAAAAGAGAACATCATGATCGGTCTGCTCATCACCCTCATCGTCGTCGGCCTCATCGCCGGCTTTATCGCCCGCGCGGTCATCCCCGGACGACAGAGCCTCGGAATCGTCAAGACGATCATCCTGGGCATCATCGGCTCGTTCGTCGGTGGATTCCTCGGCTTCCTGATCTTCCAGCACGACCCGATGGACGGCTTCTTCCAGCCCGCCGGCCTCTTCGGCTCGATCATCGGCGCCATCATCGTGCTGTTCATCTACACCCGCGTGGTCGGACGCAGCGCCGTCAACCGCTGACCCAGATCCCCGATCGCGCCGCGCCTCCCGGGCACGCAGCTTCGGCTGTGTCCGGGAGGCGGCTCTGTTCGGCGAGTGTCGCTAAATGACGCTGCGAGGCCCGGCTGGAATGCATTTGCCGGCACTCGCCGCGGCGGGCCACCGGCGCACCACGGGCGACGCGCCGCTGCAGAGGGCCCGAGTGGGGGTGCGTCAGAGCACGCTCTTCGGTACCCGGTGCAGCGTCACCGCCCCGACCGCGTCGAACGGGTGCAGCGGATCGGGTTCGACCGACCCCGTCGGCCCTCCAAGGCGCGAATGGCCGACAGCACTCAGAACGGCATACGCGTCGCCCTTCGTCCACCCGTGATCATCGACGAGGAACGCGAACGCGTCTTCGTAACCATGGCGGATGCTCTCTTGCACGGGGCTGCCGAGGCCGACGAAGATCCAGTCGTTGTCAGTCTCGATACGCGGTGCCCGTAGCGTCAGCCCCGGTACGAGGTCGATCGACACGACAGCGACCCCCTCCGCCTCGATAGCCACGAACGACGACTCGCCCTCGGCCATGATCGCGTGGATGTCGCCGATCGACAGATACGCGCCCTGGACCTGCACCGGCAGATAGACCGTCGATCCGACCCGGTTCTCGGTGACATCCATGTTGCCGCCCTCGGCGTAGGCCGGCATGATCGTCGAGTTCGATCCGGACGCCGGGGCCGTGCCCATGCAGCCGATCATCGGCAGCGCTGCGAACGTGTGCCGCGAGGTCACATGCACGCCGTCATCGTCGATCGGAACCTGACGGGTGAACATCTCGTCGCCCATCACGTGCTGGAGTGCCCCGGATCCTGGAAGGCTCACTGACCAGCCGTGCTCCTTCAGGCGGATCTCGTGAACCGTCACCGCGAGGGCATCGCCCGGGCGAGCCCCTTCGACATAGACCGGCCCGGTCACCGGGTTGATCTGAGCCTCGAGCTTCGCCATGTCGTGGTGAGAGTGCAGCTCGGCATAGACGGCGTCGCTCGTTTCGAAGCCGATGCGCTCGCCGGTGCCCGGGGCGATCCGGAGTGCCGGTGCGACATCGGCGGTGAAGCCAGGTCGCCCGAGCGACTTGTCGAGAAAGTGGTCAAGGCCCTCTGAGTAGTCGGTCACGACTCCGAGCCTACGACCGTCTTACGGCCGGTCATCCGGTAGTAGAGGAACACGCCGGCCCCGAGAACGAGCCAGGCGAGGCCCCCGATCTTGGCCTCGGGCGCCGCGTTGAGCAGCACGTAGCCGATGATCAGGAAGCCGATGACCGGCACGACGAGATGCAGCAGGTAGTTCGTCGACTTCTTCTTGACGATGTAGTGCACGACGACCGAGACGTGCAACAGCATGAATCCGAACAGGGCGCCGAAGTTGACGAGCGACGAGATCAGGTCGATCTGTCCGACGAAGAAGAGGACGAGGAAGGCCGAAAGGGCCGACACCGTGATGATGGCGTACTGCGGCACCCGGCGGGAGCTCAGCTTCGACAGGAAGGCGGGCAGTTGCTTGTCGCGACTCATGGAGAACAGCAGGCGCGAGGTCGCGGCCTGCGCGGCCATCGCGTTGGCGATGCCGACGGCGAGCACGTTGACCACGAAGAACGCCTTGGCCCACTGGCTGCTGGATGCGGCTTCGACGAGCGAAAAGAACGCATTGCCGGACTCCGATTTCGAGAACGGACCGTGTCCGGCGGCCAGCGCGGAGGCGAGCCACGTCTGCAGCACGAAAAGGAACGCCACGATGAACAGGGCCAGGATCATGGCTTTGCCGGCTCCGCCACGCTTGCCGGTCGACTCCTCGCTGAGGGTCGAGATGCCGTCGAATCCGAGAAAGGACAGCACAGCGATCGACAGGGCCGAGGCGATGAGCGGACCGGTGACCTTGCTCGAATCCCAGATCGGGTCGGTGGTGAACTGCGCGCCCGGAATCGTGCCGTGGTTGAGCGCGACGACGGCGATGATCACGAAGATCACGACGAAGACGACCTCGACGGCGAGGAAGATCCTGTTCATCATCTTGAGCGACGAGATGCCGAGAAGGTTCACCACGGTGTTGATCGCCACGAAGATCAGCGCCCAGATCCACGCGGCACTGCCCGGAAAGAGGCCGATCATCGACTGCGCCGCGAAGACGTAGAGCAGGGTCGGCACCAGGAGGTAGTCGAGCAGGATGGCCCACCCGGCGAAGAACCCGGCGACGGGGTGGATGCCGCGGCCCACGTACGAGAACACGGATCCTGCGAGCGGAATCGACTTCGCCATCTGCGCGTAGGCGAGAGCCGTGAAGATCATCGCGACGAGGCCCACGAGGTAGACGAGCGGCACCATGCCCGACGACGCGTTGTAGACGGTGCCGAAGATGGCCCAGGGGGCGATCGGCACCATGAAGATGAGGCCGTAGATGAGCAGGTCGACGGTCGAGACGGAGCGTTTCAGCTCTTGCTTGTAGCCGAACTTCTCGAGCTGCTGTTCGTTCGAGAGTTCGGCGGTGGGGGAGGAGGGGGTCGGGGATTCTTTTCGGAGCGTCATGGGGATGTCCTTGGGGAGAGGAGGAATGACTCGATGTGTGGGGTTGTGGTGGGGTGGTCCGGGGTATTTCAGCGTGGGTCGTGTGTAGCGAGGAACGCGCCGATCACAGCGCGGAAGGTCTCGGGCTGCTCGAGGTGCGAGCAGTGGCTGGCTCCTGCGAACACGTGCGACGAGGATCCCGCGATCCCGTCCACGAACGGTTGCCAGGTCGCCGGGGTGGCTTCGTCGTACTCGCCAGCGACGACGAGCGTCGGTGCGGTGACGAGGGGGAGGCGGTCGATGACCGTCCAGTCGCGCATGGTGCCGATCACGTGGAACTCGTTCGGGCCGTTCATCGTGTGATACACAGTCGGCTCGGCCTCCATCTGGGCCTCGCTGTCGGCGAAGTCCTGCGGAGTCGGTGTGACGCGGCAGACGTGGCGGTCGTAGAAGACCTGGGCGGCAGCGAAGTAGTCAGGGTCATCGGTGGTGCCCGCGGCCTCGTGCCGGTCGAGAGCCGCCTGCGTCTCGGCGGGGAGCTCGGCGCGGAGTTCTTTGGCTCCCTCGACCCACAGCTGCATCGACGCGGGGGAGTTGCAGATCGACAGCGAGCGGAGCCCGTCGGGGCGACGAACGGCGATCTCGGCGCCCAGCATGCCGCCCCACGACTGTCCGAGCAGGTGGTACTCGATCAAGCCGAGATGCGCGACCACGGCGAAGAACTCGTCGACGAAGAGCTGCGGCGTCCAGTAGTCGGCGGGAGCCTCGGGGCGGTGGGTGCTGCGGCCGCAGCCGAACTGGTCGTAGTGCACGACGGAGCGTCCGGTCTCGTCGGCGAGGGCGGCGAGATTCTTGACGTAGTCGTGGGCCATGCCCGGGCCGCCGTGGAGCACGACGAGCGGCAGAGCACCCGGCTTCGGATCGGTCGGCTCGGTGACCTGGAGCCAGGTCTGGCCCCCTTCGAACGGCAGGGCGTCTTCGGTTACTTTCGGCATGGCGAGAGTGTGCGGCACGAAATGGTCTCGTGCCAAGACCTTTGATTGTGACTTAACGTAGGTGTAACAAAAGGGTGAGGGGCATCGATGGGCGGAGCGCTTTCCGATGGCGAACAGGTGTCGTCTGGCGTGATCCTCGGTGCGCTCGCGGCCCCTCTCGAGACCTCCAGCCGCATCGACGATGTCACCGATCGTCTCGTCACGGCGATCGCCATCGGCGAGTACCTTCCCGGCTCCAAGCTCCCCGCCGAGCGTGACCTCGCGGCATCGCTCGGCGCCGGCCGGATGACGGTGCGGGCGGCGCTAGCCCGGCTCGTTGACCGCGGGCTACTCGAGACTCAGCGGGGCCGGGGCGGCGGATCCTTCGTCAAGGCGCAATGGCCGGTCTCGTCGACGGCGTCCGTCCAGCGCACCCTCTCCGCGCGGTGGGACTCCCTCCGCGAAACCTGCGACGCCATCAGCCGCCTGCACGGAACCATCGCGCGCGCGGCGGCCGAGAATCGAGACGAGACCGACATCACGATCTTGGCCGACCGTCTCTCGGCCTTCCGCGATGCCGCTTCGGGCCTTGCCAAGCAGGAGGCCGACAGCCGCCTCCACACGGCGATCATCGCCAGCGCCCGCAACGACATCCTGCGCGACGTGCTCCTGCAGCTCGAATCGCGAATCAGCATGACCGCGCCCGCCCACCTCTGGGGTCAGCCAGAAGGAATGGCGGCCATGGAGCAGCGCGCCGCCGTCGAGCACGAGGCGCTGGTCGGCGCGATCACTCGCGGCCTCGCCGACGAGGCGTCGAGCATCGCCCGCGAGCACGTGAAGATCGACTTCGAGCTGCTTGAGGGCGCGCTGTCGCGGTCGGACGGCTGAGTACGGGACCGAGTTGCGGCGGGTGTTCACCGCGTGCGCGAATTCGGCCCGCGGCGTGGGGCGAGCGGGCCGTTTTCGTACATTCGGTGGGGGCGCCGGCTGGCGAGTGGCGCCAAATGCCGATCTGGGGCCGGCCGAGCGTGCGATTGGCGGCACTCGGGGGCCGGCGGCAGGCGGGGGTGCGGGCGCGTCGTGGCAGGCGCGGGCCCCGGCCGAACCTACAGCGCCCCGGCCGACACTCCGAACGTGTCGCAGGATGCAGCCCCGCGGCCGCGCCCGACCTCGAACCACTTCTGACGCTGGGCCGAGGATCCGTGGGTCCACGAATCTGAGTCGACGCCCGAGCCACTGGCGGCCTGGATACGGTCGTCGCCCACTGCCGCGGCCGCATCGAGAGCGTCCGCGACCTCGGCTCGGGTGACCGGTGCCAGGAAGGCGGTACCGGTGGAGTCGGTGGTCGTCGATGCCGCGCCGACCCACGCCCCTGCATAGCAGTCGGCCTGGAGTTCGAGGCGGATTGTGTCGGATCCTGGGCCCGTTTGTGTGCGGTCCGCGGTGTCGAAACTGCCGCTCTCCTGCTGGATGTGGTGGCCCCACTCGTGCCCCACGACGTACATCTGGGCGAGGGGCCCCGCGCTCGCGCCGAAGTCCTGGCGGAGTTGGTCGAAGAACGCGGTGTCGACGTAGAGGGCTCGATCGGGCGGGCAATAGAACGGTCCGGTCGACGAGCTGGCCGCGCCGCAGCCGGTGGTCGTCGAATCGGTGAACAGGAAGAATTCGGGGGTTTCGTAGCGCACGCCGAGTTTCGGCGCCTCGGTGCTCCAGTAGGTGTCGAGGGAGTCGGCTGCACCGGCCATCCGGCAGTCGATGTCGGCGTTGGCGTCGGCGCCGGTCGTGCAGCTGGCGAGAGAGCTCGATTGGATCTGCTGCGGTCCCGCCCCGGAGCCGCTGCCGTCGCTGACCACGCCCGACAGGTCGACGCCCGTGAACTGGGCGATCAGGTACACCGCGATCGCCACGACCCCGATGCCTCCGCCCGCGACCCCTGCCGTGCGGCCACGGCGCTTGACCTTGCTGCTGTCGATCCTCGCGTCGTCGTTGAATGACATGCCTGCACGTTAGTGGCCCGGCGTGGCGAGGGGCCGGTGGTGGCCTGGTGCGTGCGCGTTGTGACCCCTGCAAATTCGAAGGAGAAACGCGAGGACGACCCCCGCCGATCGTGATGTTTGCGTTCGGCCGTGCGCGTTTTTCCTTCAAATTTGCAAGGGGGCGCACTCGACTCGCTGCCGCGACCCCCAAACAGTTATTTGACAGTCGAAGTTGGCGCCACCAGAGTGGACGCGTGGACCCCCTCGAAAGCCTCCGCGCCACGGCGCACCCCCTCCGCCTCCGCATCCTGTCGCTCGTCACCGCAGCGGCGTTGAGCGCCGCCGAGGTCGCTCGGGAGCTCGATGTCACCCAGGCCAACGCCAGCTATCACCTGCGGCTCCTGGAGCGAGCGGGCCTCGTGCGGGTGGTCGAACGAACGAGGGTGCGAGGTGGCGACGCCAAGCGGTACCGACACGAGTCGTCGGCCGAGCCGTTCGTGCCCCTCGACGAATCCGAGGATCCTCAGGCAGTCGATCCGGCCTCCTTTCGGCACTACGTCGCCACTCTCGCCGCTGAGCTGCAACGTCGGGCGGAGTTCCCCGCAGACGGACCGCGTGTGTCGACCGATGCTGAGCTGTGGCTGGATCCGGGGGAGTGGGCCGCCATCGTCCAAGCAGTCGGAGACGCCTCGGCGCGGCTGCATGCCAAGGCGCTGCCGGCACGAACGGCCGGTGCCGTCCGAGTGTCGATGTCGGCGGCGCTCTTTCAGATGGACCGCCCCTGATGCGCGGGCCTCTGGCCTCCCCGCCGTTCCGGTGGTTGGCAGCGGCGCGTTTCACAACCGTGTTGGGCAACTCGGTCGCACCCCTCGCTCTCGCCTTCGCGGTGCTCGACCTGACCGGCTCGGCCTCCGATCTTGGCCTCGTCGTCGCCTGTCGCTCGGTAGCCAACGTCGCGGTACTGCTCTTCGGAGGCGTCCTCGCCGATCGGTTCTCGCGAACCCTCCTCCTGACCGGGGCATCGATCGCAGCGGCGCTGAGCCAGGGGGTCATCGCCGCCCTCGTGCTCGGCGGCACAGCGACGATTCCGTTGCTGGCAGGCCTCAGCGTCGTCAACGGCGCCGTCGCGGCCGTGAGCTTTCCCGCCTCGGCCGCACTCGTTCCCTCGACGGTCGAGCCCGATCAGCTGCGCTCGGCGAACTCGATCCTCCGTCTCGGCATCAACGCGGGAACCCTCATCTCGGTGGCCATCGGATCGCTGGTGATCGCGGCAGTCGGCCCGGGGTGGGGGCTCGCCTTCGACGCGTTCGCATTCCTCGCCGCGGCCGCGCTCTTCTCGCGGATCCGCGTGCGCGGCCCGGCGGAGACACCGGAGGAGCGACAGAGCATCCTGCACGATCTGCGCGAGGGCTGGGGCGAATTCTCTCGGAGAACGTGGGTGTGGGTCGTGGTCGCCCAATTCATGGTCGTGAACGCCGCCTTCGTGGGAGCGATCGCCGTGCTCGGACCGCTCATCGCCGACCAGACCTTCGGGCGCGCCTCGTGGGGGCTGATCATCGCGTCCGAGACCGTGGGTCTCGTGCTCGGCTCGCTCCTCGCACTCCGATGGCGACCCTCCCGAGCGCTCGGCATCGGCGTGCTGCTGGTAGCGATCTCCGCGCTCCCGGTGACGATGCTGGCTCTGCACCCGTCAGTGCCGTGGCTGATCGTCTGCTTCGCTCTCGGCGGGATCGGGATCGAGCAGTTCGGCATCGCATGGGACCAGTCGTTGCAGCAGCACATCCCCGGAGACAAACTGGCCCGGGTCTACTCGTATGACGCCGTCGGATCCTTCGTGGCCATTCCCCTCGGAGAGGTCGTCGTCGGGCCGCTCTCAGCAGTCACCGGCACGCAACCGGTGCTGCTCGGCGCCGGCGCACTCATCGCCCTGGCGAGTCTTGCCGTTGCCTGCGTCCCGAGCATCTGGCGCATCAGGAATGCCCCCGTCGCACCGGCGTGACCGTCGGGCGTCGAATGAACCCCGGTGTCGCTGCGCGCTGACTCTCCATCGCCGTGTCAGGGTGAGTACGCGGGAGGGTCAGCGTCGCCTCCCCTCGAGAAAGGCCGTCACCGTGTCACACAGAGATTCGCGCCGGGCACTGGTGGTGCGCGGCGGGTGGGACGGCCACCAGCCGGTTGAGGCCACCAACCTCTTCCTCCCGTTCCTCCACGAGCATTTCGACGAGGTGCGGGTCGAGGAGTCGACCGCCGTCTACGCCGACACGGAGTACCTCGAGACCATCGACCTGATCGTCCAATCGGTGACGATGTCGACCATTGCGGACGACGAGTTCCGCGGCCTTCAGTCAGCGGTGGTCTCCGGCGCAGGGTTCGCCGGCTGGCACGGCGGCATCGCCGACTCGTTCCGGAACAACTCCGACTACCTGCACCTCGTCGGCGGGCAGTTCGCCACCCACCCGGGCAAGGCTCCCGGCGAACGCACCGGCACGCCCGCCGACAACTACGTTCCGTACACCGTCTCGATCACCGAGATGGGTGCGACCCATCCGATCACGGCCGGCGTCCGCGATTTCGAGCTCACCACCGAGCAGTACTGGGTGCTTCACGACGACTACAACGACGTTTTGGCGACGACGACCCAGAAAGTCCGCCCGTGGGATCCTTTTCACCGCGAGGTCACGAGCCCCGCCATCTGGACGCGGCAGTGGGGCGAGGGGCGCGTCTTCGTCGCGACCCCGGGCCACCAGGTCGACATCCTCGAGCAGGATCCGATTCGCTCCATCATCGAACGAGGGCTCCTGTGGGCAGCGCGCTGAAAGTCGGCATCATCGGGGTCGGCACCATCTCGGAGCAGTACCTCGACAGCCTCCACCGGCTGCCCGGGCTACGGCTCATCGCCGTGGCCGACATCGACGCGGCTCGGGCACAGCGGGTCGCCGACGAGCAGGGTGTGCGGGCGCTGAGCGTCGACGAACTCCTCGCCGACGACGAGATCGACGCGGTGATCAACCTCACCCTGCCGCAGACGCACGTCGAGATCGGAATGCGCGCCCTTGCCGCCGGAAAACACGTCTTCGCCGAGAAGCCGCTTGGTCTCACCCCCGTCGAGGCGCGGCCCATGCTCGAGCTGGCTGCGTCGAAGGGCTTGCGAGTCGGCAGCGCCCCCGACACCGTGCTCGGCACCGGCGTGCAGACCGCTCGCCACCTTCTCGATTCCGGTCTGATCGGCGAGCCGGTTGCGGCGCAGGTGCACTGGTCTGCGCCCGGCCATGAAGCGTGGCATCCGGCGCCGCTCTTCTACTACCAGTCGGGTGGTGGCCCCCTGCTCGACATGGCGCCCTACTATCTGACCGCTCTCATCACGCTCTTCGGGCCCATTGAACGCGTTACTGGTTCGTCGACCCGCTCCGGTCGGGAGCGGACGGTCGCCACGGGGCCGCTCGCCGGCACGCCGATCCCCGTCGACGTCGACACTCACGTCAGTGCGCTCGTGCAGCACACGAGCGGGGTGACGACGACCCTCACCGTGAGCTTCGAAGTGCGAGCGACGAGATCGCCGTTGTTCGAGGTGTACGGAACGCAGGGCACGATCGCTGTTCCCGACCCGAACCGGTTCTCCGATGCGGTCGAGGTATCGACGGTCGACGATCTCGCGTTCCGGGCGGTTCCGGTGTCCGCCGGCTACGAAGAGGCCGGACGCGGCTACGGGCTCGCCGACATGGCCCGGGCAATCGAGACGGGTCGGCCGCACCGGGCCTCGGGCGAGCTCGCTTTCCACGTACTGGAGGCGATGGACGCGATCGTCCGGTCGAGCTCCGAGCAGCGGGTCGTCGAGCTGACGAGCACGGTTGCGCGGCCGGAGCCGGTGCCGCGCGGTGCTGCTCCCGATACGTGGTGAGGCGCGCTGGTTGCGTCTCGGCAGTGTTGCGCTGGCGACCTCGCCTACTGTCGCGCTCATGAATCGGTGACCTCGCGCGGATCGGCCGACCTCGCGCGCCGCGGCGCTGTGACGTTGGCCGATTCGCGCGACCTCGTAAGATCCGCTCATGACGAGCCAGTGGACGGTGCAGCGTTTCTTCGATGAGATCGTGCCGTCGGCGGTGCTTCCCGCGATAGCGACGTTATTGACGCCGTCGGAACGCGCCTCGGTCAGAATTCGAATCGTTGACTGGGAGGGTGCCGACGTCAGCGGCGAGACACCGATTGGCGAGAACGAGCTCATGCTCGAGGTCACGGTGCTCGGCGAAGCATGCGGGCAGTATCTTTTCGCACCAGAGTCGGAGAAGGAATTTGAGCGCCGCTTCTACAACGGCCTCCAGGATTTCATCTCGGAAAGCACCTTCGGCTGGGGCCAGCTCCGGGGGCCGGTGCTGCCGTTGAGTCTCGACGAGAGCTGACGCGACGCGAATCGGCCGACCTCGCGCACCGCGGCGCTGTGACATTGGCCGATTCGCGCGACCTCGTCGGATCGCCGGGCGAAGCGACGCGGATCGGCCATTAGCGCACGGCTCGCCGCGTCGTATTGGCCGATTCGCGTCGCTTAGCGCGACTGCCCCGCCGCGACGTCGTGCAGTTCCCTTGCCTCTACTGCGGCATCACGGGTGCGCAGCGCCGAGGCCGCCGTCCCCATCGCCAAGAGCCCGGACGCGACACCGACGACCAGAATCGACACGACGTCGAGGCTGAAGAACACGCCGATCCCAGCCCCCGTGAAGATCCCCACGAGGACGCCCTCCACAGCGCCCGTGGCGAGACGAGCCGACTTGGGCGGTAGTCGTCGCGAAAGACCAGAAAACGAGGATCCGGCAACCGCCCCCGCACCAGCCCCCAGCAGCCCCCAGACGACTCCCGCCACGACCCCGAACCCCGCGGAGAGAAGCGTCCATTGCGCTGCGGCGGCGACTCCTTCGTTCGTCACGATCGTCGCTACGACCAGCCCTTCGGCGAACAGCATCGGGACGCCGTACGCGCTCAGGGCGCCGACGAGGGCACCCCGGAAGGCGAGTGTCGCGACGGGGGAGAGGATGGCGCGCCGCTCGGTCGGAGCCGCACTCACCTCTGCCGACGCCTCCCGCGTCACTGGCGGCTGCGGCCGATAGCGTCGACGATGGCCGATGCAGCGATCAGGACTGCACCCGCAATCAAGCCCGAGCCGCCCAGGATCGAGTCGGCGACCGCACCGCCGTCGATAGCCGTCCAGACGACGAGGACGAGGCCGAGGACGCCGAGTGGCACCCCGATTCCAAACAGGATCATGGTCGTGTCGGTGGTGCGGGTTGCGGTTTTGGCCATGGTCGAGAGCCTAGGGGTGGTGGGGCCGGATCCTCGTGCTGTGTCGTGTCGCGCGTGCTCGCGAGATGGCCGAGTCTGCGTCCCGCCGGCGCCGCGGCTGCAGATAAGACCATCTCGCGGGCCTGCGCCGCCCGACGCTGACGTCGCGTGAAGCGGCCGACCTCGCGCGCCGCGGCGCTGTGATGGTGGCCGATCCGCGTCAGGTCGCGAGCCACGTGCGCCACCCGGAGCGGCGCGCCGCCGACCTACCCGGCAGGGTTGCCGTCGCGCAGGGAGCTGATCATGGAGCGCAGGATCCTGAACGCCTTTGCCTGCTCATCGCCCGACATGCCTGCCAGCATCCTCACCTCCACGGAACGCACGGCCGCAGTTGCCGCCGACAGGTGCTGCCGACCCCGGGGAGTGAGCCGAGTGGGCAGGGTCTTGCCGACCGGGGCCTGAGCCGGTCGCGTGACGAAGCCGTCGCGCTCGAGGGCCTGCAGCAGCACGTTCATCGACTGGCGGGTGACGAATGCGCCTCGCGCGAGGTCGGAGTTCGACAGGCCCGGCCGCTGCGCGAGGAGCTCGAGGCACGAGTAGTGGGTGATGGTCATGCCGAGGGGGCGCAGCACCTCCTCCATGGCGGCGCGGAGGGCGCTCGAGGCCTCTTTGAGCAGGTAGCCGAGCGAGGTGTCGAGGTCGATCGCGTCTCCGTCTTGACTCATGTCAGTATTCTGACATAGGTTGAGCTATGTCAGAAAGCTGACACGAAAAAGGAGAACCACATGCCCGTCACCGGCCCCGACTTCCTCTCGATCCAGGTTCACGATCTCGATGCGTCGCAGGCGTTCTACGAGAACTACCTCGGCCTCGTCCGCTCTAAGGCAGGCCCGCCGCACGCGGTCGTCTTCGAGACCACGCCGATCGCCTTCGCGCTGCGCGACGTCGTCGCCGGTACCGACCTCGAGTCGGTTGACCAGCCCGGCATCGGTGCGGCGATTTGGCTCCACGCGACCGACGTGCAGGCGATTCACGACGCACTCGTCGCCGACGGGCACACGATCGTTGCAGCGCCGATCGACGGCCCGTTCGGTCGCACCTTCACCTTCGCCGACCCCGACGGCTACCAGATCACGCTTCACGATCGCGCCTGAGCCGACCTCGCGCCAACCGGCGACATCGCGTGAACTGGCCGACCTCGCGCGCCGCGGCGCTGTGATGTTGGCCGATTCGTATCACCTCGCACTCGCTGAACGCCCGCGCCGGCGCTTCAGGCGCGTACGGTGAGCATCATGCAGAGCAGAACCGGGCGCATCGCCCTCGTGGCAGTCGGACTCGTCGTCGCAATCGTCGGCGCGGTCTTCGCGGGGCAGGGTCTCAACCTGATTCCGGGGAGCACGATGACGGGCGACCGGACGTGGCTCTACGTCGGCGCCGTGATGGTGGTCGTCGGCCTCGTTCTCGTGTGGCTCGGACTCCGCCGTGCTCCGAGTGGTCGCGCCTGAGTCAAATCAGCCCTCGTTACCGACCTTGTGCAGCACATCCAAGGCGGAGTCGATCGCAGCTTCTAGAGGCCATGACGCTTTCTCGGGCTGACTCAACACGAGCCCACCCTGGAGTGCCGCGAGAATGGCCACCGCGATTCGCTGAGGGTCGGCAGCGACGTCGACCCAGCCGGCGTCTTGCATTTTCGTGACCCCGGACGCCAGCAGCAGCCTCCAGGTCGTCATGCTCTCGGTGATGATTCGAGCCAGCTCAGGATCCGTCATGGCGGCTTGCGTCGCCATCGAACCGATCGGGCAGGCCCAGCGTCCGAGCCCGATGTAGTAGTCGACGAGGGCGTCACGCCAGGCGTGCCACGACTCCCAGCTCGAGAGATCGTCGATGTGCGGCTTCTGTGCCGCGAAGAGTTCGCCGCCCTCCCAGACGGCGACCTCGCGCACTAGTTCGGCCTTGCCGCCGGGGAAGTAGTGGAATAGCTGGCTTTTGCTGGTGAGCGTCGCTGCTCGAACAGTGTCGAGAGTCGTTCCGCCGATGCCGGACGCGAGGATCTCGCGCCCCGTCGCCTCGATGATGCGTTGCCGAGTGGCCCGGCCGCGCTCAGTGATGTTCGCCTCCTGCATTGCTCAAGACTACCTCGATGGACTCACCGGTCCAATCCATGCTAGTAATGGACCATGAAGTCCAACGAACAAGAACTCGCCTCCCTCACGCCCGACGCCCGCCTTGCCGGCCGAACCGCCCTCGTCACCGGATCGAGCAGTGGCATCGGTGAAGCCATAGCTCGCGTGCTCGCCGCCTCCGGTGCCCACGTCATCGTCAGCGGTCGCGACACAGCCCGCACGCAGAGCGTCGTCGCGACAATCGAACGCGCCGGCGGCAAAGCCTCCGCACTCGTGGCCGACCTCGGGTCGTCGACCGCCGACATCCGCAGGTTCGCCGCCGAGGCCGTCTCTCTCGGTGGTGGCCGCATCGACATCCTCGTCAACAACGCCGGCATCTATCCCGCTACGCCGACCGCCGATCTTGCCGACGACGACCTCGACGCCGTGCTCGCGACCAACATCCGTGCGCCGCACGTACTCGTTGCCGCCCTCGCGCCCGCCATGGCCGAGCGGGGGAGCGGATCCATCGTCAACATCGGTTCGTGGATGGCCCGCGTCGGCGTCCCTTTCGGGGCGATGTACACGGCCTCGAAGGCGGCACTCGAGCAGATGACGCGCACGTGGTCGGCGGAGTTCGGCCCTCGTGGGGTCAACGTCAATACGGTATCGCCGGGTGCAACGAGCACGCCCGGCAACGCCGATAGCGCCGACGTCCTTGCAGCGATGACGGCCGGAACGGTGGCCGGTCGACCGGTGCGGCCGGTGGATGTCGCCTACGCGGTGCGCTTCGCCGTCTCAGACGAAGCGGCTTTCCTGCACGGATCGGTCATCGACGTTGACGGCGGCATCGCTTACACCCGGCTCGGCTGACGTTCGACCCGCGGGCTGCGACCGGCGACCGGCGCGATGCTCGTATGCCGCTGGGTAGGCTTCGGTCGTGTCCAAATCACCCGCTGCCTCCGTACCTCAAGGTCGCCGCCGCGCAAACATGTCTCTTACCGTCACGGGCCTCGCAGTAGCTGTCTTCGGGCTCTTGGTGTTGGGGGCGGCCCTTCTTTTCAATTACAACACCAGCAACGACGGCGGTGGCGCGAATATCGGCGCCGGGGTGCTGGCAGTGTTCGGTACGTTCGTCGGCCTGTGCGGCCTCGTGGTTCTGGTGATTGCTGCGGCGATTGCTCTCGGGCGTCGTCGCGCTCGCTGAGGGCCAGCGGTTCGCAGAGCTCATACGGGCTGGAGAGGAACCGCTTCGCCGGCCGGAAGAAGCGGTTCGCAAAGCTCACACGGGCTGGAGGGGCACCGCTTCGCCGGCCGGAAGCTCGATCCGAATCTCGTCGCCTGCACGAACAGTGCCACCCGCGACGACCACGGCCATGACCCCGCCCTTGCGTTCGACGGCGCCGTCTTCGGAGCGGCCGAGGACCTCCCGGAGCAACCCGGGCTCGAAGCCGTTGATCTGTTGGCAGGGGTTGCGCAGCCCGGTGACGCGGACCACGGCCTCCTCGCCGAGGCGAAGGAGAGCGTCAGCCGGGAGCGCGAGAAGATCGACACCCCGCGTCGTCACGTTCTCGCCGAGCTGGCCAGCCTCAACCCGGTAGCCGGAAGCAGCCACCTCATCGAACAGCTCGGCGTGGATGAGGTGCACTTGCCGCAGGTTGGGCTGGTTCGGGTCGCGGGCCACTCGTGACCGGTGTTGAACCGTCACGCCCGCGTGGGTGTCGCCCTCGATACCCCAGCCGGCGACCAGCGTGATCTCGTCGACGACGGGCTTGCTGAAACGATGGTCAGGATCCCGACTCACGGCCACGACGGATCCTTCTGGGCTAATCGACGGCATGCGTCGATTGTCGCTCATTGCTCGGACGGATCGAAGTCGCAGGCCAAAGTGACGAAGATCGGCCAAACCGACTCGGCGCGCCGGGTCGGAATGGCCGATGGGCGTCGCTTAGCAGTCCGGCTCGGGAGGCATTAACCGGCGTGGGTCGACGCCCGGCCCAAGCAAGCTGAGGTAGGCCACGCGCCCGCGAAACCTCATAAACGACGTGTTTCAGCCGCGGCGAGCAGTCAGATTGAGGTCTCACGGAGCCGACGGCGAGTCGGGCGGGAGGAGGTCGGCCAAGAGCGCCTCGACGCGCGAGCGGATGTCGTCGCGGATGGGGCGCACCTCGTCGATCGCCTTGCCTGCCGGGTCGACGAGCTCCCAGTCGTCGTAGCGCTTGCCGGGAAAGATCGGGCAGGCGTCTCCGCAGCCCATCGTGATGACCGCGTCGGATTCGCGAACCTGATCGGTCGTCAGGCGCTGGGGAACGTTACCGGTGATATCAATGCCCACTTCGGCCATCGCGGCGACGGCAACGGGGTTGATGGCGCTGCCCGGTTCGGATCCACCGGAGAGTACCTCCACGCGGCCGCCCGATAGCTCTCTCATGAATCCGGCGGCCATCTGAGACCGACCCGCGTTGTGGACACACACGAACAGCACTGTCGGCTTCTCGACCATTGGTTCTCCAGTCGGTGACTCTCGCCGTAGTCGTTCATCTTGTCGGCAAGTAATCGCCCCGGCATTGTCAAGGTCTTGGCGCCTCGACGCGCAATAAGCCTAGGCGGGATCGAGGGTGTCGGTTGGCGAGACGGCGAGAGGTCTGGTCGATGTAGCCGGGTCGATATGGCCGGGTCGGCGTCGCGGGTAAGGCCATACTCGAACCATGACCCGCGCACTCCTCCTCGTTGACATCCAGCTCGACTACTTCCCGGGAGGCGCCTTCCCCCTCGTCGAACCCGAAGCCGCAGCGGCCGCCGCGCGCACCGCTCTCGACTCGTTCCGCGAGTCGGGCGAGCTCGTCGTGCACATCTTCCATGTGGCGACCGCCCCCGACGCGACGTTCTTCGTTCCCGAAACCCCCGGCATTGGCTTCCACCCGGCGGTCGCGCCCCTCGACGGGGAGACAGTACTCGAAAAGCACCAGCCGAACAGCTTCATCGACACCGGGCTGGAGACAGTGCTTCGCGAGGCCGGGGTCACCGAGTTGGTCATCGTGGGGATGATGAGCAACATGTGCATCGACTCCACCACCCGGGCCGCGCACGAGCTCGGCTTCGTCTGCACGGTCGTCTCGGATGCATGTGCCGCCCCCGATCTGACCCTCGGCGAGACCACCGTTCCCGGTGCCAGCGTGCATGCCGCATTCATGGCCGCCCTCGACGGAAGCTTCGCGACAGTCACGCCCAGCGCGTCGCTCGTGTGACAACTGGTGGGTGCACGTGCGGTCGCAAGCCGCGCGCAGGCTCGCGCACAGCCCCGCGAGTCGACGCACCCGCCAACCGAGATGTCCCTCCCGGCAGACATCGGAGCGCCGGTGCCCTAGATTCTCGGCATGGCCTTTGAGCAGAAGTACGACGCCGCGACTCGCGAGGCGGCGACAGCCCGTGTTCTGGAACGCCGCGCCACGAACCCGAAAGACCGGCACGTCTTCATGGTCGTTGCAGACGAATTCGGTGTCGGGCAGCAGTCGCTCCGGGCCTGGGTCGCTGCTGCGACGCCGGCACCAGACAAGCCTGCCCGAAAGAAGCAGCGACCGCGATTCTCGGCCGTGGTCACGACGAAGGTGGCCCCAGACGACGAACCGGCCGCGGCGTCCGACGAGATTGAGGCGGTCGCGGATCCTGAAGTGCCCGTGTCTCGCCCCGCGATGACACCGGACAGGGATCCGGCCCCGGCCGACACTAAGGTCGCCGCCCTCGAGGCAGAAGCAGCCGATCTGCGCCAAGGCAACGACGCTCTCAAGGCGGCTATGCGGCTGTTGCTCGACGCGTGACAGGCGAGAGGTCGCCGTTGCCGGCAGCTGTCTACCGCTGACCGCGACGCGGCCGGGCCATCAGTCAGCCCAGACGTTTTCGGTGATCTTGCGCGGGGGGTTCGCCCCGACGGGCGCGTAACCGTCGGTCGTGAAAAGGTAACCGTGCTGGGTCTCATCGGACATCCCGGTCACCTGGGCGCCCTTGTCCATGTGGTCGCTGGAGCAGATGGTCCAGGTGTTTGCGCTCTTCGGGTCGGGGTTGTGCGCAATGAGGCAGGCACCGCCCGACTTCGTCTCGGCGATCCAGAACGTCGTGCCGTGGTCGGATCCCGCGCGACGCTGGCTGTTCAGAACGACCTCGTCGTCCTCGACGGCGGCGGTGTCATCGGGGAGTGCATCGGTCGAGGTGAAGTTACGGTGCAGGATCGCGAACCGGTCTTCGGCATTGGACTTCTGCGCTACCGCGGCGACGTTCTTGTGCGAGGACGGCTGCACCGTGGGCGGCGCGAAAGCGGTACAGCCCGCGGTGGTGAGCGCTGCAGCGACGACGGCGACGGAGCAAAGAACGGTCCGGCGATACGACATGGTTCCCCCTTGTTGGGCCCGAGCCTAGGGGCGAGTCACCCCCCGGGGCAATTGTTTCTTGTGGTTGGTTCGCGAGCAAAAGGGCCCCTATGATCCGGGTATGAGTGATTCTCGGGTCGTCCTGGCCCCCGCTTCCGCTCCCGCACCCGAGCCCTCGAGGTCGGCCAAGCGATGGCGTCCACGCCTGACCGCAGCCGTGGCCGTCGCGGCCTTGCTGGTCGCCGCGTCCGCGGCCATTGCCTGGCCCGTGAGCGCGGCGGTCTCCCGCGACGGCGTCGTCATCCGTCAGGACGCCCGCCCGTGGGCCTGCGCCTCGGGCGCGATCACCACGCAGCCCGTCGACGACTCGCTCGACGACGGTCAGCAGCAGTTCGACTCGCTCGTCACCGTCACGAGTGGGCTCGACTGCCGACTGCGCATCGTCGTCGACAACACCGGCGGGCGCCCGGTCTCGATCGATCGCCTCACGCTGCCGGTGTTCGGCCCGGACGGCGGCGTCGACATCGTTGCAACGCAGCTCGACGGCGACTTCTCGACGGCCTTCCCGGTGCGGATGGCGGGCGACAACATCGACGCCCGCTTCGATATCGCCGGCGGCCTGACTATCGTCCCCAACACCGCCGCGGTGCTCTCGGTCGAAGTGAAGTACAGCAAGAAGGGTTCCGGGTGCTCGCTCAGCGCCGGAAGCAGCACGTCGGACTTCCGGCCGGTCGTGCGAGTCACATCCCGGGGGATGACGGGCGACGTCGTCGCAAGCCACGGCTGGTTCGGCTTCGCCGGTGCCGCAGGCTGCCCGTAACGGTTCACCACCGAAAACGGCCCACCACCCGTGTGCGGCGATCTGCCATGATCTATCCATGACCCCCTGGTGGTGCGCTCTCTACCTCACCGGCTTTGCCGTCGTGAGCCTCACGCCCCTGCTTCGAGCACGCCGCGAGCCCGGCCGGTGGAAGTGGAACTGGGGCATCGACAAGGGCCAGCCCCGACTCGAGCGCTGGATCGACACGGCAGCCAACGCGGCGATGTTCTTCTCGGTCATCATGGTGCAGCTCCAGATCGAGTTCTCGCCCCTGCTGTCAGGAGCCGTGGTCGGCCTCAGCGTGATCGTTCCCGGGCTCCTGTCCACCGCGATCCACAACATCGCCGTGACGCGTCGGGAGCGCGGCGCTCGGGCTCTGACAGTCGACTAAAGCGCAGGATCCAGGCCGACCCCGAGGTCACAACCTCGGGTGGGCCACCGACGTCGGCCGGATCGGCGGTGCCCCCGGATCCTCGTCGCCTGGTCGCTCGCCGAACGCGCACAAACGGCCGCTCGCCGGTGGGCTGTGGGCACTTTCCGCGCTCTCGCGGCACCCACCCCGCGTCAGCGTGACCAGACGCCGAGAGCGGATCAGCCCTTCGGTACCCGCACCGTCAAACCACCGGGCTTGACCCGTGTGCGGAACCCGACGGCCTTGCCGAATCCGTCGCCGTCGATCTCGATGTCTTCGGCGTCGCGCAGCTTGACGGTCACCGACTTGACCTTCACGTAGCGGAGCTCTTCGTTCTCGGTGCCCTTGAGCTTGTCGGCGAAGGGGAGTCGGCGGATGACCCCGTTCTCCCAGAACACCTTGTACAGGATCTTGAGCCAACCGAGCACGCTCTCCGGGCGCAGCAGGAGCACGTCGAAGAGTCCGTCGTCGATTGCCGCATCGGGCAGCAGCAGGATGTTCGCGGGTAGAGCGCCGCAGTTGCCGATGATGATCGTGTTCGCACGCATGGAGCGAGCGGGCTTCTCGTCGAAGCTGTAGCGGAAGTTGAGCGAGTTCTTCTCGAGCAGCGTGGTGATGAGCGCCTTCGCGTAGGCGAGCCACCCGACGCGCTTCTTGAGGTCGGCGTCGGTGTTGGCCAGCATACGGGCGTCTATTCCGAGGCCCGCCATGACGACGTAGACGTGCTTCGTGACCGAGTCGTCTTCGCGGCGGATATCGATGAGGCCGAGGTCGATGGCTCGATCGTTACCGCTGAAGGCGGTGTGGAGCGAGTTGTCGAGATCCTCGAGGGTCAGCTTGAGGTTGCGCGCCAGCAGGTTGCCGGTACCGGACGGCAGGAGCGCGAGCGACGCTTCGCTGTCGTGCATCGCTTCGGCCACCGCGCGCACGGTGCCGTCGCCGCCGGCAGCGATGATCATGTCGGCGCCCTGCTCGAGCGCCTTCTTGGTCACGTCTTGGCCGGCGTCCTCTTTCGACGTCTCGAACCACAGGGTCGTCTGCCAGCCGGCCTCGCGCTCGGCGGTGGCGACGGCCGCTCTCACGGCGTCGACGTCGATCTTGATCGGGTTAAAGACGACAGCGGCACGGCGGGCGGCTGATGAGGAGCCGGAGGCGGAGGGCATGCGCTCAACATAGTGGGAGCGGTCGGGCGGAGCCCCGGGAGGGTGTACCCCGGCGCCTGCAAATTCGAAGGAGAAACCGCCGACGGGCCCCCGCCGATCGCGATGTTCTCGTCGCCGGGAGCGCGTTTCTCCTTCAAATTTGCAAGGGGGCGGAGGTGCAGCAGCAGGGGAGCTACAGGCCGAGGGCGCGAGCGACCCGATCCCACCACGCGTCGGAGGCCGCGCGGATCTCGTCGACCCGCGACTCCCACGCCGAGCGGATAGCGTCGGCCGACGACCACACGTCGAGCACGCCGGCCACCGCCGACCCGTCGATCACGTCGGAGGCGGTGAGCACACCGGTCTGCTCGAAGTTGCCGAGGGCTCCGGTCAGCTTCACGGTCGTGTAGTCGTCGACGGCGATGCCCACGGTCGGTACGCCGGCCGACACGGCGAAGATCGCCGGGTGGTAGCGGCTCGACACCGCGAGCGACGCACCGCGAGCGAATCGGGCCGCGGCGATGCTGTCGGTGGTCGGCTCGATGCGGCTCGGCTGCGTCATGCGGTCGATCACGCGGCGGTGCACGAGCGAGTCGCCCGCCTCCGGAGCAGAACCGGAAGAAGCAGAACCAGCAGGGTCCGCGACACCCCCGCCGAGAGCCGCGAAATGAGCGAAGAAGACGATCTCGAGCCCGGCCTCCTCGGCCACCCGGTCGAGCAGCTTCGCCATGCCTTCGGCGAAGGCGTCGCGGTCGAGGCCGCCGACGTGGGCGGCGAGCGTCACGACGCAGTAGGGCCGAGTCGGTTCGACCTCGGCGTCGTCAGCGTCCGAGGAAGCGGGAGCAGCGGAGGATCCTGCCGCTTCCGCCCCGAGGAAGCTCGCGTCGTCGATCGTGCCCGTGACTCGATCGCCGGTCACGCCGAGCTCGTGCACGAGTGCCAGCGACGCGGTCTCGCGGAGGCCGACGAGCTTCGCCGAGTCGAGGAGGCGGGAAACCAGATCGCGGTCGTCGCCGGTCAGCTCAGGGCCGATGGTCTGCCCGCTGACGACGAACGGCTTGTCGAAGCGGGCGGCGAGAGCGGCAAGGGTGGCGCGCTCGAAGATGTGCATCGGCCAGATGGAGGCCATGTTGCCGCCGCCCGAGACGGCGACGCCGTCGGCGGTGCGAACGGCCTCGATGACGGCCCACGCCCAGTCGTCAGTCGGCAGGGCTTCATCGTCGCCGTCCGCCGCGGCGAGGACCCGTCGCATCCGATCCTCCTGCGCGGTTCGGAGCGCCTCGCCGGTGACCGCAAAGCTCGACGGGGCGAAGTCGACGTTGCGGATCGCCTCGACGCCGTAACGCTGGCGAGTCTCGGCCGGGTTCGACGAGAGCGAGACGATCTCGACCCCGGCGTCACGTCGCCGCAGCTGCCGCACGAACTCCTCGAACATCGCTTCGTCGCCGATGTGGATCATGTTGGAGAGCACTCCGACGTCTCCGAGAAGGACAATGCGCACAGCGGTCTCCGTGACTCGTGGGGGTGCAGAACAGGGCCTCCCGATCGTACTGACTTCGCATTCGGCTGAACGACACCTGGAAGGCCTAGAGTTCGCTCGCAGGATCCGCGACGCCCTGTACCCCGCCCCGTACCCCGTCTGAGGCGTCTCCGTCCTGTCGCGCTCCACCAGAACTGCCCCGAACGAAAGGGGAATCGCCATGGGAATCCAGACCTCCCTCGACGCCCTGCACACCGCCGACCGTCTAATCGACGCGATGCGCCTCGCCGACGACCTCGCCTTCGAGGCCGGGCGAACCGGTGGCGTCCGCACCATCAGGATCCTGGCCGCGGCCATCGCCTCAGACGACCAGCTGACGGCCATCGCCGCCACCCATGCTCTCGCCGAGGTCGTCGACGAGCAGGTCGACGGCATCCTCTCGGCGCTGCTGTCGAGTGAGCGGGGATTCCTGCGCGAACACGCGGCCAGCGCTCTCGGCTCCCGGTTGCCCCGGCCCGACACGGTGGGGCGCCTCATCGGCCTGATCAGCGGCGGCGGGTTCGGCGGTATGGTCGCCCAGCGCACTCTCGAGCAGTGGTCGCCGCAGGTTCCCGACCTCGTGGCCGTCGGCCTCGAGGGAGCATTGCTCGGCGTGCGCGAGCCCGCCGCGCGCTATCGCCTCGTCGAGACCCTCGGCCTCGTACGCGGTCGTGTCGCGACGCGTCCGCTCCTCGCGATCGCTGCGGATGCCGCCGAAGAAGAGCGGGTGCGGGTCGCCGCAGTCGCGGCCCTCGGCCAGCGGCGCGGACACCGCAGCATCGCCGGCGTCGTCGAGCAGCTGGCGGTCGGCGACGGGTTCCTCGCGCAGGCGGCACGCATGGCCCTGGTCGACCTGGCCGCCGGAAGCGATCAGAACGGCCGACCCGACGACGGCCGCGACGACGAACCGCGCGAGCGCGAGACCGGTGGCCTCACCGTGGCTCAGCTCTTCCTCCACGCCGACATCGATGCGGGCCTGACCCAGGCGGGCAGCGGCGACAACGGAGGCATCGCGACCCTCCTCGTGCGTCTCGGCGATGAGCTCGTCACCGGTGACACCGTCGACCGCGTCCTTACTCTGTCTCGAGGCTCGGTCGCCGGGGCGCTCGACAGCGTCGCAGAAATTGCAGGATCCGACACGGGACACCTCTACGGGCGCATCCCGCTTCTGAGCGACCCTGTTCCGTCGGCTGAGGCCTGGCCGCTGCGGGTGGCTGCGCGTCGCGGCATCCGCCGGATCCTTCGCGCTTCGGGTGGCGTCGACATGCTGCACCTGCGCATGGCCGATGTGGGCAGCCTGGCCGCCGCCGATGTGGCGCGCGAGCTCGACATTCCCGTGGTGTTCACCGTGGCGCCGGATCCGCACGCCGTCATCCAGTCGCTCGACCTGGCCGGCTCGCTGACGCGCTGGAACTTCGGCGACCTCGACGAGCGCGAGCACTTCTGGTTCCGCAGCCGTCTGGTGCAGGAGCTCGCGGCGAATGCCGCCCATACGGTGCTCTTTCCGCGGCCAAACCTCGAGACCGACATGCGCGAGCTCGTCGGCATCGACGTCACCGCGCACCCCGAGCGACACACGATCGTGCCGGAGGGCATCGACCTCGAGGTCGTCGACCGGGCCGTCGCCGAAGCACGCTGGCACGCGGCGGGGGAGGCGCCCTCCGGGGCTCTCGGCGAACTGCGCGGTCTCGTCGAGGCCCTTCCGGAGGAGCGTCGGGGGCTTCCGCTCATCGTCAGCGTCGGTCGCTTCCACCGGGTGAAGGGCATGGCGACGATCGTCGCCGCGTGGGCGTCGAGCGACCTGAAAGACCGCGCCAACCTCCTCCTGATCGGTGGAAACCTCGACCAGCCGAGCCCCGACGAGCGCGAGCAGCTCGGACTGATGGATCTCGTCGTGCCGTCGGCCGATCGAGCCGCAGCCGGTCTCCTGCTGCCGGGGCACCAGCCGAACGACACCGTCGCTCGCTGGGTCGCCGCGGCCCGCTTCGGTCTGCCCGGGCTGAGTGCCGCCCAGGGCGTCTACGTTTGCGGAAGCCTGAAGGAGGAGTTCGGCATCGCACTCCTGGAGGCGATGGGCTCCGGGCTACTTGTGGTCGCTCCGAACGGTGGTGGCCCAGCCACCTATGTGCACGACGGCGACACCGGGTTCCTCACCCGCACCTGGGATGCCGCACTGTTGCACGACGCGATGCTGTCGGCGCTCGACGCTGCCGCGGGCGAAAGCTCCGACGAGCGGGCCGACCGGTCGCGCGCGACGGTGGAAGACAGCTTCACCATCCAGGCCATGGCCCGGTCGCTCTCGGAGGTCTACGGAGACGTTCACGACGACGAGGTCGTCCTTCACGACTGGAGCCTTGCTACGCGATGACCCTCTTGATCATCAGCCCCGACTACGCTTCGCACCTTCTTCCGCTGGCGACTCTCGGCACCGAATGGCGCGACCGCGGTGACCGCGTCGTCGTCGCGACGGGCCCTGCGACGGCCGCCATCGTCGAGTCGTTCGGGTTCGAGCGCATCAATCTGCAGCTCGCCCGCGGGTCGAACCCGGGTGTCATCCGGGCGGAGGAGCAGCCCGAAGGCGAAGACGACTCGCTCCGTGGCTTCTTCGACGCCACCCGCGAGGGCATGGTCGAGACCCTCGCGTATCAGGCCGCAGAGCGCCTCACCGACCTCATGTGGATGCCGGTCGACACGGCCCGGCAGGTGCAGCGCGTCGTCGCCGAGGTGAAGCCCGACCAGATCATCGTCGACCACCTTGCGTTCAGTGCGAGGCTGGCGCTGACCGCGGCGCGCATCCCCTTCGCCGACGTCGTGCTCGGTCACCCCAGTGCACTGCCGGTAGCGGGAGAGGTGTACGGCTACCCGCCGGCGTGGCCGGGTGCGTTCGAGCCGGATCCTGCGTCGTTGACCGATTTGCGCGAGCTCTGCGACCGCGTCAGCGACTCCTTCACCCGCGAGTGGAACACCGCTCTCGCCGAGCTCGACCCGCAGGCGCCACCGAGCGAGTCGGCGTTCGCGGAGCACGGCGACCTGCTGCTCTACAACTATCCGGCTGAGCTGCACGACCCCGCGAGGGCGCTGCCGCCTCACGCGTTCTTAGGCTCGGCCGTGCGCGACGAGCCGGTCGATGCCGAGGTCGAGGAGTGGCTCGCGTCGTCCGATTCGCCGTTCGTCTACGTGAGCTTCGGGTCGTTCCTGTCGGTGCGCTCCGACGTGGTGGCCCGGGTCATCGAAGCTCTCGAGTCGCTCGGCCTGCGGGCAGCGGTCGCGGTCGGTTCGGCCGATCGCCTTGAT
Organism: Frondihabitans sp. VKM Ac-2883; assembly: GCF_015350875.1. Classification (NCBI taxonomy): domain Bacteria; kingdom Bacillati; phylum Actinomycetota; class Actinomycetes; order Micrococcales; family Microbacteriaceae; genus Frondihabitans; species Frondihabitans sp. VKM Ac-2883. The sequence continues at coordinate 171,177 of NZ_JADKSF010000006.1, read as the reverse complement.
CTTGGTTCCCTCCCGAGTGAGTGGTTGGTCCGTGAGTTCTTGCCGCAGGTGCGACTCCTCCGAGCCGCTTCGGCCGCCGTCACGCACGGGGGCAACAACAGCGTGACCGAGGCGATGACCGCGGGCGTGCCCCTGCTCGTGCTGCCGTTCTCGACCGACCAGTTCGCCGGTGCCGAGTCCATCGAGCGTGCGGGGTTCGGCATCGCTCTGGCTCCGAATACGGCGACCGTGCCGGAGCTCGGCGCGGCTCTCCTAGCGGTGTTGGACTTGCCCCGCGAGAAGCTCGACGCGTTGTCGGCCTCGCTCGGTCAGACGCCCGGGCGCACGCGAGCGTTCGATGCGCTCGTGTCGAACACGAACCTAGCCATGTCGTCCGAGCTGCCGGACGCCACGCGATAGCTCTCCATGAGGGCCGCGTTGGCGTCGTAGTGCGGCCCTTCGCGCACCTCAGCCGTGTGGTGCAACGCATAGACGGCCCCCTCGTGACGCTGGGGCGGGGCGCCGAGCAGCGTCTCGTGAGCGACGAACCAGGCCGCGTCTTCGAAACCCCAGCCGCGGAAGCGCTCGTCCTGCCCACCGTGGCTCCACCAGGTCGCGGGCGTCGTGACGTAGACGCCCGAGCAGGCGCCGCGCACGAGTTCGAACTCGCACTCGGCGAGGGGCGTTCCGGCGTGGAACTGCTCGGTGCCCTCGCGCCCGAGCCAGTGGTACTCGGTGTACGGGAGTTGCACGAGCGGCGACGTGCGAGCGGCGGCGATTGCGGATCGCAGCGGGCCGATCTCGGGGAGCGTGTCGGCGTCGCCGATCACGACGACCTCGTCGGCAATGCGTGCGGCGTCGGTGTCGTGTGCGTCGGCGTCGCGTGCGGCGCCGGCTGCGCGTGCCGAGTCCGCGTTGCGGGCCGCGTTGGTCACGCCGATGTTGCGGCAGCGGGCCAGGTTGAAGACCTCGTCACCCGAGTCGACGGTGACGATCTCGGCCTCCGGAAGATGCTCGCGGTACCAGGCGACGACACGCTCGAAGGCGTCCACGCGAGAGGGCTGAGGGCGCCAGGGGAGCACGACGGTGACCATCCGTCGAGCCTAGCTGTGCGGTCAGGGCGGGGAACGCAGGATCCGGCACACGTCGCTCGGAACCTGAGCCCGTCACGCCTCGAACTGCGCTCAGCCCCCGCTGCCGGCCGGTATGGGGTTGCACGCAAATTTGAAGGAGAAATCGCCGGTCGACCCCCGCCGATCGCGATGAATGCGTCGGGTGCCCGTGCATTCTCCTTCGAATTTGCAGCCTGTGCGGGTCGTTCACTTCCACGTGGTCTCGTGCGGCAGAATACGAATATCGGTCTGGGAATCCAGGCAAGCCTAGGCCGGACTCGAAGGATAAAGAGAAAAACCCCTGCAGGAACAGGGGTTGATCTCGCCTCGTGAGAGGCCAGTGGTCTGAGTTGCACGTAAACTCGGATAACTGACCATCCGAGTATACGTGTATCCCCTTCCGTCCGGTAGGGGTGCGCAGACCGCAAGCCTCCTGCCCTGGTGATAGGGAGGCCCGCGATGGCAAAACATCGTCGTCGTGACAGACGGAGCAGAGGATTTGTGCTGTGCGCCCACGTCGTTAGCTTGCTGACAGCGTTGGTGTCACTAGCCGCCGCTCTGCTTCGACTGTTGTAGGTCACCAGAGGCGGCCCCGAGTCCACTCGGGGCCGCCTCGCCGGTTTCGAACCGCTCAGCGGCGGTGCGAGACGACCTTGACGACCTTGGCCTTACCGCCGGTGCTCAGCACGGTGACCGTCTTGTTCTTGTTCAGCTGCACGGTCGCGCTCGTGGCGGCCGCGAGGTTGAGGCGCTGCCATGAGCCGGTTGCCTTGCGGGTCTGGTCGAGCGGGTAGCCGGATGAGATCTCGGTCTGAGCGAGCACCGAGGTGCGCTGGGCCGCAGTGAGGGTTGGGAATGCGGTCTGGAGCAGGTTGCCGGCACCGGCGGGCACGGAGGCCTTAAGGCCGCTTGTGCCGACCTTCGGGATTCCGTACGTGAGGCGGCTCGTGTAGACCTTCACGGCCGACTTCCGATCGGTGACGACCTGAGCCGTTCCGCCGGGCAGCTTCTTTCCGGCGTACGGGTTGTTCGTGTAGTTCTTCTCCGAGGCGATGCACTTCGCGAGGGAGGCTCCGCACTGCTTCGAGAGGTAGCTCGTGAGCTCCTTGCGCGCCGGGGTCAGAACACCGTCGACGTACGCCTTGTCCGACCAGCGGGCAGCCAGCGCCGCCTCGCCGTCGATGCGACCGCCGATGATGTCGAGCGGGTAGTGCACCCCGAGGACGATGCGGTTGTTGCCGGCCTCGGAAGCCCGGGTCAGGATCTCCGGCGCGAGCTGGGGGAGCAGGGTCGCGAGCGTGATTCCGGCCTGGTAGGCCGTCGTCGTGTGGCCGCTCGGGAACGACCCTCCCGTGCAGATGCCTGTCGTGCTGTAGCTCGGCGACAGGGCGACATCGCTCGACGAGAAGCGGTGGCTCGAGTCGACCGCGTCGGCAACGCGCATGATCTTGAGGTTGCCGGCGGCGTCGGCGTAGCTGTGGCCGACCCGGTTCGTCAGGAGCGAGGAGGCGTTGACGACGGTGGGGGAGCAGCCGGCGGCGTCACCGGCGACCGGAGTCGATGTGGAATCGGTGGGAACGAAGGGGCGCGGGTAGCTGAAGTTCGCCTTTGCGGCGCTCGTGCCGACGTAGGCGCCCGAGGTGCCGTTCGAGCTGTTGATGAGAGCCGACGTCAGTGGAAGCGCCCCCGAGTTGCGGCCCTTGATGTAGATCGCAGCGAGCTTCGAGCCGAGTGCATCGGCGATCGTCATCGACTGGTCGTACGCCGTGCCGGTGGCGTTCTGGTACTCGGAGTCTTGCAGGGCCCGGAACTTCTGTGCCGCGGTGGCGTGGTTGTTGATCCAGACGGCGAGCTTGTCGTTGGTGGCGAGAGTGGGGCCGTCCTCGACCGTGCCGTGCAGGTCGTTCTTGCCGGTCGACGTCCAGAACTGGTTGTAGCCGGTGAGCAGCGGGATGAGGTCGGGCGCGGTGGAGTCGCTCGGGTAGATCGTCGCGGCGGTCGCCGCGGTAGCGGACAGCGGGGTCGCGACAAGAGCCGCAACGGCGACCGCGGCAGCGATGCTGAAGCCGGCGCGAGTCAGTGCTCGGGTATGCGTGGGTGTGGGCATGGGTCCTTCTCCGGTTCGCCAGTGTCGCGGGCAGAGCGGCACCGAGGGGGTGGTGAGGGATTGACGCTAAGACACGGAGTTGACCGGCACCCCACGAACTGGGGTCACGCAGGTGAACAATATTGCGCGGTGTGCACTATCGCGGGTCGGCAGCGGGTGCCGCGGGGCCGCGCTGCAAATTCGAAGGAGAAACCGCCACTCGACCCCGGCCGATCGCGATGTCTTCGTCGGCCGAGCGCGGTTTCTCCTTCAAATTTGCAAGAGGGGCTACACGGCCGACGCGACCTGCCCCAGCGCCGCCCGCGCCGAACCCCACGACGCCAACCGCTCGCGCACGTCGTCACGCTGCTCGACCTCCAGCGCCGAAGCGAGCGACGCGTCGAGCACATCGTCGATCAGGATCCGTCGGCCCTCGTTTTTCGAGGCAATGGCCGCCTCGACCATGGCCAGGCTCAGCACGTTGCCGTGCACCTCGCCGTCGGGGCTCTCGCCCGTGCGGAGGGCACTGACGAACGCCGCGAGGGATCCTGCGATTTCTACCCCGACCGATTCGAGAGTGTCGGGGGCGCCCGGCTGGCCGTCGATCTCGCTCACGGGAGCGTCGTCACCGCTCCAGATCGCGGCACCGGCCTCGCCCGAGACCCGCCAGGAGCCGTTCCACGACGTCTCGAGGCCGGGGCTGCACCACGAGCCGTCGTACGTGTACCGCAGGCCGCCCTCGAATTCGAAGATCGCCGAGGCCGCCGCATCGCCCCGGTACCACGACCACGACGGGTTGAACGATTCGCAGTAGACGGCGACCGGTTCGGCGTCGAGCAGGTAGCGGGCCGAATCGAAGGCGTGGATTGCCATGTCGAGGAGGAGGACGTCGTCCATCTCGTCGCGGAACCCACCGAAGTGCGGGGCCTTGGCGAACTGCGTGCTGAGCAGGCCGAGCCGTCCTAGTAGTCGGGCATGCTGCTTGAAGGCGACGAGCTGGTCGTTGTAGCGGCGCGATTGCGACACCATGAACAGCTCGCCGGTGATCTCGGCCGCAGCCACCAGCGAGAGCGATTGCGCGACGGTCGGCGCGACGGGCTTCTCGCCGAGCACGGGCAACCCGAGGAAGAGCGCCTGGGTCGTCACCGGGTGGTGCGCGACCGGCACGGTGATATCGAGGATCGCGTCGGGCCGGGTCGACTGGACGAGGGTTTCGAGATCGACGTCTACCGGGAGTGCCGGGTCGCCGTAGTGGGCGGCACCGGCACGCGCCGTGTCGAGATCGAGATCGACGATGCCGACGAGTTCGACGTCGGGGGAGGCAGCGACCGTCGAGAGCCACGCCCGACCCATGCCCCCGGCGCCGACCTGGATCACCCGGAGTGGCCGGTCGGCGGAGTCGACCCGGCGGAAGGCGCTCACGCGGAGACCGAGGATCCGGCCGACGCCGCGACGTCCGACCCCGAAGCGGAAGCCTCCGCCGAAGGGGCAGGGGCCTCGAGCGGGTGATCGAACGGCCCGGCGTAGTGCTGCCCGTCGAAGTATTCGCCGAGGTCGTAGCGACGGAGCGTCGGCATCTCGCGCGGGCGCTCGGGGCGTGCCCACTCGCAGCCGTTGGCGAGTACGCGACGGACGTCTTTGTGGAAGTAGACGGGGAAGTCTTGGTCGCCGGGCGAGAAGTAGAAGATCTTGCCGAGGCCGCGACGGTAGGTCATTCCGGAGCGGAACACCTCGCCGCCAGTGAAGCCCGAGATGAAGATGAGCTCATCGGGCGTCGGCACGTCGAAGTACTCGCCGTACATCTCTTGCTCGGGGATCACGATGGGGTTCGGCACGCCGCGGGTGATGGGGTGCTGCGGGTTGACCGTCCACACGAGCTCCTGGTCGTGCTCGCTGCGCCAGCGCAGGGTGCAGGTGGTGCCCATGAGCTTGCCGAAGACCTTCGACCAGTGGCCCGAGTGCAGCACGAGCAGGCCCATGCCCGAGAGCACGTGGCGGTGCACACGGTCGACGATGAGGTCGTCGACGTCGGCGTGGGCCGCGTGCCCCCACCAGGTGAGGACGTCGGTGTTTTCGAGCAGCTCGTCGGTGAGGCCGTGCTCGGGCATGTCCATCGTCACGACGGTGATGACGGCGTCGGGGAGGTTCTCTTGGATGCCGGCGGCGATGGCCCCGTGCATGCCGTCGGGGTATCGCTCGGCGACGTGGGCCTCCACCTTCTCGTGGACGTTCTCGCCCCAGACGGTGATTCGAAGGGGCGCAGCGCGGAGGGGTGACGTGGTGTCAGTCATGGGGAGTCCTTTACTTGACCGCGCCACCGGTGGCACCGGCGGCGATGAATTTCTGGGCTGCGAGAAGCAGCACGATGGCGGGGATGGAGGCCATCACGGCGGCGGCCATGACGGTCGACCAGTCGGAGGTGAACGTGCCGATGTACTGGTAGATGCCGAGGGTGATCGGCTGGACGTCCTGCGTCGTCGTCAGGGTGAGGGCGAACAGGAAGTCGCTCCAGGTGAAGAGGAACGTGAACAGTCCGGCGGTAATCAGCGAGTTGACGCTGATCGGGAGCACGATCGAGCGGAAGGCCCGGAAGTTCCCGGCCCCGTCGACCTTCGCCGCCTCGATGATCGAGGTGGGGATGTTGAGCATGAAGGCCCGCATGATCAGGATCGCGAACGGGATGCCCGCGGTCGAGTCGGCGAGGATCAGCCCCGGGATCGAGTTGAGCAGACCGAGGTCGTTGTAAGCGGCGTAGAGCGCGTTCGCGACCACGATGCCCGGGATCATCTGCGAGATCAGGATCCCGAACAGGAGGGCGTTCACGCCCCGCACCTTGAACTGGGCCAGCGCGTAGGCAGCGGGCGTCGCGATCACCAGGCTGATGATCACGCTCCCGAGAGCGACGAGCAGGCTGGTGACGAGGTTGCCCGCTTGATCCTGGAACGCCTGCACGTAGCCGTTGAACTGCGCGTGGATCGGGAACCAGGCGGCCTCGATGGCCGGCCCGGCGGGCTGCAGCGAGATGTTGATCATCCAGTAGACCGGGAAGAGCATGACCGCCAGGATGAGCACGCCGACAGCGGTGAGGAGGTACTTCTTCCCGTTCCCGCGGACGCGGGGTTTGGGCGTTGCCCCGCGGCCGGCGGGGCGCCGGAGGGGGAGTGCGGTGTCAGTCATCGACGGCCTTCCTGTTGAGGCGGAGATAGACGATCGCGAACAGGGCCGAGATCACGATGAGGATGTTGCTGAGAGCGGCTCCCGAGCCGAAGTCGAACTGCTTGAACGACAGGTCGTACGACTGGGTCGCAATCGTCTGCGTGGCATTCGCCGGGCCGCCGTTCGTCAGGCCGAGGATGATGTCGAGCACCTTGACCGTGTAGACGACTCCGAGGACGAGCACGACGCTGACCACCGGTCGCAGCATCGGCCAGGTGATGTGGCGAAACGCCTTCCACCCGGTCGCGCCGTCGAGCGAGCCCGCCTCGTAGAGCTCTTCGGGGATGTCTTGCAGCCCGCCGTACAGGATCGTCGTGTTGAAGGGGATCCCGATCCAGATGTTGACCAGGATCACGGTGATCAGGGCCACGCTCGGGCTTGTGAGCCAGGGCACGGGGCCGATGCCGACTCCACCGAGGAACTGGTTGAGAACGCCGGAGTCTTGGTCGAGGATCCACTTCCAGACCGCGCTCGAGACGATGAGCGGCAGCAGCCAGGGCAGCAGCAGCAGCGAGCGGAGCACGCCCGACAGCGGGAAGTTGCGGCGGAAGAACAGGGCGAAGAGGAGACCGATCGCGAACTGCCCGACGATTGAGCCGATTGTGAAGAGGGCGGTGTTGAGCAGCGCGGTGCCGAAGAGCTGCGAGCCGAGCACCTTGACGTAGTTCTGCAGGCCGACCCAGGGGGCTTCGCCGGTGTAGAAGGTCGTCGTCGTATAGGCCTGGAAGCTCATGATGACGTTCTTCGCGACGGGGAAGCCGAAGAAGAGGAGGAGGTAGACGGCGGCCGGCACCAGGAACAGGAGTTGGAACAGTCGCTCCAGCTTCATGCCGCCCGGCCTCCGCCGGGGCCGCGGCGACGAGACGCGGGTCTCGTCGGCCGCGGCCCGGCGCGTGGTGCGCGCCTGTGCGGTGGAGGTCATCGTCAGTTGCTCGACTGGGCGTTCTTCAGTGCGTCGGCGGGCGACGACTGACCGGTGAGCGACGACTGCACGGCGGTGTAGATCTTCGTCGCGGCCTTGGGCCAGTCTTCGCCGAGCTCGCCCGTCCGGGCACGAGCACTGGCGACCAGGTCGACGAACACCTGTTCTGCGGGAACGTCTATTCCGAACTGCTCGGCCGCGGCGGTCTTCGAGGGGATCGTGTATCGGAGTTTCGCCATGCCGAGCTGGTTCTTCTCGGAGTTCATGCAGTCGACGATCTTCGCCGCGACCTTCTGCTTGGCCTTGTCGCCGGTGTTCGGGACCGTCCAGACCTCGCCGCCGAGCGGGGCGACCGCGGTGTCGCTGGTCGATTGCACGGGGATCTGGGCGATCCCGTAATCGACCTTGCTGTCTTTTAGGCCGGGGATCTGCCACGGGCCGTTGATCATCATCGCGGTCTTGCCGGCGATGAACTGGTCGTTCACGTCGGCCTGCGTCCAGTTGACGACGCTCTTCGACATCGAGCCGTCTTTCACGAGGTCGGTCCAGAGCGATAGGGCCTCCTCGGTCTGGGGCGTGTTGATGTCTTTCTCGTCGCCGCCGTTCGACCACATGAACGGCAGGAACTGCCAGGTGCCCTCGTAGGTGGCGTTCGCGTCGACCGCGAAGCCGTACTGGCTGCCCTTGGTGAGCTTCTTCGCGTCGGTCTTCAGCTCGTCCCAGGTGGTCGGGGGAGTGATGCCGGCCTTGTCGAGGATGTCTTTGTTGTAGAACAGCGCGATCGTGTTGACGGTGGGGGCGAGGCCGTAGACCTTGTCTTTGTAGGTACCGGCGTCGAGCACGCCCTTGGCGTAGCCGTCGGTCGAGATGCCGTAGTCGGTCAGCGGCGACAGGGCGCCGGTCGCCGCGATCTGCTGCAGGTCGGGGTTGTCGAGCATCAGCACGTCGGGCAGCGTCTTGGAGGAGGCCTGTTGAAGGACCTTCTGGATCAACGAGGATCCCGGCACCAGGGTCCGGTTGATCTTCACGCCGTTCGCGGCCCCGCATTTGTCGAGGTAGTCGCCGATGACGGTCTTGTCGTTGCCCTGGTTGTAGTAATCGAGGACGGTGATGGAGTCGACCTTGCCGGACGACGTCGAACCTCCGCTGCCGGAGCAGCCGGCGAGCACGAGGGGGATGGTGGCAGCCATGGCGACTGCTCCGAGGGCGGTTCCGAATCGGGATCTAGGCTTCATTGCTTAGCTCTTCTCTTGATGGGTGCAGGGCACGGCATCGTGACTGCCGCGATCGGGAGCCGCAGCCGGATCGCTTCGTCGCGTTCCCGAGTGGGCACGACCGTAGCAGTAAAGCGCTTAGCCAGTAAAGCGCTTAACGCAGATTTCTCGGGAGTGATTCACGAGTACAGTGACTCCACCGGGACCACGAGGGGGCAGGCATGGCGACCATGCAGGAGGTGGCGATCCGCGCGGGCGTCTCGATCGCGACCGTGTCGTTCGTCGTGAACGGCACCAAAAATGTCTCGCCGGGCACGCGCGAGAAAGTCACGACGGCCATGGCCGACCTGGGCTTCCGCAATAACGTGGTGGCCCGGGCGCTAGCCAGCCGTCGCACCCGGATCCTCGCTCTGTTGTTTCCTGCGCTCGAGCACCGCCTCGGCAGCACCGCGCTGCAATTCGTGTCAAGTGCAGCGGCCCGCGCCTCCGAGCTCGGTTACCACCTCGTGCTCTGGCCTGCCGGCACCACCGCTGACGATCTCACCGAGCTGCTCTCGGGCGGTCTGGCCGACGGCGTGCTCGTGATGGAGGTCAAGATGACCGACCCGCGCATCGAGAAGCTGGTCGAGATGGACGTGCCTTTTCTGTCGATCGGGCGCACGTCGGATCCTTCGGCTCTGCCGTTCGTCGACATGGATTTCGAGACGACCGTCGAGAACGGCCTCGACTACCTGCAGGGTCTCGGCCACCGACGAATCGGTCTCGTGATCGAAGACCTCGAGGGCACCTCGATGGACGGCTACGGCCCGCACATCCGCGTCGAGCGGTCGTTCCGGAGCGGAATGATGCGCCGGAAACTCACCCCGGTGGTCGTGGCGTGCGGTCCTTCGGCACGCGGCGGGCGGGAGGCGGCCCGGATGCTGCTCGAGCAGGACCCGAAACTCACGGCCGTCATGATCATGAAAGACGACTCCACGTTCGGGCTCGTGAGCGGCCTCACGTCGGCGGGGCTCAGCGTGCCGGACGACGTCTCGATCCTGGCCGTCGCCTCGTCGAACGAGTCGGGGGCCGCGACCGAGCCGGTGCTCTCGACGATGAACGCCCCCGGCCACGAGCTCGGCGGCCTGGCCGTCGAGGCGCTCGTCGCCCGACTCGACACCGGATCGACCGAGCTGCCGCACGTGCTTCTTCCCTGCGTGCTGAACGTCGCCGACTCGACCGTGGTGGCCCGCGAGCGGTAGCTCCGAGGAGCCGACCAGTCGCTCAGGCGCCGGCGATTCCGAGTCCCACGAAGACGAGACCCGTCACGGCGAGCGCTGCGGCGAGCAGGCGGCGGAAATCCTGCCGACCGAGCCACGAGGATCCGCGAGCCGCGAGCCCGGCCACCCCGGGCAGACGCTCCCACAGGAGGCCGAGCACGAGGTACGGCCCGATCATGGCCGCGACGAAAACGCCGTAGGCCGCGATGCGCAGGCCCCAGTCCGGGCTCAACCCCGAGATGACGCGGCCGGTGACGTACATGGTCACGACGCCGCTGATGCTCACGAGCGTATTGGCGAAGCCGAGGGCGACGAGGTCGACGGGTCGAGTCCGCCGGGTTCGGGGCCGCCTGATCTTTCGGGGTCTTCTGCTCAGACGAATGACGACGAGTGCCGTCAGGAGAAGGAGGGCCGCGGCGACGAAGTCGACCGATCGGCGGATGAGAGCCGCCTCGACGCGTCCGCGATACGAGTCGATGAACGTCTGCGGGTCGACGCTCCGGAACGCGACGAGGAGAAGCGTCGCAGCCACGACCATGCCGAGGCAGAGGCTGCCGATGAGGAGGAGGGGGTGTCGGTCGCCGCGGGTCAGCACGCGGAGGGCTATGCCCGTGAGGGCGGGGCTGAAGCCCATGACGAGCCCCAGGCTGATCAGGGGAACCACGGGTGGATGCTAGCGGGCTTCTCAGACGAGCGTGAGCAGATCGTGTTCGACCACGTCGGTCACGCCGAGCACTTTGTAGCCCTCGCTCTCGAAGAACACGGTCACCCTGTCGCCGTCGGTGCTCATCACGGTGCCTTCGCCCCAAGCCGCGTGCGTCACCCGCGCGTCTGTGGGGAAGACGGCAGGATCCGGCGTGCCGTCTGCCGAACCGGTCACCCCGTCGCCGCCCGGCTCGCTCTCCGCGCGCTCGCAGTCATCGCAGTTGCCGCAGCGCTCGGGCGAGTCCTCGCCGAAGTAGCCCAGCAGGCGCCGTCGCCGGCAGCCCGGAGCCTCGGCGAAGGTACGCATCATGTCGATTCGCGACTTCTCGACGCGCTCGCGGGTCTTCGCGATCGAGCGAGCCGCCTCGGCGGCACCGCGCGCGTCGAAGTCACCGACGACCTCGAAGCCGTCGGTGCTCTCGGCCAGGGTGCCGGCTTCGAGCAGCAGGTCGATGAGCCTCGACACCGTGCGGGAGCCGAGAGCGAGCTGGTCGGAGACCTCCCGACGGGTGGCGGGCCGGCCGGCGGCCTCGAGGGCGGTGAACACGGCGCGGAGCTCCGACCGACGGGGGAGCCCGGACGCGAAGAACGAGCGGAGCGAGAGATCCTCGGCCCGGTAGTGGAGAGTCGCCAGCGCGGGCTCGCCGTCGCGGCCGGCCCGGCCGATCTCCTGGTAGTACGCGTCGAGGGAGTCGGGAACATCGGCGTGCACCACGAAACGGACGTCGGGCTTGTCGATGCCCATGCCGAAGGCGCTCGTCGCGACCACGACATCGACCTCGCCGGCGTGGAAGCGCTCGTGCAGCTCTCCGCGCTCGGCGGAGCGCTGGCCGCCGTGGTAGCCGACGACCGTCCGGTCGGGGCACCGTTCGGCGATCTCGGCGGTGTAGCTCTCGGTCTCCCGGCGGGTGGCGACGTAGACGATGCCGGGGGTGACTTCGTCCGCGACCTGATCGACGACGGCCCGGATTTTCTCGTCGTCGTCTTCGTGGCGGACGACCTCGAGCCGGAGGTTCGGCCGGTCGAAGCCCCGGCTGAGGATCAGCGGGTCGTCGAGACGCAGCCGCTCCACGATCTCGTCCCGGACCGGGCCCGACCCGGTCGCCGTGAGGGCGAGAACTCCTGGCCGTCCGAGACGTTCCACGATCTCGCCGAGGTGCAGGTAGTCGGGCCGGAAGTCGTGCCCCCACGACGACACGCAGTGCGCCTCGTCGACGACGACGAGCCCCACTCCCGCGTCCCGCAGTCGATCCACGGTCTCGTCGCGGGCGAGCTGCTCCGGGGCGAGGAAGACGTATGTGATCTCGCCCGCAGTGAGGCGGTCCCAGCTCTCGTCGTTCTCGGCGTCGGTCCGGCCCGAGTTGACGGCGACGGCGGCGGGCGCGTCCGGGCGTCCGATGAGGCCGGCAACCTGGTCGGCCTGCAGGGCGATGAGCGGCGACACGACGACCACGGGTGCGCCGAGTACGGCCCCGGCGACCTGGTAGATCGCCGACTTGCCAAAGCCCGTCGGCATGATGGCGAGCGTGTCGCGTCCGGCGACAACGGCCTCGATGGCTTCGAGCTGAGCCGGGTGAAGATCGTCCCAGCCGAACAGGTCGGCCGCGGCTCGGGTGATGCGCTTGGTGTCGGTGTCGGTGGTGGTGCGGGTGTCGCTGTGGGTGGGCGTGCTGCGGCGGGTGCGGGCGGTGCTCATGGCGTCTCTTTCGAACGGGAACAGATGTCTAGCCCAGTCCCGCTCGGATCGACACGCCGACCACTGTCAGTTGTTCCCTGGCCGACTCGTACCCCGTCGGCGGCGCGGTCGCGAAGCATACCCGGTCGACCGGTCGCGCGCTCCCGTCCGCCGGTACGGTCGAACGATGTCCCCCGATCTCGACGCATCGCTCACCGCCTGGGTGCTGGCCGACTTCGACCTCACTGTGGTCGAGAGGCGACAGCTCGACGGCGGTTGGGATCCCGACGCCACCGTCTGGTGGGCACGTGGTCACGACGGGCGAGAGTGGGCCGTGAAATGGACCCGCCGCGACACCCGCTACGGGCTGCGCCTCATGCGGTCCCTCGCCGAGGCCGGCACGGTCGGGGTTCCCGCGCCTCTCCTGTCGGGCCGTATCCCCTGGAGCGAGCGACTCGGCGGACGCCTCTCGCTAACCGAGTGGATCTCGGGGGACGACGCCTTCGACACCGGCCTCGACACGGCTGGCTGGCAGGCCTTCGGCCGTCTGCTCCGCCGGATCCACGAGCACGGGCCGGTCACGTCAGACGACAAGGATCCGGGCCCCGACGCCGCCGACATCATCGGGCCCCGGGCCGAGACCGCTCGGCGCGGCATCCGTCGCTCCGGCATCCACGTCCGCCGGCGGCTGTCTGAGATCGACGCCCTCGTCTCCGCCCTTCCGGACCACGCGGATCCTCGTCTGACGCTCTTCGCACGCCAGTGGCCGGCCGCCCGCGCTCGGATCGAGCGACTCCGCGAGACGGCGCGGACCCTGAGGAGCACGCGAGAGCCGACGAACCGCGTCAGCTGCCACGGCGATCCGCACCTCGGCAACGTCGTGCTCGACGCCGACGGGCGGCCCTGGCTGATCGACTTCGACGATGCCGTCCGCGCGCCACGCGAGGTCGACCTGATGCTCGTCGAGCTGGGCGTGCTCTTCTCCGTCGTCATCTCCGACAGCGATCGGGAGGCATTTCGTCTCGGTTACGGCCCATACCGGGTCGACGAGGATCGCCTCGTGCGGTTCGGCTGCGTTCGCGCCGTCGAAGACCTGGTCGAGACAGCACACGAGCTGCTCACCCACAAGTCGCGCGCCACCGTCGACGAGCTGGTCGATCTCTTCGACGGGATTCTGTCGGACGACGGTCTGGCCGGTCTCGTCGAGTCGCGCCTCCGATCGAGCGCGGACGAGGCCAGACGGCTCGATCTCGCCTGAAGGTCGTTTTGACCCGGGCGCTCTCGACCATTCGCGCCTAGTTTTCCTCGTAGACGAACGCGGGGAGAACAACGGTGTCGAAGGCGATCACACGGCGAGGAGTGCTCACGGGCGCGTTCGCCACTGCGGCTGCGGCCACCCTGGCGGCCTGCACCTCGACCCCCGGACCTGTCGCCGCGGGAGGCGCGGCAGGGTCGAAGGCGGGAAGCCGTGCCGTGTCGGGCACTCTGACCTTCGCCTTCTGGGGCGGCAGCGATGGCGAGACGGCGGGCTTCGAAGAGGTCAAGGCGAAGTTCGAGGCGAGGAACCCCGGCACGACGATCGAACTCAAGACCCTGCCCTACGCCGGGTTCTTCTCGAGTATCGATCGCGGCATCGTCTCGAATACCGCTCCCGACGTGTTCCGGGTCGACTACACGTCGATCGGCAAGTACATCTCGCACGGCGTCCTGCTCGACGTGACACCGTACTTCAGCGTCGCCGAGACCGAGGCGTTCCTGCCCGCGTTCTGGAGCGCCGTCCAGTACGACGGGCGCGCGTGGGGGGTGCCGCATCAGACCGATACGAGCGCCGTCGTCTACAACACCAAAGCGTTCGCTGAGGCGGGCATCGGCGCCGTCCCCGACCGCCTCGCCGACGCGTGGTCGTGGGACGAGTTCAGCGCTGTGGCCGCCAAGCTGCGCAAATCGTTGCCGGAGTCCAAGTATCCGTTCGCGTACGACTGGACCGCCGCCGGCGCCTACCGGTGGTCGTCGTTCGTCTACCAGGCCGGCGGTTCCCTCCTCTCGGACGACCTGAAGAAACCAGCCATTCCGAGCGCCGCCTCGCGGAAGGCGCTGGAGTTCACGAAGGGCTTCTTCGACAAGAAGTGGGTGCCGGCCAACAACACCATCAAGACGACCGTCTACTCCGACAACTTCTTCCTCAACCAGACCGTCCCCATGACCTTCATCGGCGACTTCCTCGTGCCCGAGATCGCCGACAAGGCCAACGGCTACCAGGGCGGCGAGTGGGCGACGACGTTCCTCCCGCAGGACGAGACGGCCGCCGCCGACCTCGGCGGCAACGCAATCGTGGCCTGGAAGGGCACCGAGAACCCCGACCTGGCGGCGGCGTTCCTTAAGTTCCTGGTCAGCGAAGATGCGATGAAGCGCTTCTGCGAGCTCGCCACCGAGCTGCCGACGCTGCAGTCTCTCGCCGCCGAGACCCTCGACTATCAGACCCGGCCCGACTCGATGAAGGTCTTCACCCAGCAGGCCACCACGATCACCGACGTCGTCGTGAAGGAGACCACCGTGCCCGGCTTCGCCACCATCAGCACCACCCTGCAGGATCAGCTCGAGCTCGGCCTCACCGGGGGCGACAGCGACACGACACTCCGAGCCATCGCGTCGGGAATCCGCGGGGCGGTCGCCTGATGTCCGCCTCCTCGACGGCGTCGACGCTTCGCCCGGGTCGGGTCGATACCAGACAGAAAACCCCGTTCAGGATCCGGGCAACGACCTCCATCGCGGCCAGTGCTTTCCTGCTGCCCAACGTGCTGATGCTCGGCCTGTTCACCCTCCTCCCGCTGGTCTACGCCTTCGTGATCAGCTTCCAGTCGCTCGACTCGCTGGGCTGGACGACGTGGGCGGGCTTCGGCAACTACGTCACGATGGTGAGCGACCCGGTGTTCTGGCGCTCTATGGCCAACACGGGCGTTTTCACCCTGTTCACCGTCCCGGTGGGCATGGCCATCGGGCTCGCCATCGCCGTGCTGCTGAACGGCGTCCTCCCCGGGCGCACTGTGTTCCGCTCGATCATCTTCCTGCCCCTCGTCGTCTCCGGCGTCGCCACCGGCGTCCTCGGGGCCTGGATGTTCGACCAGAACAACGGCTTCATCGACAAGATGCTCCAGGCGATCGGCCTGCCGTCGATCGACTGGCAGTCAAACGGCGCCTGGGCGCTTACGGCGATCATCCTCGTCACGTTGTGGCAGCGGGTCGGATTCGACATGCTTATTTACCTGGCCGGTCTCCAGGGAGTCGACCCCGGGGTGCAGGAGGCCGCTCGGGTCGACGGGGCGTCCGCGTGGCAGTCGTTCCGTTACATCACGCTCCCGTTGCTCGGGCCGTCGACCTTCTTCCTGCTGATCATGAACCTCATCTACTCGTTCCAGGTGTTCGACACCGTCTGGGCGATGACCCGGGGCGGACCCGGCTACTCGACGACCACCGTCGTCTCGTACGCCTACCGCCTCGCCTTCGACGAATCTGGACCGTCGTTGCTCGGCTACGGGGCCGCGGTCGGCGTCGCCATCTACCTCATCACCCTGGCGATCACCGCCATCCAGTGGCGAGCCAATACCAGGCGCGAGCGCGCCGAGCAGGGGATCTGAGATGTCGTCTCTCACCGATGTGTTCGAGGTCGCGGGCGACCTCCCCGAGATCGCCCGGACGCCGAAGCGGGCGCCCAAGCCCAAACACGGCAGACTTCTCTGGCTCCGCCTGACCGCGGCGATCGTCATCACCGTCGTCATGGCGTTCCCGCTGTACTGGATGCTCCTCACGGCGTTCTCGACCCGGGTCGACCTCTATGCGCCCGGCCTCCACCTCTGGCCGCGCCACCTCACGCTCGACAACTTCGTGCAGCCCTTCGAGGCGTTCCCCGTCTGGCGATGGTTCGGCAACTCGCTGTTCATCGCCGTGATCGTGACGGTTATCACCGTCGTCTGCAACCTGCTGGCGGGCTACGCCTTTGCCAAGCTCCGGTTCCGTGGCCGCAACGCCCTCTTCCTACTGCTGCTGTCGACCATGATGATCCCGCCGCAGGCGATCATCGTGCCGCAGTTCAAGCTCTCAGTCGGCCTGGGCCTCTACGGGTCGCCGTGGAGCGTCATTCTGCCCGAGGCGGCGGTGATCTTCGGGGTGTTTCTCGCCCGGCAGTTCTTCATCGCGATCCCTGACGAGCTGGTCGAGGCTGCACGCGTCGACGGGGCGGGGCACTTCCGGGCCTTCTGGTCTGTCGTGCTGCCGCTCTGCAAGCCCCTGCTCGCGGTTCTCGTGCTGCTGACCTTCATGGGGGAGTGGAACGCGTTCGGTTGGCCCCTCGTCGCGCTCTCGGGCGACCAGAATCAGTTCACCCTGCCCATCGGCATCGTCGCCGACCTTCAGGGTCAGTACACCTCGAACTACGGCGCGATCATGGCCATCAACCTCCTGATGATTTTGCCCATCGTCGTGCTGTTCGTCGCGTTCCAGAAGTACTTCGTCGAAGGTCTGGCGCGCTCCGGCCTCAAGTGAGCGGCCGGCCGCGAGAAGGGCGGCGGCGGCAGTGAGCCGCGCCAGGCTCGGGCTACCGGCGCCCCGCACCCAACTCGGGAAAATCGGTGTCGCGCCACTCGCCGTCGAGCGGCTCGGCACCCGGCAGAACGGCGCGGTCTTCGCGCTCGCGGAGCTCGACCCGGCGGATCTTGCCCGAGATCGTCTTCGGCAGCGGCCCGAACTCGACGCGCCGGACGCGCTCGTAGGCGGGCAGTGCCGAGCGAGCGTGCCCTAGCACGGCAAGGGCGGTCTCGGCGGTGGGCTGCCACCCGGCGGCGAGCGTGACGTACGCCTTGACGACATTCAGCTTGATGTCGTCGGGCGCCGGCACGACGGCCGACTCGGCGACGGCAGGGTGCTCGAGGAGGACGCTCTCGACCTCGAACGGCGACACCTTGTAGTCGGACGACTTGAAGACGTCGTCGGTGCGCCCGATGAACGTGATGAAACCGTCATCGTCGCGCGAGGCGACATCGCCGGTGTGGAAGACGCCGTCCCGCAGGGCCGCGGCCGTGCGGTCGGCATCGCCGAAGTAGCCCGACATGAGATTGACCGGGCCCGCCGAGAGATCGAGACAGATCTCGCCCTCGGATCCTGCCTCGCCGGTGACCGGGTCGATCAGGGTGACCGCGACGCCGGGAAGGGGCTTGCCCATCGAGCCCGGCTTCACGACGTCGCCCGGGCGGTTGCCGATGATGGCCGTCGTCTCGGTCTGGCCGTAGCCGTCGCGGATCGTCAGGCCCCAGGCCTTCTCGACGCGGGCGATGACCTCGGGGTTCAGGGGCTCGCCCGCCGAGACGATCTCGCGGAGGCTGCTCGGGCGCGCGCCGAGATCGGCCTGGATCAGCAGACGCCACACCGTCGGCGGCGCACAGAAGGTCGTCACACCGGCCGATTCGAGCTGCCCACGCAGAGCCGCGGCGTCGAACCGGCCGTAGTTGTAGACGAACACGGTCGCCTCGGCGATCCACGGCGAGAAGAAGCAGCTCCACGCGTGCTTGCCCCAGCCGGGCGAGCTGATCGCCAGCTCGACGTCGCCGGGTCGGAGGCCGAGCCAGTACATCGTGCTCAGGTGGCCGACCGGATAGGAGACCTGCGTGTGCACGACCATCTTCGGCCGGGAGGTGGTGCCGGAGGTGAAATACACGAGGCACGCGTCGTCTCGGCCGGTGGTGATCGACGGGCGCGCGGATCCTTTTGTCGCTTCGGGGTCGAGGGAATCCGGGTAGTCGACCCAGGTGTCGTCGGAGGCCGCAGCCGCGCCGCCCACAGCGATGCGGGTGAAGTCGCCGGTGACCGTGTCGAACTTGTGCGTCTCGTCGGCGTTCGTGATCACGTGGCGGACGGCGCCGCGATCGATGCGATCTTGAAGGTCGTGCGACTCGAGCATCGTCGAGGTCGGCAGGATGACCGCGCCGAGCTTGATCACCGCGAGCATGGTCTCCCACAGCTCGAACTGGTTGCCAAGCATGAGCAGCACGTGGTCGCCCTTGCCGACACCCAGCCGATACAGGTGCGTGGCGAGCTGATCGGAGCGGGTGGCCATCTCGTCGTAGGTGGTCTGCGACGAGCGGCCGTCTTCCTCGACGATCCAGAGGGCCACGCGGGAGTTGCCCCGCGCGATCACATCGAACCAGTCGGTCGCCCAGTTGAACGTGTCGCCGACGGCCGGCCATTCGAACGAGTCGACCGCTGCGGCGGCCTCGGCGGCCAAGTCGGTCGAACCGATCGAGTCGGTCGAACCGATCAGCGAATCACGGGCGGCTCGGTAGGCAGCGGTGCCCGGAGATGTCGTCATGAAGCCATCTTGCCCGCTCCACCTCCGAGTGGGTTCCCCGCTAGCGGGCCTGTACCCAGGGCGCAACCGGGGGCGCCGAGCGCGGCGACTCGGCATACTGGACCCGTAGAGCCGCCCGTGCGACAGGAAACGAGACGACGATGACCCTCCCCGATCAGGAGAGCGGCGACCCGGTGCGCATTCTCGGTGGGCGCTACCGCCTCGAGAAGGTCATCGGTCAGGGCGGCATGGCCGTCGTCTACCGCGGTCACGACGAGACCCTCGACCGGTCCGTCGCTGTCAAGGTGTTCCACGCCGGGCTCGTCGACATCGCCCGCCAAGAGGCCGAGCAGGGGGTGCTAGCCTCCCTCGAGCACCACAACCTGGTCAGCCTTCTCGACGCCGGAGTGACCGAGACCAACGGTCGGCCCGAGCGATTTATCGTCATGCCCTTCGTCGCCGGGCAGAACCTCGAGGAGCGGCTCTCGGCCGGGCCCCTTGCAGCACGTCACGTCGCCGAGATCGGCTACGACCTCGCCGAAGCCCTCGACTACATCACCGCGCACGGCATCATCCACCGCGACCTGAAGCCGTCGAACATCCTCCTCGTCGACTACGGCAACCCGACCGATCGCGCCCGCGCCAAGCTGACCGACTTCGGCATCGCGCTCGCCGACGACGTCGAACGCCTGACCGCCGACGGCATGACCACCGGCACGGCCGCTTACCTCAGCCCCGAACAGGCCCGCGGAGCACACGTCGGCCCGGCGAGCGACGTCTACTCGCTCGGTCTCGTGCTGCTGCAGTGCTTCACGCGGCGCCGCGAGTTCCCCGGCTCGCTCGTCGAATCGGCGGTCGCCCGGCTCTCGCGCGACCCGGTGGTACCCGAGCCGCTTCCGGCGCACTGGCGGCACGCTCTCACCGTCATGACAGCGCAGGATCCGGCGGCCCGCCCAGTGGGCCCCGCGCTCGTGGCGCTGCTTCGCGACGTGGTCCTCGCCGAAACCGCCGCGTCGAGCGAGGGGTTTGTCGGCGGTATCGAGGCCGCTTCGGCCGCCGCCGCTCCTTCCACCTCGGCCTCCGCCACGACCGCCGCACACCCGGCAGCTCTCGACACGCTGCCGGGCGAAGCCCTCGAGAGGCTCACGACGCTCGCGGCCCGACTCTTCGACGCGCCGATCGGTCTCCTCAACGTGATCGACGACGACCGCGTCTGGTCGCACTCGTACTTCGCCGAGGGCGTCGACGACGCGGCCCGGAACATCGCCTTCGACCCTGCGTCGCCGATCTCGACCGTTCCGGTCGTCATCCCCGACGGCACGATCCACCCCGAGATGCGCAACAGCCCCCTCGTCACCGGCTCGCTGGGCCTCCGGTTCTACATCAGCGTTCCCGTCACCCGGCACGACGGCCAGACCATCGGCACGCTGTCGGTGCTCGACGTGGTCGCGCGGAGCGTCACCGAGGGCGAGCTGGCGAACCTCGAAGATCTGGCCGCTCTCGCGGCGTCGCAACTGGAGCTGCGCCAGGAGTCGCTCCGCACCACGAGCGATGCGCTGTCGCTCGGCGACTGGGATCAGCAGACCCAGGCCATGTGAGCATGGCCGACCCGGTGGCGAGCTACCCGATCGGGTAGGGAGGCGGCGGGTAGGGTGGGCCCGTGAACGAGCTCGCGGATCCTGATGTCCATGCGTCTCGCGAGCTCCTCCTCGAGCACGCGCGCACCGTTTCCGAGCAGGCCGACCGGCATGCGGTGACGCTGGAGTCGATGCTCGCCATCCTCCGATCGGGGCGCCTCGACGACCGGGCTGCCCGAGCGCTGGCGATCGACGTGGCCGCGGCGTCGCTCGTCGAGGCGCGGATGGCGACCGACCAGCAGCGCGAGGCCATGCTCGAACCTGTCGTCGGCGCGTTCGCCCGGCTTCGAGCCGACCTCCGGCCGCTTGTGCGGTTCGGTGACCTCGACGTGCAGTTCGTTGAGCCTCCCGTCACTGGCCGAGCCCTGCCCGGAGAGGTGGCCCATGCGGCGCGGGCGATCGTCCGGAGCGCCGTGCTGGCCTTCGTCGACACGGGGGAGAGCCGTCGCGTGCGCATCCAGTGGGACTGCGACGGGCTCAACCTGCTCATCGGAATCCGCGACGACGGGCTCGGCGAGTTGACCGTGCACGACGATTCGCTCAGTCCGATCGCCGAGCGGGTGTCGGCTCTCGACGGCGAGCTGCGGGTGTCGTCGACTCCGGGCTGGGGGTCGGAGCTGTCGGTCGCCCTCCCGCTCGATCCGCCGGCTGAGCCCGATCCGCTGCTCGAGGCCGTCGAGTTGAGCCCGCGCGAGCGCGAGGTGCTGCGGCTTGTGGCGTCGGGTGCGCGCAACCACGACGTCGCTCAAAAGCTCGGCATCAGCGACAACACGGTCAAGTTCCACGTGTCCAACCTGCTGCGGAAGGCCGGGGCGCGGTCGCGGGCGGAGCTGGTGGCGCAGGCGCGATAGCTGTCTGGTTGCTTCTGCGCGTCTGCTCATCGCGTTCGTCGAGAGTGCCCAAATGGGCCTTGCTGCCTCGCCCCGAGGCTCATTTGCGTACTTTCGCCCGCCCCCGGCGACAAAGGTGGCTAGGGAAAGGTTGGTTAGGCTAACCTAACCAAGTGACCTTCCAGGATTCGAACTCCCTTCCCCTGACCGTGGGCGATGACCTCTCGGCCCAGTCGATCGACGTCGCCTACGACGGCGTTCCCGTTGTCCGCGGTGCCGACCTGACGTTCGAGACCGGCCGGGTCACGGCTCTCGTCGGCCCCAACGGCAGCGGCAAGTCGTCACTGCTCCGCACCATGGCGCGGCTGCAGAAGCCCGCGGCCGGCGACCTCCGTCTTCGCGACTCCGACGCCCTCTCGCTCTCGATTCGAGACTTCGCGAAGCGGGTCGCGCTGCTCACTCAGGGGCGCCCCACGCCGGGCGGGCTCACCGTTCGCGACGTGGTCGACTTCGGGCGTCACCCGCACCGCAGCCGCTGGGGTCGGTCTGACGCCGGGGGAGCGGCAGCGATCGACCACGCGCTCGAGGTCACCGGCATGACGGCGTTCGCCGAGCGAAGCGTCGAGCACCTCTCGGGCGGACAGCTGCAGCGTGTGTGGCTGTCGAGCTGTCTCGCACAGGAGACGGGTGTCGTGCTGCTCGATGAGCCGACGACGTACCTCGACCTCCGCTACCAGGTCGAACTGCTCGACCTCATCCGCGATCTCGCCGACGACAAGGGCATCGCAGTCGGAGTCGTACTCCACGACCTCGACCAGGCCGCCGCGGTCGCCGACAGCGTCGTGCTCCTGGACGCGGGCCGCGTGGTCGCGACCGGCGCACCCTCCGACGTGCTCACCTCCGACCTTCTGACCCGGGTCTACGGCATCCGCATCGATGTCGACACCGACCCCGCCACAGGCCGTGTGCGCACCCGCGCCATCGGCCGCCACCACACCCGCAGCGAAAGGCTCCACACCTCCTCATGATTAGACGACGACTCCTTCTGACCGCCGCCCTCGCCACCTCGGCCGCGCTCGCGCTCAGCGCGTGCGGCACCACCGAGGCGGCGGCCCCCGAGACGAAGGCGGCCGCGGCGGCGATCTCTCTGACCGACGCGAGCGGCACGAAGATCACCCTCGACGGACCGGCCACGAAGGTCGTCGGAACGGAGTGGAACGTCGTCGAGAGCCTGCAGTCGCTCGGCGTCGCTCCGGTCGGGGTCGCCGACGTAAAGGGCTACAACGCCTGGGATTCCACCGTTCCGGTGGCCGCCGACACGAAAGACATCGGCACCCGCGGCGAGCCGAGTCTCGACACGATCGCCACCCTCGCTCCCGACCTCATCGTGGCGACGACCGATCTGACCACGGCCTCGCTGAAGCAGCTGCGCAAGATCGCTCCCGTGCTGGAGGTCCGCAGCGCGAACGGCACCGGCCAGATCGACCAGATGTTCGAGAACGTCGACCTCATCGCCAAGGCCACCGGCACCGAAGAAAAGGCCGCCGAGCTCAAGAAGTCGTTCGACACCACGATCGCCGACAGCAAGAAGGCTCTCGCCGACGCTGGCCTGGACGGCGCGAAATACACCTTCGCCGATGGCTACGTCGATGCCAACCAGGTGAGCATTCGCCCGTACACGGCGACGTCGCTGATCGGCGAGGTGAGCAGCGAGCTCGGTCTCGAGACCGCCTGGAAGCTGAAGGGCGACGCCGACTACGGTCTCGCCGCCACCGACGTCGAAGGTCTGACGAAGCTCGGCGACGTCCAGTTCCTCTACGCGACCAACAAGGTGGACGGCGACGATCCCTTCGCGAAGACGCTCGCGTCGAACGCGGTGTGGAAGTCGCTCCCGTTTGTCGAAGACGACCAGGTGCACCGCCTGCCCGACGGCATCTGGATGTTCGGTGGCCCGGAGTCGATGGAGGCCTACGCTGACGCGGTCGTCGCCGCCCTCGTGAAGTAGCACCGTGACCGCCACCGCCGAGAAGACCGCCGAGTCGACAGCGACGAGGATCCGGCCCGCCGCCCAGACTGGTCAGCCGCTCCGGCGCCTCCGACTCACCGCGGTGGCGGTCCTCCTCCTGGCGCTTGTGGTCGTGCTCGGCCTGATCGACATTGCGCAGGGCACGGCCGCGGTCGGACCGGCGGAACTCTGGCAGGCCCTCACCGGACGGGCGAGCGAGAGCGGTTCGGCCGTGATCCTGTCGTCGCGGCTGCCGAGGATGGAGGCCGGGATCCTCGTCGGTCTCGCCCTGGGAATCTCCGGCTCCGCACTCCAGGCCATCAGCCGCAACGTCCTGGCATCTCCCGACACCCTTGCGGTCAATGCCGGTGCGTACTGCGCCCTCGCTGTCGCCGCGGTCACCGGTTTCTCACTGCCGCTGCTCGCGTCGAGCGGCATCGCGTTCATCGGCGGTCTCGTGGCTGCGGCCGTCGTGCTCGCCCTGTCCGGTCTCGGATCTGGCACCGTGCGCCTGGTGCTCGCCGGCAGCGCTCTGGCACTCGGCGTCGGTTCGGTGACGAGCGCCCTGATCCTGCTGTTCCCCGAGCGCACGATCGGTCTGTATCAGTGGGGCGAGGGCAGCATCGGCCAGAGCGGCCCGGAGGGTGTGCTGCAGATGCTGCCGGTGGCCGTCGTCGGTGTGCTCGGCCTCCTCGCCCTCGGCCGCCGGATCGACGCGCTCGGCCTCGGCGACGACGCGGCACGGAGCCTCGGCGTCGGGGTGCGCTCGACCCGGACCGCCGCCGTCGTCTTCGCCGTGCTCCTCGCCGCGGTCGCCGTGACTCTGGCCGGCCCGATCGGGTTCGTCGGGCTCGCCGCGCCCGCACTCGTCCGCCCCCTGATCCGCGTGGTCCCGGGTCTCGTCCGCTCCCGAGCCTTCTTTCCCATCGCCGGGCTCGCCGGTGCCGTGGTCGTCCTCGCCTCCGATGTGTTGCTCCGGCTCGTGATCGGTGCGGACGCATCGGTGCGCGTGCCGACCGGGGTCGTCACCGCTTTCGTCGGCGCGGTCTTCCTCGTCGTCCTGGCGTTCCGGGCCCGCGACTCCGGGGGAGTCGTCGCGACCGACGGTCATCCAGTCAGGTCGAGGATCCGAGTCGCCTCGACGATCGCCATCCTCGCGCTGGTCTTCCTCGCCGTCGTGATCGCCTCTGCGCTCCTGGGTGACGCGAAGCTGCTGCTCGGCGACGTCGCCAACTGGATCCAGGGCCGATCGGGGCAGGTCGTGACCTACGTTCTCGACACGCGAGCGCCACGCGTGCTGGCGGCCGTCGTGGCGGGTGCCGCGCTTGCGTTGGCCGGCACGATGGTCCAGGCCGTCACCCGCAATCCGCTGGCGGAGCCAGGGATCCTCGGGGTCTCCGGCGGAGCCGGCCTCGGTGCTGTGCTGCTGGTCACCACGGTGCCCGCGGCGGCGACCTGGGGAGTGGCGGGAGCCGCGTTCACCGGCGCCGCGATCGCCGCGCTGATCGTGTTCGGGCTGTCGGCTCGCGGTGGTTTTCAGCAGAACCGCCTCGTGCTCATCGGCGTCGGCGTCTCGGCCGCCACCACCGCGCTCATCAGTCTGCTCATCGTCCTCACCGACCCCTACAACGCCGCGAAAGCGCTGACCTGGCTGTCGGGATCGACCTACGGGCGCACTCTGCCCGATGTCGCGCCGGTCGCAATCGCCCTCGCGGTCGGTCTCGTCGTCGCTGGGCTCGGCCACCGCGAGCTCGACCTCGTGGGGCTCGACGAAGACACGCCGCGCCTGCTGGGGCTCCGGCTGTCGTCGACCCGGCTGGTCTTCCTTGCCGTGAGCGTGCTGCTCACCGGCACGTCCATCGCCTCGGTCGGGGCCATCGGGTTCGTCGGCCTGGTGGCGCCCCACGCCGCGCGGGCACTGGTCGGGCGCCGCCACACGCGGGTGATCCCCGTCGCCGTGCTCCTCGGGGCGATCCTCGTCGGTCTCGCCGACGTCGCCGGCCGCACCGTCATCGCGCCCGCGCAGCTCGGCGCCGGGCTCTTGACTGCGCTCATCGGCACCCCGTACTTCGTCTGGCTGCTCTGGCGGTCGAGGCGCTGACGCGGGGTCTGCGAAGCCCGGTGAACCTCGAACGCCCCGCGGCAATAGAGTTGATGGCGGCCCGCCTCGCAATGCTGCCTGAGCCGCGGGCCACGTACTGTTCCGGTATCCAGGAGGACCCCTTGACCGAATCCGCCCCCGTCGACCCCACTTCGACCGACGCGTGGAAGCAGCTCGCCGGCATCGCCGACGGCTTCACCCCCGACCTCCGCGGCTGGTTCGACGCCGACGCCAGCCGGGCCGACCGCTACACCTTCCAGGCCGCCGACCTCACCGTCGACCTGTCGAAGGGCCTAGTGACGGAGGAGATCCTCGGCCACCTGCTGAAGCTCGCCGAAGATACCGGCGTCGCCGACCGCTACCAGGCCATGATCTCGGGTGAGCACATCAACGCCACCGAAGACCGCGCCGTGCTGCACACCGCCCTCCGCCGCCCGAAAGACGGCGCCGGCCTCGTTCCCGAGAAGGGCTTCGTCGTCGACGGCCAAGACGTCGACAAAGACGTGCACGCCACTCTCGATAAGGTGTTCGCCTTCGCCGACAAGGTCCGCTCGGGCGAATGGGTCGGCGTCACCGGCAAGCGCATCGAGACCGTCGTCAACATCGGCATCGGCGGCTCCGACCTCGGTCCCGTGATGGTCTACGAGGCCCTCAAGCCCTACGTGCAGGCCGGACTCGAGGCTCGCTTCGTGTCGAACATCGACCCGACCGACGTCTACGAGAAGACCGCTGACCTCGATCCCGAGACCACGCTGTTCATCGTCGCGTCGAAGACCTTTGGCACGCTCGAGACCCTAACTAACGCCCGCCTCGCCCGCGAGTGGCTCTGGAAGAAGCTGGCCGATGCCGGCGTCCTCGCCGACAGCGATGACGCCCGCAAAGACGCCGTTGCGAAGCACTTCGTCGCCGTCTCGACCGCCCTCGACAAGGTCGCCGCGTTCGGCATCGACCCCGAGAACGCCTTCGGCTTCTGGGACTGGGTGGGAGGCCGCTACTCGGTTGACTCCGCCATCGGCACCTCCGTCGTCATCGCGATCGGCCCCGACAACTGGCGCGAGTTCCTTGCCGGCTTCCACGCCCTCGACGAGCACATGCGCACCACGCCGCTCGAGCAGAACGTGCCCGTGCTCATGGGCCTGCTCAACGTCTGGTACTCGAACTTCCTCGGCGCGCAGAGCCACGCGGTGCTTCCGTACGCGCAGTACCTCAGCCGCTTCCCGGCCTACCTGCAGCAGCTCACCATGGAGTCGAACGGCAAGAGTGTCCGCTGGGACGGCTCGCCCGTCACAACCGACACCGGCGAGGTCTTCTGGGGCGAGCCCGGCACCAACGGCCAGCACGCGTTCTACCAGCTGATCCACCAGGGCACGCGCCTGATCCCCGCTGACTTCATCGCCGTGGCCAACCCCGGCCACCCGCTGAAAGACGAGACCGGAGACGGCGCCGGAGTGGAGCCCGGCCAGGATGTGCACGAGCTCTTCATGGCGAACTTCTTCGCGCAGACGAAGGCGCTGGCATTCGGCAAGACCGCTGACGAGGTGCGCGCCGAGGGTACGGCCGAGTCGGTCGTTCCGGCCCGCGAATTCAGCGGCAACCGTCCGACCTCGTCGATCCTCGCCCCGGCGCTCACCCCGAGCGTCGTCGGCCAGCTGATCGCACTGTACGAGCACATCGTGTTCGTCGAGGGCACCATCTGGGGCATCGACTCGTTCGACCAGTGGGGCGTCGAGCTCGGCAAGCAGCTCGCCCTCCAGGTGACGCCGGCCGTCGGCGGCGACGCCGAAGCCCTCGCGGCTCAAGACTCGTCGACGAAGGCGCTCATCGAGAAGTACCTCGCGCTGCGCAAGTAGACGGCAGACGCCATCGAGGCCGGGTCGCTCCACTGGGAGCGGCCCGGCTTTGTCGTCTCCGTGCGGCGATTGCCGGATCCTGCGCGGTATGGGCCTGAACCTGCGCGGTGCGGGCCCGAACCTGCGCGGTGTGGGCCCGAACCTGCGCGGCGCACAGGCGCGGTGCCTATCGTTCACTGAGCACTACCGATAGGAGAACCTCATGGACACCATCAACGGCGCACCCGACCGACGCGACAGCGACGACCCGACCTTCGACAGCCCCCGATCGGAGGAGGCCACGGAGGAGCTGCAGAACACCGACATCACGGATTCGCCCGCCGTTGACGGCGACACCGACGTCGACGCGGTAAAGGCGCTGCCCGGCACCGGCGGCCCCGACGACGGCGGCGACATCGAAGTCGACGAGTCGGAGCTCAACCTCTCGGGCGATTCGATCCCCGGTCACCCCAAGCCCGGCGATCGCCGCGCGCACTAGCTCGCCTGGCCCGTTCTTGCTGCTCTGCTGAGTGGTGAGACTCCCCGAATGGCCCATCCGCACCGACGCGGATGGGCCATTTCTGGAGTCTCGCCGAAACGCGCAGGAGGCCGGAGCATACTGGGAGCAGGATCCGCGACAGGTGTCGGAGAACGACCTCCGGCAGCGCTCTCGCGGAGGAGGAGAAACACTCATGAAGGCACTTCGATACACCGCCATCGGCCAGGCTCCGGAGGTCGTCGACATTCCCGTTCCGACACCGGGCCCGGGGCAGATCCTGCTCAAGGTCACCGCGGGCGGTGTCTGCCACTCCGACGACTACGTCATGGGACTCAGCGAAGAGGAATACACCGGCGCGGGCTACCCGTTGCCGATGACTCTCGGTCACGAGGGCGCAGGCGTCGTTCACGAGCTCGGCGAGGGCGTTGAAACCGTCAAGGTCGGCGACGCGGTCGCCGTGTACGGCCCCTGGGGCTGCGGCTACTGCCACAACTGCTCACAGGGTCACGAGAACTACTGCACCAACGCCGCCGCACTCGGCATCACGCCTCCGGGGCTCGGAACAGACGGCTCGATGGCCGAGTACATGCTCGTCGACGATGCCCGTCACCTCGTACCGCTCGGTGACCTCGATCCGATCAAGAACGTCTCGCTTACCGACGCCGGTCTGACGCCGTACCACGCAATCAAGCGGAGCCTGCCGAAGCTCGGTGCCGGCACATTCGCCGTGGTGATCGGAACCGGCGGTCTCGGTCACGTGGGCATCCAGATCCTGAAGGCGCTGTCCGGGGCGACCGTCATCGCGCTCGACGTCAGCGACGAGAAGCTCGAGCTGGCCAAGCACGTCGGTGCTGACATCACACTGATCAGCGACGCCTCTGCGGCCGAGAGGATCCGCGAGATCACCGGCGGTCTCGGTGCGAACGCGGTGTTCGACTTCGTCGGCGCAAAGCCCACCATCCCGTTGGCTGTGTCGGTCGCGGGGATCGACTCCGACGTCACGATCGTTGGCATCGGAGGCGGCGACGTGAACTTCGGCTTCGGCACCATCGCCTACGACGCCGCCGTGCGGGTGCCGTACTGGGGGTCGCGGAGCGAGCTCATCGAGGTGCTCGACCTGGCGCGCGCCGGCAAGATCGACGTCGAGGTGCAGGAGTACTCCCTCGACGACGGCGCTCGGGCCTACGCCGACCTGGCTGCGAGCACGATTCGCGGCCGGGCTGTGATCGTCCCGTAGCCGCATCGCCCGTTCGGACGGCGAGACTCCAGTAGTTGCGGGTGCTGGGTGCCCGGATGAGCAACTACTGGAGTCTCGGCGTCGCGCCTGAAGGGGCGGAAGGGCAGCGCGGCGGCACCGCCCCGGAGGTCGACTCTCTAAAAGCGTGATTGATTCCAGAGTCAATTGCGCGGTGGGGGCGGCGGAGCGCAGCCGCCAATGCACTTGACTTCAGGGTCAAGGGTTGGGCTGGCGAGTAGGGCGGGCAGAGAACGTTGGAGACAGCAGTCCGACGCCAGCAGCCCCACGGCAGCAGCCTGTCGCCAGCAGCCTGTCGGCCGCGGCCGGTCTACCGAAGCCCGACGGCGACGCAATTGGCTCCAGGGTCAATCACGCTTTTTATGGGGCCGGTCCCAGTGCCGGCAGCAACCCGGCAGGCCGCCAGCCACCCACCTACGTCGCCAGCCACCCACCTACGTCGCCAGCCACCCACCTAGGTCGCCAGCCACCCACGCAGGCCGCCACCCACCTCGCGCGGGCCGCCAGCCACCCCGCGCGGGCCACCACCCACCCACCGAGCAGCAACCCGGCAGTCCGCTCAGCGCGACGCGAAGAGCGCCAGCGTCGCCGCGTGACGAGCGACACCGGCCGCAACGATGTCGGGGTTCGCGGCGTACCACTTGAGGTGCTCCCGGCGAACGAGCTCCGCAGAGACGTCGGCACCGTCGACGACCCAATGGTCACGAGGCGCGTCGGGCAGCCCGAACGCCTCAACGACGACGGGCAAGCGCGGCGCGTGCACGCGGTTCAAGAGCGGCCGCCCAGGATCCGCGACCCGCTCCGAGAGCCCGAGCCGCGCGCGCACCCGGCCCGCGAGGGTCTCGAACACCGCGTTGCCGGGGTGGTTGATGGTCCGCATGAGGTCGAACGACGAGGGGTTCGCGAAGAGGTCCGAGACGGTGATCGTGTCGTGCGCCTCCTCGCGGCGCGTGAGCTCCGCGATCGACTGGGCGGCGACCGCGCGGACGACCTCGCCCGACGGGGGCGCGACGGGTGCCCCGGCCGCCTCGGCGAGCAGCAGCAGGTCGTGGTACTCCACGAGGGGCGGCACGAGAGACGCGTCACGCGGCGGGCGGACGATCGCGTGGGTCGGGTACAGCCCGGCGAAGCGGATCACCGGCACGGTCACCGTCCGGCCATGAGGCATGCGCGCTGTGAGCTGACGCACGCCGAGGGGGAGGCCGTGGTAGTCGTTGCGAACGGGCTGACTGATCAGGAACGAGGCGCGGGCGAGCCACCGATCGAGGTGCGGGAGGTCGGATGCGGTGAGTTCGTGCACGGCGGGCATGCGAATCGTGGTGAGGTCGGGGCCGGAGAGCAGGATCCTCGTCGATTCCGCCTGGCAGTTACCGACCACCAGGGCGACCGGGCCCGTGTCTTCCGGCTCGTCGAGGCCGTAGAAGTGCGAGTAGTGGAGGGTGCGCGGATCGGTCACCCTCCCCATCTTCCTCGCCGCAGACGGGCCGAGTGCGATTTGCGACACCCGTGGGGAATTTCCGAGCGGTGGCCGGTTGTTGGCAGGGGAGGCGCAGGTGCGCCTCCGCCCGTCACGGGAAGTAACCGTGACTGGACACCCCGAGCGAGAAACGGAACGATCGACCAGTGCCCGACACCCTCGATACCGCAGCAGCCACCGCCGAGAGCGGACGAGACTCCTGGCGCGAAGGCCGCCTCGCCGGTGTGACGTCGCCGCAGGGCAACCTGGCGCTCATCGAGACCCGCTGGCTCAGCGAGGGCACTGAGATCACCGACGCCGAGGCTCTCGACGGTCAGCCGAGCACGGTCACCGTCACCAGACTCACGCGAGCCGACCTCGACACCGGCCGCCCCGAGCACGGCATCCGTCTCTGGGATTCCGCGTCGCCCGCGATCAAGCACTTCGACACGATCTCGCTCTTCCCGTTCGACCCCGACTGGGTGATCGAAGCCGAGTTCACGCCGGTGTCGGGCGACCGAGTCGTCCCGTTCGAGCACATCCGTGACAACGGCTCCTCGCGCGACCTCGTCGTGCCCGGCGACATCACGTTCCGCCGTGACGGCGTCGACTACCGGCTGAGCGCCTTCGACGACGGCGGCGTGTTGCTGCTCGTCTTCGGGGATGCTACGAACGGCAGCTCCGACCCGTCGATCTCGACCTACGGTTCGGGCCGCTTCCTCTTCGTGCAGCGTCCGTCGGGCGACGCCGGATTCGCCGACGCCGGACCGGTCGTGCTCGACTTCAACCAGGCCTTCGTGCCGCCGTGCGGTTTCTCGGAGCAGTACAACTGCCCGCTGCCGCCGAAGCAGAACCGGTTCGCCGGGCCGGTGCTGGCCGGTGAGCGCGACCTCGTGCTGCGCGACGGCTTCAATGTCCACCAGCACTGACACCCCCACCGGCACAGACACGCACCCCAGCCCCGTCCCACAGCCCTAACACCCACCACAGCCCCATCCAGGAGTCCCTCCCGTGAAGAAGAAACTCGGTCTCGCGACCGGCATCGCGCTCGTTTCGGCCTTGGCGCTGGCCGCGTGCTCCGGCACGTCGAGCTCGTCGACCAAGCCCGCCGACGCCACCATCAACATCGGCTCGGTCTACGAGCCGCAGAACCTCGACAACACCGCCGGCGGTGGACAGGGAGTCACCGAGGCGCTGAACGGCAACGTCTATGAGGGCCTGTTCCGCCTTACCGACACCGGCAAGGTCGAGAACCTCCTCGCGAAGAGCTATAAGAAGTCGGCCGATGGCCTTACCTACACGTTCGACCTGCAGCCGGGGGTGACTTTCCACTCGGGGGCGAAGCTGACCAGCGCCGACGTGAAGTACAGCATCGAGAAGGTGCTGGCCGACGACTCGCAGTCGGCTCGCAAGTCGAGCCTCGCGCCGATCTCGAGCGTGTCGACCCCCGACGACTCGACCGTCGTCGTCAAGCTCTCCAGCCGCTCCATCTCGCTCCCGTACAACCTGAGCTACGTGTGGATCATCGACAGTGCGGCGAAGAACCTGAAGACGAGCGAAGACGGCACCGGCCCGTACCAGCTCGACTCCTGGAAGCGCGGCTCCACCCTCAGCCTCACAAAGTACAAGGGCTACTGGGGCACCGCGGCGAAGAACGCCGGAGTCGTGTTCCACTACTACTCCGACGCGACCGCGCTCAACAACGCGCTGCTGACGAACGCCGTCGACGTCGTCACCAGCGAGCAGAGCCCCGACGCTCTCGCCCAGTTCACGGGCAACTCGTCGTACAAGGTGACCGACGGCAAGTCGACCACCAAGCTGCTGCTCGCCTTCAACGACAAGGTGGCGCCGTTCAACAAGGTCGGCGTGCGCAAGGCCATCACCTCGGCGATCGACAACAAGCAGCTTCTGAACTCGATCTGGGGTGACTACGGCACCCTCATCGGCTCGATGGTTCCGCCGACCGACCCCTGGTACGAAGACCTCACCGGCGTGAACCCCTACGACGTCACCCTCGCCAAGAAGGAGCTCGCCGCGGCCGGCTACGCCGACGGCTTCACCTTCACGCTCGACACCCCGAACTACGACCCGCACCCCGCCGCGGCGCAGATCATCAAGAGCGACCTGGCGAAGGTCGGGATCACCGTGAAGATCAACATCATCACGCCCGACACCTGGTATTCGAAGGTGTACCAGAAGCACGACTTCCAGGCGACGATGCAGGAGCACGTCAACGACCGCGACGTCGTCTTCTACGGCAACCCCGACTTCTACTGGGGCTACGACAACAAGCAGGTGACCGACTGGGTCGACCAGGCCGAGCAGGCCTCGACGACCGACGAGCAGACCGCTCTGCTGAAGAAGGTCAACACGCAGATCGCCGACGACGCCGCCTCCGACTGGCTCTACCTCTACCCGCAGATCGTCGTCGCCTCGTCGAAGCTGTCGGGCTACCCGGTCAACGGGCTGAACTCGCAGTTCTACGCCTACGACATCGTCAAGAAGTAGGCTTTCCCGCTCGATGGTCTCGTATCTGATCCGACGCTTTGCGTTCCTCGTCGTCACCCTGGTGCTGGCGTCGATCGTGCTGTTCGTGCTGCTCCGGCTGTTGCCGGGCGACCCGGCGAACGCGTTGCTGTCGGTCGGGGCAACCAAGGAGCAGATCGCGTCGGCCCGGGCCGACGTCGGCGCCGACCTGCCGGTCATCGAGCAGTTCGCCCGCTGGTTTTCGCAGCTCGCCCGCTTCGACCTCGGCACGTCGTACATCTCGGGGCTCCCGGTGGGCCCCGAGATCGCCCAGCGTCTCGTCGTCACGGTGCCGCTGACGCTCTTGGCCTTCGTGCTCGCGGTGATCATCGCCGTCCCGGTCGGGTTCATCGCGGCGTACAAGTCGCACCGGTGGTACGGCGTCGCGCTGTCGGCGGTGTCGCAGCTCGGAATCGCCGTGCCGGTCTTCTGGATCGGCGTGCTCCTGGTGACCTTCTTCGCACTTCGCCTGCAGCTCCTGCCCGCCGGCGGATTTCCGCAAGACGACTGGCAGGATCCTGCCGCGGCCCTTCGCTCCCTGGCCCTTCCGGTCATCACGGTCGCGATCGTCATGGCGGCCTCGGTGACCCGGTATGTGCGGAGCGCCGTGCTCGACGTGCTCGGCAGCGACTACCTCCGGTCGTCGAGGGCTCTCGGCGCCTCCTTCGCCGAGGCGATGTGGCGGCACGGTCTCCGTAACGCGTCGGTGCCGGTCATTTCGATCCTCGGCATCGAGCTGGCGACGACGTTCCTCGGCGCGGTCGTCGTCGAGAGCGTGTTCGCTCTGCCGGGGCTCGGCAGCATGCTCCTGACGTCGATCGCGCAGCACGATTACCCCGACATCCAGGGCGTGCTGTTCGTCAGCACGTTCGCCGTCTTGATCGTCGGGTTCCTCGCCGACACCGCCCAGCGACTCGTCGACCCGCGACTTCGGGCCAGCGTGAGCGGCAACCGCGGCGGCCATCGTCGCGTCGCGGCCGTGCCGGGCACCACCGGAACCGGGGCGGTGCGCTCATGAGGCGTCGGTCGATCACCCTCGCGATCGGCGCGGTTCTCGTCGGCATCATCCTCGCCACCGCGATCGTCTCGTTCTTCTGGCTGCCTTACCCACCGTCCGACATCGGCGGCGGTCGTCTCGCACCTCCGTCGGCCGCGCATCCGGCCGGCACCGACAAGCTCGGGCGCGACCTACTGACGCAGTTGATGATCGGCGCCCGCATCGCCCTGCAGGTCGGCGCCGGATCGGTCGCGATCGGCGGCGTGCTCGGCATCGCCCTGGGCCTCGCCACGGCATTCGCCCAGCGCTGGCTCGACGACGGCCTGTCGGCGGTGCTCGACGTGCTGATCGCGTTTCCGACACTGCTCGTCGCCATGCTCGTGGTCGCCGCGAGTGGAGCGTCGCTCGGTTCGGCCATTCTCGCGATCGGTCTCGCGATGAGCGCTGTCGTGGCACGACTCACGAGGATCCTGGCCAAACGCGTGCTCCCCCTCGACTACATGACGGCCGCCCGGGTGTCGGGCACCCGCTGGCCCGGCCTGATCCGCCAGCACGTTCTGCCCAACATCTGGCCGACGGTCGTGGTGAACCTCGCCCTGCAGTTCGGTCTCGCCGTGCTCGCGGAGGCCAGCCTTTCGTACCTCGGCCTCGGCAGTCCGCCGCCCAATGCGTCGTGGGGGAGCATCCTGCAGGAGGCGCAGGGCACCGTTCTCGTCGCTCCTATCGGAGCGGTGGCACCGGGCGTTCTGCTCGTCGTGCTCGTGATCGGCGTGAATCTCGTGGCCGACGGGTTGCGCGACGTCGGAGACCCGACTCGGAGGGGGCGCGCGTGAGCGCTACAGCTGCATCAGCGGCGGCCGCGACGGATCCTTCGGGTCTGGTCGTGACCGACCTGACCATCCGCGGGGCGTCCGGTGCCGCGCTCGTCGACGGGCTGTCGTTCGCGATCGCTCCGGGCAAGCGACTCGGCATCATCGGGGAGTCGGGCAGTGGCAAGTCGCTCACCGCGCTGGCCGTGCTCGGCCTGCTGCCCGAGGCCCTCGTCGGCACCGGCTCGGTGAGGCTGTCGGGCCACGAGGTGATCGGCACGGCCGAACGCGCTCTCGTACCGCTGCGGGGGAGCGAGGTCGCGATCGTGTTCCAGGAGCCGCTGACGTCGCTCGACCCGCTGATGCGGGTCGGACGCCAGCTCGCCGAGCCGGTGCGCCGGACTGCCGCACGAAGCGGCCAGAAGCTGAGCCGGGCAGAAGTGCTCGATCGCGTGCGGGAGGCGCTCGTGGAGGTGAGTCTGCCGGATCCTGATCGGATCGCATCCGCGTACCCCCACGAGATCTCGGGCGGTCAGCGCCAGCGGGTGGCCATCGCCCTCGCTCTCGCCTCCCGACCGAAGCTGCTGATCGCCGACGAGCCCACCACGGCGCTCGACGTCAGTGTTCAGGCGGAGATCCTCACTCTGCTGGATCGCGTCGTCGCCGATCGGGGGATGGCGCTGCTGTTCATCAGCCACGACCTCGCCGTCGTCTCGCGGGTCGCTGACGACGTCGTGGTACTGCGAGAAGGCCGGGTGGTCGACCGCGGCTCCCTCACCGTGTTGATCGATGCCCCCGGCTCCGACTACATGGCCGAGCTCGTCGCCGGCGCCCGCGTGCTCGACGACGCCCTCGATGCGCCCGGGAGGCCGTCATGACCGCCCCTCTCGTGCAGGCGACCGATCTCGGCTTCTCGTACCGGGGTGCCGCGCCTGCCCTCGCCGACGTCAGCTTCTCGGTGGAGGCCGGTCGCAATCTCGGCATCGTCGGAGAGTCGGGTGCCGGCAAGACCACGTTGCTGCGACTGCTGCTCGGGCTGACCCGGCCGACGACTGGCACGCTGTCGACGAACGGCGTCCCGTTCGATGCGGGCGATCGCGCAGCCCTTCGATCGCACCGCACGTTCGCGCAGGCCGTCTTTCAGGATCCGTATTCGTCGCTCGACCCCCGTCAGAACGTCGGGCGAATCGTCTCCGAGCCCCTGCGGTCGCTGAAGTTGGAGTCGAGGGCGTCCGGCGTCCGCGAGCGCGTCGCCGCGGCCCTGACGTCGGTCGGGCTTCCCGCCGATGCCGCGACTCGCTTTCCCCACGAGTTCTCGGGGGGTCAGCGCCAGCGCATCGCGATCGCCCGCGCGATCGTGGCGCGGCCCCGCCTCCTCATCGCCGACGAGCCGGTCAGCGCCCTCGACCTGTCGACGCGCGTGCGCATCGTCGACCTACTGTCGTCGCTGTCCGCCGACGGGCTGACGGTCGTCGTCGTCTCGCACGACCTCGGCACGGTCGCGGCGCTCTGTGAAGAGACGCTCGTGCTGGAGAGCGGCCGGGTGGTCGAGCAGGGTCCGACGGCGTCGCTGCTCGCCGCGCCCGCGCACCCGTACACGCAGAAGCTGCTGGCTGCCGTGCCGCGCCTGCCCAAGCGCTGACTTCGGTTGGGGCGGGGTCGGGTCGTAGTCGCGGCGTCCGGGAGGCCCCTCCCAAAAAATCTATTTGACTCTGGAATCATCATGGTTCTTGACGCTGGCCCTCCCCTTACCCACCGGGCCCTCACCCTACGATTTCGCGGGATTCCGCCCCTATCGTGGCCGATTCGCGCGATTCGGTAGAGCGAGGGTACTCGGACCGGATGTCACCCGCAGGCGAGTGGCTGCTGCTGCTGCTGCTGCTGCTGCTGCCGTTGCCCCGCCCACGCCGAACGAGACTCCAGTAGATGCGGGGCGACAACCGTCGCACCCGCACCTCCTGGAGTCTCGCCGCTGGGGAGAGAAACCCCTAGATCACTTCGCCGCGGTGACCGTGAGCTTCACCGACGTGGTCGTCGCCTTCCCGGCCGAGTTGGTGAAGACGGCCCGGAACAGGCGGCCGTTCGACACCGACGTCGGCTTGACCGAGTAGGTCGTGGATGTGGCGCCCGCGATGGCCGCCCACGTCTTGCCGCCGTTGGTGCTCCGCTGCCACACGACGGTCGGGGTCGGTGACCCGGAGGCCGCCGCCGACATCGTCGCCGTGGCACCCGACTTCACCTTGACCGACGCCGCCGGCTGCCTCGTGATGACGGGCTTGGTCGCCGGAGCGGCCGCCACCGTCACCTTCTTCACCGCGCTGACGTTGCCCGCGACATCGGTGGCCCGGTAGCTGACCGCACCCGAGACCGTTGCCGTGCCGGAGTACGTCTTCCAGGTCTTCCCGTCCAGCGAGTACTGGATCGAGGCGACACCGGAGAGCGCATCCGTGGCGGCGAGCGTGAGCTTGCCCTTCGCGGCGCTGGTGACCGAGGTGGTCGGAGCCGTCGTGTCAATCTTGATGGTGGCCTTGGCCAGCTTCGAGATCGAGCTGTCGGTTCCGACGGCGAGGGCGTGGATCGCGTGCTCGCCCTCATCGGAGACGGTGATCGGCTTCGTGTAGGGAAGCAGTTCGCCGTCGTCGACCGACACGTAGAGCTGTGCGTCGTCGTCGGTGGAGGTCACCGTGGCCGCCACCGCCTTCGAATACCAACCCTTCGCGTTCGGAGCCGTGGTGGCGCCGATCGCGACCGAGGGGCCGGTGCCGGTCTGGTTCGAGAGAACCGCGCCGCGCGTCGCCGTGAGGTAGTTCGTCAGGTTGTCGAACTGGCCGGTATACGGAACGACCTTGACGCCCGAGACGCCCTGCGCGGCAGCGAGCTGCTCGAAGCCGGCCGTCTGCATCGCCGTGGCCAGCACCCGGCTGGCGCTGCGCTGGAGGTCTCCCAGACGCAGGTTGTAGCCGGTGGCCGGGTAGTCGCCCTTGACGGTGACCGTGTACGAGACGACGGCCGAAGCGGCGTCGGACGGATCCTGGTGTACGACGTCCGTGACGGTAATGCCGGCCTTCTGGGCCGCCGTCAGAGCCGTGCCCGAGAGCAGCGACTGCACGTCGGCGTACGCGGCCTGCACCGAGGCGTAGGGCGTGTTGGCCTGGAACGTCTCGTTGTTGATCGCATCGCGGGTCGTCGTGCCCGACACCGGCACCTTCGTGAGGTCGGTGCTGCCGTTGACCGTCGTCGGGATCGACTGCGTGCCCGTGGCCGACGGCACGAGGCCGCCGAACTGCCACGAGTACGAGGTGCGGGTCGGGGTGACCGTCTTGGTGTAGGCGGGAAGACCCGACACGTCGATCGTCGGCGTGATCTTCTTGAGGGCGTTCAGGATCTCGTTCGGGTTTCCGCCGGGCTCGATCAGGTCGTTTCCGGCGTACATGACACCCGTCGCTCCGGTGCGGGGGCCTGCGCCCCAGTCCGTCATGACGAGCCCTTTGAAGCCCCATTCACCCCGGAGCACGTCGGTGTCGAGGTCGTAGTCGCCCGAGGCGTAGCTGCCGTTGATCTTGTTGTACGAGGTCATGAGCGCCATCGGCTGCGCACTCTTGACCGCGATCTCGAAGCCGCGCAGGTAGATCTCGCGGCTGGCCCTCTCACTGATGACGTCGTTGCTCGTCGTGCGGGCGCTCTCCTGGTTGTTGCCGTAGAAGTGCTTGATCGTGACACCCTCACCGGGAACGCTCTGCACGCCCTCCGTCATGGCCGCCGCGGTCAGGCCGCTGAGCAGCGGGTCTTCGGAGTAGTACTCGAAGTTGCGGCCGTTCAGCGGGTCGCGGTGGATGTTCATGCCGGGGGCGAGCCAGAGCGAGACGCCGTACTCCGACATCTCTTGTCCGACCGCGGTGCCGACCTGGGTGATGAGCTCGGGATCCCAGGTCTGGGCGAGGAGCGTACCGATCGGCCACGCCGTGCCGAACTGGTAGGTCGCCGGAGTGGACGAGATCTTCTGCGTGATCCGGAGGCCTGCGGGGCCGTCGGCGAGTGTCATGCCGGGGAGGCCGAGGTTCTCGTACTTCGCGGTGGTGTAGCCCGCTGCTCCGACGGCCGTGGCCGTCGTTCCGGCGGCGCTGGCACCTTCGACGATGTTCGCCAGCTGCGTGGCGCTGAGACCGGCGACGAACTGCTCCATCGTGATCTTGCCCGACTTGACGTCGTACAGGGTTCCGTCGGGGTCGACGGTGACCGCTTCGGTCGTCTCACCGGTCTTTGCCGCATACGGTGCGCCGGTGCCCTCCCAATCGGTCGTCGCCCTGTTGAGGTAGGCGGTGACCGACGAGATGGTGTCTTTGTCGATCGCGTAGTACGGCGAGTCGGTTCCGACCGGGACGTCCTGTTCGAAGTCCGACGCACTGTTCACGGTGGTGAACGACGACGAAGCGACATTGACGACGGGGGCGTCGGCGAGCTGCGCCTTCTCCTCCGGGTAGGTGTAGAAGTCGGCCGGGTCACTGGTGAGCTCCGAGGTCGGCTTCTGATCGTTCAGCTCGTTAGCGAGCTGCTCGGTGGTGACCGTGGAGTCGAGCCGGATCTTCGCTGCGACGCGCGTGTTCCGCGAGGAGTCGCCGACGCGGATCGCGTAGTCGCCGGCTTCGAGCGTATAGGCCGCCTTCGACTCGTCGTAGGAGGCCATGTCGGTGGTGTTGTACCGAATGGTCACCGTCTGCGAGGCGCCGGGCGCGAGAGAGTCGGTCTTCGCGTAGCCGGAAAGCTGCTGGTAGGGCTTGTCGAGCCCCGTCTGCGGTGCCGAGAAGTACGTCTGCACGACGTCCTTGCCCGAGTAGGTCGTGCCGACGTTGGTCACCTTGGCCTTGACGGTGACCGAGGTGGGCGTCGCGGCGACCGACTTCGGCTCGACCTGGAACTGCGTGTACGACAGCCCGTAGCCGAAGGGGTACTCGACGACGCTCGCCGGATCGGTGGCATCGACCTTCTTGTACTGCGAGTCGAAGTAGCGGTAGCCGACGTAGATGCCCTCGCTGTACTGCTCCTCGGCGGTGTTGCCGTCGTTGCCGGCGAACGTCGCCGACGCGGGGTAGTACGAGTACTTCGAGGCCCAGCTGTCGGTGAGCTTTCCCGACGGCGTGACCGTTCCGTTCAGCACCTCGGTCAGCGCGGTGCCGGATTCCTGGCCGGCCTGGCTCATCAGCAGCATCGAGTCGAGCGGCTTGCCGCCGTCGGGGTCGTTTGCGGCTTTGTTGATGTCGTCGAAGAACGCCGTGTCGACGATGCCGCCGACGTTCAGCACGACGACGACCTTCTTGTAGGTCTGCCCGATGAGCTGGAGGTCGTCCTTCTCGGTGTCGGTCAGCTGGTAGTCGCCTGCCCCCTTCGAGCGGTCCGAGCCCTCGCCCGAGTTGCGCGACACGACGAACAGCGCGGTGTCGGTCGGTGCGGTCGGCTGAACGGAGGTGCGGGTGAGACGCTGCTCGACCGACGAGTAATCGATCGACGGGCCGAAGCCGCCGGCGTTGGCGGTTCCGTACTTCGTATCGAACGCCGACTTTATGGCGTCGTAGTAGGCCGGGCTGGTCGTCACCTGGTACCCGGCGTTCTCCAGACCCTGCCGCACCGAGATCTGGTAGCGGTTGTTGACGTTGCCCGATCCCGTCCCGCCCTTGACGGTGGCGTAGCTTCCGACACCGAACGCGGCAACCGTGCCGGTCTTGGCGATCGGCAGCGCCTGGTCGTTGTTCTGCAGAAGCACCATGCCCTGCGTGGCGGCTTTCTCGCTGAGCGCGGCGTTCGCCTTCTCGAGCGGCCCCTGGTTCGGGTTGGTGGTCGCCGCAGAAGCGAAATTCGCCCCGGCGATGACGAGGGCTCCCGAGATCCCGAGAGCGATGGCGGCTTTGCAAGCGGCCCGGATGGGCCTCCGCTCGGCCTGATGCAGTGCGCTCTCCTGAGGCACAGAAATTTCATGATGCATTGAGTTGTCCTCTCTGACAACAGTCGTCGCGTCTCGGAACAGCCGCGCAACACCCCTGTGTGCGTGCCTCTCGGCGTCCTTGCCGCGTGATCTGACGAGTCCGCCTGTGACGGAACACTCAGGACGCTATGCGCGAGGCTCTCGGCCTGTCAACGAACAAACTCAAGAATAATTCACGTTTTTTGATCGATGACCGAACAAAACCGTTCGTGGCATTTTGGCTCTAGAATTCTGCCATGTCCGGCCAGGGTGAGCACGTCTCCGTCCGCGATCGCACGCGCGACGATCTGCTCGGGCTCATCCGCTCGTCGGGCGGCACGACTAGGCCCGAACTGGTGGCGGTGACGAAGATGTCGCGCAGCACCGTCAATCAGGCCGTGGGGCGTCTTCTCGACGAGGGTCGGGTCTACGAGACCGTGCAGCAAGAGAAGGGCCCAGGATCCGGCAGCGGCCGCCCCGCCACCCGTCTCGTGGCCACCACCTCGTCCTCGCCGGTCGCCGGCATCGACTTCGGCCATAATCACGTGCGCGTCGCCGTCGCCGATGAGCGTGGGGTGCTCCTCGGTCAGGCGTCGCGCGAGCTCGACGTCGACCTCCGCGCCTTCGAGGCCCTCGACCTGGCCGCCGAGATGCTCGCGGGGATCGTGCGCGACTCCGGTCTCGCGGCCGTCGGGTCGGTCGTGGCTGGCATTCCCGGGCCCCTCGACGCCCGGACCGGCCGGGTCAGATCGCCCACGATCCTGTCGAGCTGGGTCGAACTGGCACCCCGCGACGAACTGCAGCGGCGCCTTGGCGTACCCGTCCGAGTCGAGAACGATGCCGTGCTCGGGGCCTACGGCGAGCTGCGGCGCGGCGCGGGCCGCGGCCACGCGAACTTCCTCTACGTGAAGGCGTCGCACGGCATCGGCGCCGGTCTCGTGATCGGCGGGCAGCCCTACATGGGCGCGACCGGCATCGCCGGCGAGATCGGGCACATCAACCTCCCCGGCCGAATCGAGTCGTGTCGCTGCGGCAACCGCGGCTGTCTAGAGGCGGTGATCTCCGTCGAGTCGCTCCGTGACCAGATCGCGCTGACGCATCCCGCGTGGGAGAGGAGCAGCATCGATCTGAGCGCCGAGGCGGACGAGATGACCACTCGGATACTGAACGAGTCGGGTCGCACCCTCGGCCGCGTGCTCGCCCAGCTGTGCGATCTGCTCAACCCCGACGCGCTCATCGTCGGCGGGGAACTCGGGGCGCTCGGCGCGCCGCTGCTCGAAGGGGTCCGATCGTCGATCAGCCGGTATTCGCAGCCCGCCATCGCCGCCGCGATCACCGTGTCGGCGGCCGAGCTGGGGGAGCGGGCCGAGCTCGAGGGTGCCCTCGAGCTGGCGTCGGCGTGGATGCCCGTCGATCGCTGAGGTGGGGCCCTCAGCCCACGGAGCGAGACTCCACGTTTGGCCCATCGTGGCGGACTGCATGGGCCATTCGCGGAGTCTCGCGAGCGGGCCTGCGTGCAAGGGGCGCGCCAGGCGCGAGCGGCGAGTGAGCAGCATGGGCAG
The DNA here is from genome assembly GCF_015350875.1 of Frondihabitans sp. VKM Ac-2883. Classification (NCBI taxonomy): domain Bacteria; kingdom Bacillati; phylum Actinomycetota; class Actinomycetes; order Micrococcales; family Microbacteriaceae; genus Frondihabitans; species Frondihabitans sp. VKM Ac-2883. The sequence goes on along the minus strand of NZ_JADKSF010000006.1, from coordinate 129,210 downwards.
TTGCGCACCGGGCAGACTGCACGACCGGACGGAAAGGTGATAACGTCACCCTGTCCTATTGTTAGAACAAAGGAGTTCCGATGTCGACCAGCACACGAGAGCAGGGGTCCGGCTCGGCCGGCGATGCGGCTGCGGCGCTTCCGCCCCTGACGAAGGGGCCGCACAGCAAGCGTCTCGGTCGAGTGGCGCTCATCGCCACCTTCGGCGGACTCCTCTTCGGTTACGACACGGCCGTCATCAACGGAGCCCTGTCTCCGATGGTGCGCGAACTCGGGCTCACTACCCTCACCGAGGGCGTCGTCACGAGCTCGCTGCTCTTCGGCGCCGCGCTCGGCGCGATCACCGGGGGTCGGCTCTCCGATGCGTGGGGTCGGCGCAAGTCGATCATCCTCATGTCGGTGCTGTTCTTCATCGGCGCCATGGTCTGTGTCGTCGCCCCGTCGTTCGGCGTCATGGTCGCGGGCCGCGTGATCCTCGGGCTCGCCGTCGGCGCTGCCTCGACGGTCGTGCCGGTGTTCCTCGCCGAACTCGCGCCCTTCGAGATCCGCGGGTCGCTCGCCGGTCGCAACGAGTTCATGATCGTGTTCGGTCAGCTCCTCGCCTTCATCATCAACGCGATCATCGGCAACGTGTGGGGCGAGGGCAACGGCGTCTGGCGCATCATGCTGTCGATCGAGGCGCTCCCCGCCATCGCCCTCTTCATCGGGATGATGCGGATGCCGGAGTCGCCGCGCTGGCTCGTCAGCAAGGGTCGCGACGACGAGGCGCTCCAGGTGCTCTCGACTCTGCGCACGAAAGAGCGCGCCAAGGCAGAGCTCGGCGAGGTCGAGTCCATGACGTCGGAGGAGGCGAGCCGCAAGTCGCTGCCGATCGCCGAAATCCTGCGCAACAAGTGGTTCGTCCGCATCATCCTCGTCGGCATCGGCCTGGGTGTCGCCCAGCAGCTCACCGGCATCAACGCGGTCGTCTACTACGGCCAGACGGTGCTGAAAGAGGCGGGGTTCTCGGCCAACGCCGCTCTCATCGCCAACGTCGCCCCGGGCATCGTCGCCGTCCTCGGTGCGATCATCGCCCTCCGCATCATGGATCACTTCTCCCGGCGTCGCACCTTCCTGCTCGGATTCTCTCTCGTCGCCGTCTGCCACCTGCTCATCGGCCTCGGTTCGGTCGTGCTGCCCGCCGGCAACCCCGCCAGGCCGTGGGTGCTGCTCGTGCTCATCGTCGCCTTCGTCGGTTCGATGCAAACGTTCCTCAACGTCGCGACGTGGGTGACCCTCTCCGAGATCTTCCCCCTCAAGATGCGCGGTTTCGGCATCGGCGTCTCGGTCTTCTGCCTGTGGATCGCCAACGCGTTCGTCGGCCTGTACTTTCCGACGGTCATCGCGGGGCTCGGCATCACGAACACGTTCTTCGCGTTCGGCGTGATCAACCTGGTGTCGCTGTTCTTCGTCTGGCGCGCAGTTCCTGAAACCCAGGGTCGCACTCTCGAGAAGCTCGAAGAGGATGTGTCGACCGGCGCGATCTACGTGCAGAACGTCACTCGCGACTAGCGCGCGAGCGTCGCTGAGGGCGACTCGCCGAAGCGAGCCGCATAGCCGGCCGCGAAGCGCCCCGCGTGCGTGAAGCCCCAGCGATCGGCGATGGCCGAGACCGTCACCTCGCCAGGAGCCAGGTTCAGCAGGTCGACCCGAGCTCGGTCGTAGCGAATGCCGCGCAGGTAGTCGGTGGGCGAGATGTCGAGCTGGTTCTTGAAAGCCGCCTGGAGCCCGCGGAGGCTGAGCCCGGCGTGCTGCGCGACCGTGGTCGGCGTGATCGTCTGGTCGGCGTGCGAGTGCATGTACTCGACGGCCTCGCGGAGCCGCCCGTTGCGCGGCGCGAGCAGCGCCTCGGGCAGCTGCGGGCCGGTGTGGCTGAAGGTGCGCAGCAGCGAGACCGCGGCGCGACGATTGGCCTCGGAGCGGGCAAGCGCGGATGCCTCCCCGCGGAGGATCGTCTTGGCGACCTCGCCGACCGTGTCGCGCCACGCCTGGAGGGACGACGCCGACGGTACGGCGGTGTGGTGAAAAGTCAGGGCGCCGGGCAGTGTGCCCTCTTCCTCGGCGGCGACCCGCTCGAGGAACCCGGCGTTGAAGTGGATGAGGCTCTGCTTGTAGGTCGACATCTCGAAGTCGAACTGCTTACCGGTCGGGAACATCATCGGCCGACCGCGTACGAAGGCGGTTTGCTCGGCCGAGGCATCGACTATTCCCCGCCCCTCGGTCAGCCAGGCGACGACGTATTCGTTTTCGGGCTGAATGGCCCCGCGGATCTCGCCGAGGAACATGGACGATCGCAGAGTCATCTCGTCGTCGCCGGCGACCGTGTAGCGGTAGGCGAAGTCGGCCTCGGTCAACCCGGTCGTGAACCCTCGACCGTTGTAGTCGTCTTCGTACATGGCTCGCGCCTGATCGAGATCACGACCACCCACCTCGGTGCGGATGGGGTTGTTCTTCTCGGGCGACACAGGCCGAATTGTTGCAGAAATCCGCACCAGACCGGTTCGTCTTGCGTCGAGCGGCCTGATCAGGATGCGGTCGCACGTAACTCGACCGAAGCGCTAGGCGGCCCTCTTGTCGGCGAGCACTTTGCCGAGCGCGACCTCAAGCACCGGTGCGAGCGTCGGCGGCAGGCGAGCAGCCCAGACGGACTCGCCGACAAGGGTCAGGTGGACGGCGGTGGGCTCGCGCTCGAGAGTCCACGACTCGATGGTCTGGACATCAACCGACGCTGTGGCGACAGGCACCTCGGGGCCTTCGATGACGATGTGACCGGGGTAGACGAAGAGGGCGTTGTGCTCGCCCTGCACCGAGGCGGAGCACTCGAAGAGGAGGTCGGGCTCGAGTGGCTCGAAGAAGTCACCAAAATCGGTGGAGGCGGGATCGAAGCGGTCGATGGTGGCCGAACCCTTCGTCGTCGCGGGGGAGGCGCCGTGCTTCCCGTGCACAACACCTAACCAGCCTCTTCTGGCTCGTGCAAGGAGGTTGCGACGACGCTATCCCATCAACGCACTCCGGGGAACGATCTCGCCGCGGCGTCCGAACCGCACGTCGCGGGTGAGTCGGCCGGCACGCAGCAGGCCGAAGTCGCGCAGGTAGTTCTGGTGCAGACGCCACGGTGATCGCGCTCCCTGCTGAGGCAGCAGGCCGACGCCTCGCAGCACGTAGCCGGCCTGGAGGTCGATGAGCGGTGCGACGTAGCCATCCACGACGTCGGTCGGGGCTACGGGGATGACCCAGGCGATGCCCGACCGGTCCATCTTCGCCAGCAGGCGGCAGACGTAGGAGGCGACGAGGTCGGCCTTCAGCGTCCACGAGGCATTCGTGTAGCCGATCGTGAGGGCGAAGTTCGGCACCCCGGCGAGCATCATGCCCTTGTAGGTGAGGGCCTTGGAGACATCGACGGGGGAGCCGTCGACGGAGAGCGTCATGCCGCCCATCACCAAGAGGTTGAGGCCGGTGGCGGTGACGATGACATCGGCGTCGAGTCGCGCTCCGGAAGCCAGGTTGATTCCGGTGGGCGTGATCCTCGTGATCCGGTCGGTGACGATGTCGGCCTCGCCCGCGCTGATCGACCGGTAGAGGTCGCCGTTCGGGATCGCGCAGAGGCGCTGATCCCAGGGCTCGTAGGTGGGGGCGAGGTGCGTGTCGACGGCGAATCCCTGAGGCAGCTTCTCGGTGGCCGACTTGCGCAGCATCGCCTTCAGGGCTTCGGGTCGGCGGCGGGCGAGCTGGTACGTGAGCATCGACGACACGATGTTCTTGGCCCGGACGATGCCGTAAGCGAGCCGGTCGGGCACGCGTCCGCGAAGCCGGTCGGCGAGGTGGTCACGAGACGGCACCGCGGCGATGTAGGTGGGGGAGCGCTGCAGCATCGTCACGTGCTCGGCGCGGCCCGCCATCGACGGCACGAGCGTCACCGCCGTAGCTCCGCTGCCGACGATCACGACGCGCTTGCCGTCGTAGTCGAGGTCGGTGGGCCAGCGCTGGGGGTGCACGAGGCGGCCCTCGAACGATTCCGGGCCGGGAATCTCGGGGGTGAAGCCCTCGTCGTAGCGGTAGTAGCCCGAGCAGACCGACAGGAACCCGCAGGTGAAGGTGACCGTCTCGGATCCTGCGGTGTCGTCGCCTTCGACGTACTCGCTGTCACCGGTGCGGATCGCCGTGATGGTCCACAGCGCCGTCTCGCTCGACCAGGACGCGTCGACGACGCGGTGACCGAGAAGGATCCGCGACCGAAGCCCCTCGTCGTCGACCGTGCTCTCGATGTACTCGCGAATCGACCCCCCGTCCGCGATGGCCTTGGCGCCCTTCCAGGGGCGGAACGAGTAGCCGAGCGTGTACATGTCGGAGTCGGAGCGGACGCCGGGGTAGCGGAAGAGATCCCAGGTGCCGCCGATCGCCCCGCGCGACTCGAGGATCGCGAAGGTCTTGCCGGGCAGTTCGCGCTTGAGGCGAGCCGCGGCTCCGATGCCGCTGAGGCCCGCTCCGACGATGATCACATCCACGTGTTCGCTCATGCAGGCAACTTTATCGACACCGTGTCGAGTTTGTCGACACCGTGTCGAGAAAGGTCGCTACAGTGGACGAATGGTGCAGCGCGGACGACGGACGACCCGGGTCTCGGGAGACGAACGACAGGAGGCGATCCTGGTCGCGGCCGAGAGCCTGCTCACAACCAAGCCGCTCGACGAGATCTCGATCGAAGAGCTCGCCACCGGTGCCGGCATCTCGCGCCCCACGTTCTACTTCTACTTCTCGTCAAAAGACGACGTGCTCCTGGCCCTCCTCGACCGCGTTATCGGCGAGGTCGAGCGCCGGGTCGGGGCCCTGCCCCGTGATTTCGCGGCGGCTCCGGCCGATGTCTGGCGTGAGTCGATCGGCGTGTTCGTCGAGGTCTTCTCGGCCCACCGTGCGGTCTCGGCCGCAGCGGTCGCCGCGCGCCTCCGCAACCCCGAGGTGCACGCGCTGTGGTCGAAGGCCATGGCGTCGTGGGTCGACTACTCGACCGAGGTCATCCTCGCCGAGCGCGCTCGCGGTGCGGCTCCGAACGGCCCCCTGGACCTCGACGCCCGCGATCTCGCGATCGCCCTGAACCTGATGAACGAGCGTGCGCTCACTGCCGCTTTCAACGGCGACTCTCCTGCCATCGACCCCGGCGGGATCCTCGATGTCCTCGCCGCCGTCTGGCTGCGAGCCATCTACGTCACCGACACCCCCTCCTGAAAGGAACCCCCCCATGTCCGATTCCCCCATCGCCCCGATCCAACGCGTCACCGTGCTCGGCAGCGGCGTTCTCGGCTCGCAGATCGCATTCCAGGCGGCCTTCCACGGCTTCGACGTGACCTCCTACGACGTGAGCGACGATGCCGTCGCCGCGGCTGGCCCGCGTTTCGAGCAGCTCGTCGGCGTGTACGAGCACGACCGAGTCAAAGGATCCGAGAACGGCGGAGCGCGCGCGGCTCTCGACCGCATCCGGCTCACCGCCGACCTCGGCGACGCGGTCGAAGAGGCCGACCTCGTGATCGAGGCCGTCCCCGAGAGTCTCGACATCAAGCGCGATCTCTACGAGAAGCTCGCCGGGGTGGCTCCCGAGCACACGATCTTCGCGACGAACTCGTCGACGCTTCTGCCGAGCGACCTCAAGTCGTTCACCGGTCGGCCGACGCGCTTTCTCGCGCTGCACTACGCGAACCACGTCTGGCAGCAGAACACCGCCGAGGTGATGGGCACCACCGACACCGACCCTGCCGTCTACGAGGCGGTCGTCGACTTCGCCCGGCGCAGTGGTCTCGAACCCATCGAGATCAAGAAGGAGAAGGCGGGCTACGTGCTCAACTCTTTGCTGGTGCCGCTGCTGAATGCGGCCGCCGGGTTGCTGCTCGAGGGTGTCGCGGATCCTGCGACCGTCGACAAGACCTGGCGGATCGGCACCGGGGCGCCCCTCGGTCCGTTCCAGATCTTCGACGTGATCGGCCTGACCACGGCGTACAACGTGTCGGTCGCCTCGCCCGACGAGGGCTCGCAGTACTTCGCCGCCTACCTCAAAGAGAACTACATCGACAAGGGCAAGCTCGGCACCGCGACCGGTGAGGGCTTCTACGTCTACTAGCGGGTCGTGACTTTCCTCGATCTGCTGATGCCGACCCCCTGGCACCAGCTCATCGGGGAGGGTCATCCGGCTGGGTTACGTTGCGAGACGTGGGGGAGCGCGCCGGGGCGGGGGTGCTCTTTAGGGTGATGGAGATGAGCACCTCTCCTTTCGCCGTGATCGTCGACATCGACGGAGCGGGCAGCCACCCAGCCGCGTGGCGGCACGCCGACGCCGAACCCGGCGAGCTGCTGAGCGCCGCCTGGGTCAGCGCGAACGTCAGCGCGGCCGAGCGCGCGGGTGTCACCGCCGTGACCTTCAGCGACCACCCCCTGCCGCCACACGATGTCGACGGCCCGACGGCCCGCCTCGACGCCGTGCTCCAGGCGTCGTTCACCGCACCGCTCACCAGCGCTCTCGGTCTCATTCCGGTCGTGCACGGCCTCTACACCGAGCCGTTCCACCTGGCGACCCAGACGGCCACCGTCGACACGGCCTCGCTCGGGCGTGCCGGGGTGCTGATCGAAGGCGACGAGGATCCCCGGATCGCCGCTCGACACGGCCGCGAACCGCTCCCGGCCCCGCTCGTCGCCGAAGAACTGACGGACGTCGTCGAGGCCATCCGCCGCCTCTGGGATACCTGGGAGGGCGACGCCGTTATCCGCGACGTCTCGACCGGCCGCTTCTTCGACCCCACCAAAGTGCACTACGCCGACTTCGAGGGGCACCGCTTCTCGGTCAAGGGCCCGGCGATCCTGCCGCGCTCGCCGCAGGGTCAGTTGCCGGTCTTCTCCGCCCACTCGGGAATCGGCGCCGATGTGGTGCTGGTCGACGCGCCCCTCGACGCCTCGCTTCGCGCTGTCCGAGAGGCTCGCGCGGCTCATCCCGCCGACACCCGCGTGATCCTCGAACTCGAGACCGCCCTCGACCGGGCGGGGCAGACCGGCGCCGAACGCGTCGCGGCTCTCAACGAGCACGCCGTGTGGGCCGGCAGCGGTCGCGCGCGCTACGTCGGCGACGCCGAGGGGTTGGCGCGCATCCTCGTCTCTATGACCGATGTCGTCGACGGCGTCAGGATCCGGCCCGCCGTGCTGGGCCACGACCTCGACGAGCTGGCCCGCGCCGTTGTGCCCCGCCTCCGCGATGTCGGCGTCTTCCGGTCGCCCCTCGTCGGAAGCACCCTCCGCGAGAGCCTCGGGCTCGGAGCGGCCGTCAACCGATTCGCGGAGGTCTCTTGATGAGCATCCAATTGGGCGTCTTCTTTCAGGGAGTCAACTTCTCGACCGTGTGGTCGCACCCCGACAGCGGGTCGCAGACGGAGTTCGAGAGCTTCCGGCGCCTTATCGAGACCGCCGAGCGCGGGCTGTTCACGGCGTTTTTCCTCGGTGAGGGGTTGCGGTTACGCGAACACCTGGGTGCACTGCATGCCCTCGATGTGGCGGGGCGCCCCGACGCCTTCACTCAGCTGGCGGCGCTCGCGGCGATCACGCGCGACATCGGCCTGGTCGCAACGCAGAACACGACCTACAACGACCCGGTCGACCTGGCCCACCGGCTGCAGAGCCTCGACCTGCTGTCGGGCGGGCGAGCCGCCTGGAACGTCGTGACGACCGACAACGCCTGGACGGGCGAGAACTTCCGTCGCGGCGGCTACCTCGATCACTTCGATCGCTACTCGCACGCGGCCGACGTCATCGCGATCGCCCGGCGGGTCTGGGATTCCCGCGACCCGGCCGGCATCGCCGTGGATCGGCGGGCGCCGCAGTGGGGAGCCGCGCCCGCGCCGTTCCACTACGACACGGGCTACTACTCGGTCGACGCCTCGGGATCGCTGCCGCGCAGCCCCCAGGAGCACCCGGTGCTGTTCCAAGCCGGCGACTCCGGGGAGGGGCGCGACTTCGCCGCCAATCACGCCGAAGTCATCTTCTCGGCCCACAACACATTCGAGGCGGCTCGCGACTTCGCGCACGACATCCGCGCCCGCACGGTCGCCGCGGGTCGACCCGCCGACGACCTCAAGATCTTCCCCGGGCAGGAGTTCATCATCGCCGACACCCTCGCGGAGGTCGACGACAAGGTGCGCTGGGTGCGCGAGAACCAGGTCACGCCGGCCACCGCGCTGGCCTTCGTCGAGCAGCTCTGGGGTACGAGCCTCGACGGGCACGACCCCGACGGAGACCTGCCGAGCTTCGACCCGGTGCAGGCCGAGACTGGCGAGACGCGCGGCGCGGGCTTCCGGGCCGCTAAAGCCCTCGAAACCGCGACGGCCTGGCGTGCCCTCGCCGAGACCAAGAAGCTGTCGCTGCGCGAGCTCGTGATCGAGATCGGCACCCGTCGCGGCTTCGCGGGCACGGCCGACAGCATCGCCGACGAGCTGATCCCGTTCTCGGAGCAGCACGTCGTCGACGGATTCAACGTCAGCCCGTGGCTGGTGCCGACCGGGCTCGACGACATCGTGAACAAGCTCGTACCCGCGATGCAGGAGCGCGGCATCTACTGGACCGAGTACCCGGGCGAGACGCTCCGCGAAAACCTCGGCCTGCGCGCCCCGCTCACCCGTCGGGGTGGTGCAGGCGTGCCGACCCCCGCGACGACAGCGCCACCTGAGCCCGCCGACGCCCGTGGCTGACCGCGCGCAGCCGACGGTCGTCGCCATCATCGGTGCCGGACCGCGCGGGATCGGCCTCGTCGAACGCCTCGCCGAGAACCACGCCGAGTTCGGTGGCGAGCTGCACATCCGCCTCATCGACCCGCACCCGGCCGGGCCGGGGCGCATCTGGCGCTTCGACCAGTCGCCCCTCCTGAAGCTCAACTCGCTGGCCGAGGACGTCACCCTGTTCACCGACTCGTCGAGCACCATCGAGGGGCCGATCGTGCCCGGGCCCTCCCTCGCCGAGTGGGCGCGGCTGGTTCGGGACGGTCTCATCCGCGACGTGACCCCGTCGGATCCTGCGCTCGCCACCGAGCTCGCGGGCCTCGGCCCGAAGAAGTTCCCCACGAGGCGCCTGCAGAGCCTCTACCTGGACTGGTTCCTCCGGCGCACGCTGTCGCGGCTGCCCGAGGGGGTGACGGTGACACACGACGAGGATCCGGCGGTGGGCGTCGACGACCTGCCGGGCGGGCGCCAGCGCGTGCGGCTGGAGCACGGCGGCGCGATCGAGGTCGACGCGGTGGTGTACGCCCTCGGTCACTCCTCGAGCGCCCTCGACATGGAGTCTGCAGGCCTCGCGGCGTTCGCCGAAGCCCACGACCTCTTCTACCTGCCACCGTCGTACACGGCCGATGCCGACCTCTCCGGCATTGCCGCCGGCGAGACGGTACTGGTGCGCGGGCTCGGACTCGCCGCCGTCGACCTGCTGGTGCTGCTCGGTGAGGGGCGCGGCGGTCGCTTCACGCGGGTCGACGGGGTGCTCCGCTACACGCCGTCGGGGCGGGAGCCACGAATCGTGATCGGCTCGGGCCGCGGTGTGCCGTACCACTCGAAGATCACCTCGGCCCTCGTCGGAGCGCCTCCGGCTCCGCGGTACTTCTCCGCTCCGATCGCCGCATCGCTCGTGGCCGCGCACGAGCGACTCGATTTTCGCGAGCACGTGTGGCCCGCAATCGCGAAAGAGATGCTGCACGGGTACTACGCCGAGCTCTTCTCGGGGCACCCGTCGCGGGTGCGCATCCCGTGGGAGTCGTTCGTGGCCCGGCTCGACGCGGTCGACCCCTTGGGCGACGATCGTCACGAGCTCGTCGCCGGCGCGCTGGTCGACCCCGCCGACGAGCTCGATCTCGTGCGTTTCGATCGGCCGCTCGACGGGTTGTCTTCTGTTGGGCAGGCTTCGGCCGGCTCGGCGTCTGCAGGCCTGCCTCTCGCCGACGTCGACGCCGCCGTGCGCGAGTACATTCGCGACGATCTCGACCGGCGCACTCAGCCCCGGCACAGTGCCACCCAGGGACTCTTCCTGTCGCTGCTGCAGGCATACGGCGTCGTGCTTGGCATCGTCGATGCGCCGAACTGGACGGCCGAGTCGCGCGAGCGCGACCTCGGCGGCGGGTGGGTGCGGTACTTCAGCTTCGTGTCGTCGGGGCCGCCCGGCCCCCGTCTGGAAGAGATGCTGGCGTTGGCCGAGGCCGGAATCGTCACGTTCTTCGGTGCCGGCATGACGGTCGCGGCCGACGAAGCCACCGGCCTGTTCACGGCGCGCGGCTCGAGCACGAGCGACGTCGTGACGGCCCGGGCACTCGTCGACGCGTGGCTGCCCTCCGAGAGCGTGTCGACGAGCGACAACCCGGTGCTGCGGGATCTAGTGGAGAGCGGGGTCGGGGTCGAGCACGTGGTGTCGGATCCTGCCGTCGGTCTCGATGGTGTCGACGCCGGTGTCGGTGCCGATGCCTCCGTCACCACGCGCCGCTTCGCCACCGGGCTCGTCTCGGTGATCGGTGCCGATGCTCGCGTCCGGCGCCCGGACGGCACCGCGCACCCCCGTCGTTTCGCCGTCGGGCCGTCGACGTCGGCACCGTTCGTCGGCGCCTTCTCGCGACCTCGCACGAACGCGCTCGCCTTCCGTGAGAACGACGCCGTCGCCCGTGGCGTCCTGTCCTCTGTCGCTTCCGCCCCTCCGGCTCCCGCCGCCGAAGAGGTGAGTGTCCACGATCTGCTGATGTCAGGCGGCTCGGACTAGCCGATCGTGGACACTCACCGCTTGGACGACCACATTGAAGGGGCATCACGCGGCGGGCGGGAGAAGTCGGCGGCAGCGAGACTCCAGTTCGGCGGGGGAGGCGAGGTCGTCGCCGGTGATGCGGAGGGTGCGCCAGCCCTCGTCGGCGAAGCGCTCCCGGCGGGCGATGTCGGAGCGGAACGTCGACGCCGACACTCGGTGGTAGTCGCCCTCGTACTCGATGCCGATCTTGCGGTCGCGGTAGGCCAGGTCGGGGCGCCCCAGGTAGCTGCCGTCGGCGGCGTACAGAGTTCGGCCGGGAGCTCTCTCTTCTGCATCCCGACATAGTCGCCACCCCGTCCCCGACCCCGCTCTCCCTTTCCCCACCCCCCTCCCTCTGACCCCGCGCAACGGTGAGCGTCCACGATCTGCTGATGTTCGACACGCGACATCAGCAGATCGTGGACACTCACGCCCCGGGGGAAGAGGGGAGGGAGAACAGCAGCGGCTACTCGTTGTCGAGGGGCAGGCCGGGCGGGTTGACGAGCGACTTCTCGACGCCCTCGTCGGCGAGGTTGTAGGCCTTCAGCCACGTCTCGTACTGCCCGTGCTCGATTAGGTAGTTGATCGCGTCGGCAAGAGGCTCGGCGAGACCGCTGCCCTTCTTCGTGGTGGCGGCGATCAGACCCTGCAACGAGGATCCCGCACCCGAAAACGTGCCGGCCGTCCTCGTGGGGTTCGCCGAATCGGCGGACTGGGTGTTCTGGTAGGCGATCCCCGGGTTCGGGCCGAAGAGAGAGTCGATCTTGCCGGAGTTCAGGGCGAGGTAGGTGGAGTTGGTGTCGGGGAAGTACTTGAGGGTCAGCGTCTTGCCCTCCGTCTTCAATTTCTTCTGCCACTCGAGCAGCAGCTTCTCCTGGTTGGTGCCGGCGCTCACCGCGATGGTCTGGTCGGCCAGGTTCTCGTAGTCGCCGTCGAACTCCCACGTGCTCGACTTCTTGACCGCGAACGCGAGGTTGTCTTCGCGATAGGAGGCGAAATCGTACTTCTCCTTGCGCTGCTCGGTGTCGGTGATGTTCGAGAGGCCGACGTCGGTGGCTCCGGTGTCGATTCCGACAAAGAGGTTGTCCCAGGTAGCGGCCTTGATCTCGGGGTCAAGGCCGAGCACCTTCGCGACGAGGCGGCCGAGGTCGGGCTCGGAGCCGGTCTGGGTCTTCTGGTCGTCGCCGAGGTACGACAGCGGAGGGAATCCGGCCGGGAGGTTGCCGACGCCGATCACCAGCTTTCCCGACTTCAGGACGTCGGCGGGCAGTTCCTTGCGGATCGAGGCGACGGTCGACACGTCGATCGTGGTCTCGGTCGCTGCACCGTTCGAGGCGGCGCCGACCGTGACCGACGTGGCCGATGCGGAGTCGGATCCTGAGCCTGTTCCCGCGTCGGCCGCCGACGAGCAGGCGGCGAGACCGCCGACGAGAGAGACGCTGAGGGCCAGGGCCCCGGCCAGTCGGAGGCGGGAACGGAAGGGGGTGAGAGGCATGGCTGTGCTCCTGAAGGGGTGGTGGGTGGTCAGAGGACGCGGCGCAGGAAGTCCTGCGTGCGCGGGTGGGAGGGTCGATCGAGAACCTGAGCCGGCGTGCCCTGCTCGACGACGCGGCCGTCGTCGATGAAGACGACCTGATCGGCGATTTCGCGAGCGAACGCGATCTCGTGGGTGACGATGACGAGCGTCGTGCCGGAGCCCGCGAGCCCGCGGATCACCTCGAGGACGTCCGACACCAGCTCGGGGTCGAGTGCGCTGGTCGGCTCGTCGAAGAGGATGAGCGCAGGATCCAGGGCGAGCGCGCGGGCGATCGCGACCCGCTGCTTCTGCCCGCCCGACAGCTCGGAGGGGTAGGCGCCGCCTCGGTCGCCCAGCCCGACGCGCTCGAGCAGTCGCTGCGCCGCGGCGCGGGCCTCGGCCGGCGGTCGCCGGTGCGCGAGGGGAGCCTCGACGACGTTCTCCAGGGCCGTCAGGTGCGGGAACAGGTTGAAGCTCTGGAAGACGAAGCCGATGCGAGCGCGCTGGTCGAGGATGGCCCGCTCCGGGAGCTCGGCGAATCGATCGCCGTGCGCCTTGACGCCGACCAGCCGGCCGCCGACGGTGACGTAACCCTCATCGAGCCGTTCCAGGTGATTGATGGTGCGGAGCAGGGTCGATTTACCGGATCCTGAGGGCCCGATGATCGCCGTGACCGAGCCGGCGGGGACGTCCAGGTCGACTTCGTTCAGCACGGCCTTGCCGCCGAACGACTTGCTGGCGCGACGGATCGTGACGGCTCCGTCGGCGATGGCGGCGAGTGCGGTGCTCATCGGGCGACCCCCTTCGAGTAGTGGCGCTCGATGAAGAACTGCACGAGCGAGATGGCGCTCGTCAGCGCGAGATACCAGATGGTCGCGACGACGAGCAGCGGGATGATGTCGGTCGGGTAGGTGCTGCCGAGGTTCTGCACGACGCCGAACAGGTCGAGCAGCGAGACGTAGAAGAGGAGCGACGACCCCTTGAGCAGCCCGACGATCTGGTTGACGTACGCCGGCACGATCGAGCGGAGCGCCTGCGGCAGGATGATCCGGCGGAACTGACGGAACCGGGGGAGCCCGAGCGCCTTCGCGGCCTCGTGCTGCCCGTGGTCGACCGACAGCAGACCCGCCCGGACGATCTCGGAGGCGAACGCGATCTCGGCGAGACTCAGGCCGACGACGCCGAGGGTGATGTCAGACAGGATCGAGATGGTCGGCACCGAGAGCTGCGGGCCGAACGGGATGCCGATGCCGATCGTCGGGTAGAGACTGCCGAGGTTGTACAGGAAGATCAGGACGAGGATCAGGGGCACCGACCGGAACACCCACACGTACAGCCAGCTCAGCGACTTCAGCACCGGGTTGCGCGAGAGCCGAGCCACCGCCACGACGATGCCGCCGGCGAAGCTCACGACGGCCGAGATCAGCGTGACGATCAACGTCACCTTCAGGCCGGTCAGGACGGCGGGGCTGACGACGTACTCCGGCACCTTCGCCCACTCCCACGCGGGATTGGTGAAGAGGGTCTGCCCGAAGTTGAGCGCCACGACGATGACGAGCGCGGTGAGAATCCACTGGACGGGGTGGCGGAGGGAGCGCACGGGGCGCCGGGCCAGTCGAAGCAGATCGTCGGATCGTGGCGAGGTGGGAGGGGGCGGCGTGCGCTTCTCGATCGTGGTGGGGGTGGACATGCCCTGCAGTGTTGCCGACGTCGGCGCTCGGCCGCTCGTGCATGACGCCAGATTTCCCGGTGTGACAGCGGGAGTCGCGCGCGGGGCGATGACGGAGGAACATGACGGCATGGGCGACCACATCGACGATCAGGATCCGACCTCGCACATCCGCGCGGCCCGCACCAGCATCAAGTGGACGCGCTACGCACCCGACGTGCTCCCGCTGTTCGTCGCCGAGATGGACCACGGCATCGCCCCCGACATCGAAGAGGCCCTCGTGGCGCGGGTCCGGTCATCGGACCTCGGCTACCTCGACGGGCCGGGCCCCCTCGCGCCGGCCTTTGCGCAGTTCGCTCGGGATCGCTGGGGGTGGGCGCTGGATCCTGGTCGCGTCCACATCGCCACCGATGTCAGCGTCGGCATCGTCGAGACGATTCGGCTGGCCCTGCCAGACGCCGGTCGCGTTGCGATCTGCCCGCCCGTGTACCCGCCCTTCTTCGAACTCGTCGAGGAGGCCCGATGTCAGGTCGCCGAAGTCCCGCTGCTTGAAAAGTGGGGCGTCTGGTCACTCGACCTGGAAGGCCTCGAACGCACCTTCGCCGACGGGGTCGGCGTCTTTCTGCTGTGCAACCCGCACAACCCGGTCGGACTCGTCCACTCCCGCGAGACGCTCGAGGCGCTCGCCGACCTGGCCGCGAACTACGACGTGCTCGTCATCAGCGACGAAATCCACGGGCCGCTGACACACCCCGGCGTCGTCTTCGAGCCGTTCGCGCCGATCGCCGAGTCGCGCGGTGCCCGCTCGGTGGTCGTCACGTCGGCCAGCAAGGGCTGGAACCTCGCCGGCGTCAAATGCTCGGTCGTGGTCGCCGGCGACGACCGCACGGCCGCCCTGCTCGAGATGTTCACCGACGAGGTCGCCTGTCGCACCAGCATCCTCGGCCTGCACGCCAACATCGCCGCTTTCACGCTCGCGACGGGCTGGCTCGACGATGCCATCGCGAAGATCGTCGCCAACGACCGCCTCTTGGCCCAGCTCATCGCCGATCAGCTGCCGGGCGTCGTCTATCACCGGCCCAAGGCGGGCTATCTCGCGTGGCTCGACTTCCGTGGATTAGGGCTGGGCGAGGATCCGGCGGTCCCGCTGCGAGAACACGCCTACGTGGCGCTCAACTCGGGCCTCGGATTCGGCGCCGAGGGCCGCGGCTTCGCCCGACTCAACCTGGCGTGCTCACCCGACACCCTCCGCGAGGCCGTCGCCCGGATCGCGGCCGCCTACCCGTCGAGCATGCAGGGCGCTCTCGTCTGGCACGTGGCCTAGCGCTGTCGCGGACGGCGTCAGCAGGCGCTGTCCGCAGTCAGGCACCGCCGAGAGGACGAATTCGGCCCGCTGGCGTCCGGGCAAGGGCAGTTTTCGTGCGCTCGCGAGCGGCGCCCTCCGTGACGGCGCTCTGCTCCACAACCACCTGCGATGATCGAGCATGTCGATCGCCCGCATCGTGATTCTGTTCGCCGTGGCCGCCGTCGCCGAGATCGGCGGTGCCTGGCTGATCTGGCAGGCCGTCCGCGAGGGGCGCGCCTGGTGGTGGGCCGGGCTCGGCATCATCGCGCTCGGCGCCTACGGGTTCATCGCGACGTTGCAGCCGAGCGCTGACTTCGGGCGGATCCTCGCCGCGTACGGCGGGGTCTTCGTCGCTGGCTCCCTGGTGTGGGCGGTCGTCGCCGACAAATTTCAGCCCGACCGCTGGGACATCACCGGAGCCATCATCTGCCTGCTCGGCGTGGCCGTGATCATGTTCGCGCCGCACGCCCGGGTCACCGACTGACGGGCGCTTCCGGGCTGGTCAGTACGCGGTGGGAGAGCGAGCTAGGCGGTAGGCGCCGCGAACCTCGTCGTCACACCCCGCGAATAGAGCACCGAGTCGGGCTGGCGCGAGGCCAGACCCACGAACCCGGTCGCGGCCAGCAACTCGTCGTCGAGCTCCAGCAGCTCGGCGGAGCGGAGCTCCCAGGCCGGGTGGTTGTTGGGCCAGAAGCGCGTCCGGCCAGCACGCCCGACATGCATGCCCCAGCGCGCCGTCAAGAAGTCGGCGAGCGGGTCGCCCGTGATCGTCTCGGATCCTGCGCGGATCTTCACGTGCGTGCGGGGGAGAGGCGCGCCCGTCGTCGCCCGGGGCCAGCGCCGCCGGCTGTCGTAGGTGATGGTGCCGCCGCCACGGCCGATGCTCATGTCGGCCCAGGTGTAGGGCAGGCCGAGACCGAGGCGCGCCGTCAGCACGGGAACGAGCTTTGCAGCCTCGAGGGTGCGGAAGACGACGCTCCGACGGCCGTCCGGGCCGACGCCGTAGAGCCGGACGTTGGTCTCGGCGAAACGGCCGAAGTAGGGCACCGGCGGCAACGGGCCGAACGCCGATCGCGACAGCTCGAAGGGAATCAGCCCGACCCAGCTCGAGCCGTCGAAGACGTCGGGGCGGACTCCGGGCGGCAGATGCGGCTCGACGAGAGCGGCGTCGACGCGCCAGTGCAGAAAGGCGAGGTCGCCCCAGAACTGCGAGATGACGGCGGGTCCGGCGAGATCGGGTGCCTGCGTCGAGACCGGTTCGGCACCGTGTCGATCGGCGCCGTGTCGATCGGCGTTGGGCGGGGTGGCAGGCATACGCCGAGCGTACGCATGACTTCGCGTTACGGGCGGGAGGGCGGATCCTGAAGCGCAGTCGTACTGTCGATTCACCAGCTCACCCGACCCGAACAGGACGACCCATGACCGGCACCGCGACGACCACCCTGAAGACGCAGATCGACAAGTTCAACGACGGATTCACCGCGCAGATCGGACCGCGGCTGAGCGGCGTATTCGCTGACGAGCAGGCCGCCCTGACGGCCTCCGGTGTGCCGGATACCGCAGTGACGGTGGGGTCGCGGCTGCCGGACGCCAGCCTCGTCGCACCGGACGGCACGGCTGTGGCGCTCGCCGACGCTCTCGGCGATGGGGGAGCCGTCGTCGTCTTCTACCGAGGATCCTGGTGCCCGTACTGCAACCTGACTCTGAAGCACTACCAGGAGGCGCTGTTGCCGACTCTTCGCGAGCGGGGCATCGAACTGGTCGCCATCAGCCCGCAGACTCCCGAGGGCAGCGAGCTCTCGGTCGCGAACGGGTCGCTCGAGTACACCGTGCTCTCCGACCCCGGCAACGTGCTGGTCCGTCAGCTGGGGCTCCTGACCGAGCCCAGCGCCGACGCGCGCGCCGCCCACACCGACCTCGGATTCGACGTGGCCGACAGCAATGCCGATGCCACCGGCGACATCCCGTTCCCGACCGTGATCGTCGTCGACGCCGACCAGGTCGTCACATTCGCCGACGTGCACGTGGACTACACGACCCGCACCGAGGTCGACACGATCGTCGCCGCCCTGCCGGGCGTCTAGCGCTCGACGCTGGTCTGCTTCTCTCGGGCCGGAGACTTTTCTTGGACCGTGGCTAGCTCCGAGGAGTGGAGTGAAGCTATCTCGACCACCTCACTCCTAGGAGCTGCCATGAACCCCATCAAATTTCTCTCCGACGTCGGCATCAAGAGCGAGCACGCCTACTGGGGCGGTTTCGCCTCCATCGTGATCGCTCTCGTCGCCTGGCTCGCCTCGCAGGGTAAAGACGCGTCTGACAAAGCGCAGTCCGACCGCTGGGGCATCTTTATCGGGCACTGGGCGCCGACCTTCTTCGCCCTGGGTCTCGCCCTCAAGCACGAAGAGAAGTAGCTCCGGCTCCCTTCCGCCTCAGCTCTCCCGCCTGTCTGCCGCTGCGATGCGGTGGGGAGGTGCCGAGACTCCACGAATGGCCCATGCCGCTTGCGCGACATGGGCCATTTGTGGAGTTTCGACGCCCGGCCTAAAAGAGCAGGAGGGGCCGAAAGGGTCAGGCGGTTGCCAACTCCTCCGCCGCGGGGGCGAAGAAGTCGGCGTAGCAGACCTCGACGGGCTGCTTAGGGCGGGGCTGACGCACCGGCATCGTATCGACGGTGGAGAGTCGCACTTCGTTCAGAAAGCCGCGGTGGCGCTTGGGGTAACCGGAGATACGAACGGGCGGGACGTTCTCGGCGCGACGGTACATGCTCATGCGAGCACGCCCAGTGCCACGAGGACGGCAGTGATGAGGCAGCTCGTCGCGACGACTGTGGAGGCCGCAATGACCGCGAGGGTCTTGTTGCGCTCGATCTGGCGGATCTCGGAGAAGGGCGAGACCTGTGTGGTGGGGGGTCGGAGAAGGGACATCTGTTCATCTCATTTCTGACAGCCTGCACTGCCTGAGGGGAACTACTCGAAATTGACCCCGCCGTGAACCGGGGCCGGCACCGCCGTGAACCGGCGCCTGAGATGAGTATGGCCGGAGGTACCTAGCCGGTCTAGCTACAGCGACAAAGGTGCGTAATTCGGATAATCGCGCCCGGTAAGGCCCCGATTCTTCGATTCCTGCAGCGTCTAGCAATTACTGTGTGGCCATGGAGAATTCCACGCCATCAGCGGCCTCGGGCACCTTCGACGCGTCCGGTTTCTGGTACGACGTCACCGCCGAAGAACGTGCCACCGAGGTGCTCAACGCTCTTCGGCGTTACCGTCAGGCCGAGAAAGAGATGCGCGAGCGCACCCGCACGTCGATGAAGATGGGCGAGACGGATCTCGCAGCGATTCGCTTCCTCCTCCGGGCTCAGCGGGCTGGCGAGACGGTCTCGGCGAAGACGCTCTCGGAGCATCTCGCGATCACTACCGCGTCGACTTCGGTGCTGATCAACCGACTGGTGAAGAGCGGCCACCTGCAACGTCACGCGCACCCGACCGATCGGCGGGGCGTGCTGATCACCGCCACGGGCGGCTCGGATGACGAAGTGCGCGCCACGATGGCGGGAATGCACGCGCGAATGATCTCGGCGGCCGAGAACCTCGACGCTGATGCGGCCCGGGCCGTGACGGAGTTTCTGCGCGAGATGACCGCGGCAATCGACGTCACCGACCAGTGACTGCGCTCGGCCGAGAGCGCATCTGAATAGAGCAACTAGCTAAGTCAACTAGCTATCTCAACTAGCGAAAAGCGGACTTGACCTGGGATAAAGTACCGCGTGAGCAGCACGGTGTACAGGGGTAGAAATCGGATTCCGTTGTCTCGTACGGTGGGTGAGTCCGCCAAGTCTGGTCGGCAACGACGTTCCGCGGGCCCGTGGGTAGCTTCACGGCAGGGCACCGGGTTCGCGGACGTCTCGATCGCACCCGTTATCGACGGGTGACCGCATCACCGAAGCGACACGCTTCGGGCGATGAGAAGGGCCGCACCTCTCAACACGAGGTACGGCCCTGACGTTCGAGCGGGGCACTAGCTTCACGGGCAGGGGCGCCCGACGGTCGTCGCAAAGAATAAAATTCTTTGCACAGAGAAACCTACGCCGTTCTCGCTGCCCGGTCGAGCAGACTCCCACCGGGTATCCAGCGGAAAGCTCGGGCACCCAGCGGAAAGCACGGGCACCCAGCGGAAAGCCCGGGAGTCAGTCGGCCAGTGAGAAGTCGGCAAACGAGAAGCCCGGCGACACGACGCACGACACCAGCGCCTCGCCGTCCGAGGGCACGGTCCGTTGCCAAACTCCCGCAGGCACGAACCCCTGCGTCGACGAGCCATCGAGAAGGATCCCGGTCGACGCCCCGGGGGCCTCACCATCGCCGCCGAGTTCGAGCAGCACGGCATCCGGCCCGTGCCACAGCCAGATCTCGTCCGACGTCACCCGGTGCCACGCCGATGCCTCGCCGGGCGGCAGCAGGAACAGGATCAGCGTGGCTGCGGGGCGTTCGCCGCCGGGAGTCGAGATCGCGGCGCCGGAAGTCCAGGTACGTCGGTACCAGCCGCCCTCGGGGTGGGGTTCGAGGTCGAGGGCCGAGGCTCGCGGCGGGACGGCGAGCCACTCGAGGACGACGCCCTCGACCGAACGCCGGGCGACTGCACCGGCGAATGGGGGCACGGGGGGAACGGCGTTCATGTGGGCTCCTTCTGGTGGCGGACGACGCCGCGGATGATCGTGGCGACGCATCGACCGGCGCCGTCCTCGACGAGTTCGGCGTAGGCGTCGGGCACGGTGCGCGCATCGACGTCGAACACGGCGAGGTCGGCCCGGGCTCCCACGGCGAGATGGCCGACGCGGTCGGGCCCGACGTCGAGCCCCATCGCATGGGCGCCGCCGAGAGTCGCCGCAGTGAGCAGGCGCTCGTGAAGGTCGTGCCGGGCGTAGCCCTGCGACCGGGCGATCAGGTGCAACGCGGTCACATCGGCCAGCGGGTCGAGCGAAGGCGACGACGACAGCGAGTCGGTGCCCACGGCGATGGCACTGCCCTCGAGCAGGTAGTCGGCGACGGGGGGAGGATCGAGGCCGATCACCGCGTTCGATCGGGGGCACAGGGCGACCGTGGTGCCGCGGGCCCGGAGCAGAGCGCGGTCGTCGGCGGTCATGTAGACGCCGTGTGCCACGTGGCAGTCGGGGCCGAGCACGCCGAGCCGGTCGACGAACGCCGTGGCGCTGGCGCCGAACCCTAGCTCGCGGAGTGCCCGGAAGCTCGGCACGCCGACGAAATGCCAGGCGTCATGCCCACCCGCGGCCGAGTCGCCGGTCGACGAGCCACCCGGCTCCATTCCACGTTCGCCCTCGAACGCCGACTCGCCCAGGTGCAGGTGCAGGCGGAGCCCGCGCTGCCGGACGATGTCGGGCAGCTCGAGGAGCGGTTCGACGTCGAGCGAATACGGCGCGTGCGGCGAGAGGCCCACGCCCGGGTCCGCCGGGATCCTGGTCAGCTCGTCCAAGATCTGGTCGCGCCCGCGCTCGGCCCAGGCCTCGTTCTCCCAGTCCATCACCTCCCAGTAGGCGATGCCACCGAGCCCGGCGTCGCCGAGCGCCGAGGCCGCCTCCATGTCGGTGACAACGTCGGAGACGCTCGTGACGCCCGCGACAATGGACAGCTCGGCGCCGCGAGCGGCCTCGGCGGCCCAGTCGTGCGGGCCCGAGTAGACGGCTCCGAACGACTTCGCCCAGTCGTCGAAGCCTTCGTACGAGCCCTTGCCGACGCTCGCCATTCCGGTGTACTGCAGGTGCGAGTGTGCGTTCACGAGACCGGGCAGAATCGCTCCGGGCCAGTGCCGCTCGCTCCAGCGGAGCCGGCTCGCGCCGAGCCGATCGAGCACCCACGAACGCTCTCCGACGTGGAGGATTCGACCGCTCTGCACGGCGACCGCCCCGTCGAGGATCGGCGGCGCAGTCATCGGCACGACGATGCGTGCCGAGTGCACGACGACGGGCGAGAAGTCGCGGGCGGGGGTGGTCACGAGCGCGCCTCCGGGCCGAGGGGCCCAAAACGGGTGGTCCGAGGATCCGCGGAATCGCCGTCGGGATCGCCGTCGCGGGGCGCCCTGGCCTCGGCGACCGCCCCCGGAGCCGCGATGCCCTGCGCTGCCAGGGCCTCGGTCGCGATCACCCGATCCGCTTTCGGGCCAAGTGCATGCACCCCGGGCTCGAGCGTCGAGCCGCTGTCAACGAGCATGCGTACCGCCTCGAGCTGCACCGCGAACGAGAGATCCATGATCTCGATCGGGTTGCCCTCGGCGGCGGTGATGTTGATGCAGCCGCCGTCGTCGAGCAGGAGGAGGCTTGGGCCACCCGATATCGTCAGCCGTTCTATCTTGGGCACGACGGGCTCGCGAGTGGCCCCGGCCTCGGCAGCCGCGTCGATCGCGACCTCCTGGTCGACGCCGCCCGCGACAGCGACCACGGCGCCCTCGCGGGCGGCTCGCAGCACCTCGAGCGAGAGCGTTTCGCGAATGCCGGTCGCCGAGACGATCAGGTCAGACTGGCTGGCAGCGACCGTAAGCTCTGCGACGTCGTACCCCGCGTACACGGCCTGGAGCGCCCGCACCGGATCGGTCTCGGCCACGGTCACGGTGAGGCCCAGTGCCGCGAGCACCTGGGCGACGCCCTCGCCCACGGGGCCGAATCCGGCGACGGTGGCGCGGGATCCTGCTCGAACCGGCGTCTCGGGCAGCGTGTCGAGCAGATCGAGGATCGCGAACACGCACGACTGGCCCGTGCCGTAGCGGTTGTCGAAGTACGTCTTCGTTCGCGCGTCGTTCACCGCGATCACGGGGATCACGAGTTCGTTTCGCCGGGCGAGGATCCGCAACGGCCGCAATCCGCTCGTCGTCTCTTCTGCTGCTCCGACCATCGTGTCGAGCGCTGGATGTCCGATCTCATGAGCGAGCCGGATCACGTGCGATCCGTCGTCGAGAAGAATTGCGGGTCGTCGATCGAGCAACTGCACTGCGAGGGCGCGCTGCTCGGCGAGCGTGGCGCGGGAATCGGCGAACACTTCGAGCCCCTGCGTGCGGAGGGCGTCGGCGACCTCGTCGTCGGTCTCATCGGCGTGCGCGTACACGACGACCTCGGCGCCGGCGTCGCGCAGCAGGAGGGCGAGCACGGCGGTCTTCGGTTCGAGCACCATCGCGATGCCGATCCGTACTCCGCGCAGGATCCCGTCGTGGGTGAGCGCGGCTGCCAGCCGGCCCGACACCGTCATGTGTCGTCGAGCCCAGTCGATGCGGCCCCTCGCGTCGCCGCGGTCCGGGAGGGCGATGGTCGGCTCGGCGTCGTGGTCGATGGCCGCGAGCCAGTCGAGATCGGCGTCGTGCCCCGCGGCGGCCGGTCGGGCGCCGAGATCGCGCAGGAGTCGGTCGAGTGCGGGGGCGGTTGCGCGGATCCTGAAGGTCTTTCCGGCGATGACCTGGTTCGTCGCCCGAGCAAAGCGACGGACCGCGGCCGAGGAAAAGTCGGTGTCGGTCTTTCGGGTGGCGTCCGTGCGGGTGTCGGTCTCGTCGTATGGTGCGGCGGCATCCGGCTCGGGCATGGCATCAGTATGGCAAGGGTCGAGGCGTGCCCGGTCGTGGGGAGTAGCACCACGGCGGGGCCGACCCCCGCGAGATGGCCGAATCTGCGGGGAGCACCGGCAGAAGCCGTTGATAAGGCCATCTCGCGGCACACGTCCGGCACCCGCCATCCGAGACGCTCTATGACGCGACCGTCACACGCGTGGGGTGCGGGACGGTACTATCCAGACTTCACCCCCTGACCGAAGGCCCTCCCGTGACCCGACTCAGCCCCCGTTCCAGCCCCCGCACCCCGCGCCGCGTCAGCCGCCGCACCGCGGCCCTCGCCGGTGCCGCAGCGCTTCTCGCGGCCGTGGCCCTCACCGCCTGCTCGAGCGGCGGCACCGGCAACGGTGGCAATGGCAGCAGCGACACCGTCACCGACGGCAAGCTGACGATCGCGACCGGCCAGCCCGCCTACTCGCCTTGGATCGACGACAACAAGCCCGAGTCGGGCAAGGGGTTCGAGTCGGCCGTCGCCTACGCGGTCGCCGACGAGCTCGGCTACAAGAAGTCCGACGTGGTGTGGACGCGCACCACCTTCGACTCGGCCATTGCGCCCGGGGCGAAAGACTGGGATCTCAACATCCAGCAGTTCTCGATCACCGCTCAGCGCGAGAAGGCCGTCGACTTCTCTCCGGCCTACTACACGACCACGCAGGCCGTCGTCACGACGAGCAAGTCCGCCGCCGCGGGCGTCACCGACATCGCCGGCCTCAAGGGCCTCAAGGTCGGCGTCGCGACCGGCACGACGAGCCTCACCGTCGCCAAAGACGAGCTCGGCACGACCCCGCAGGTGTTCAACTCGAACGACGACGCCGTGCTGGCGCTGAAGTCCGGTCAGATCGATGCTGTCGTCACCGACCTCCCCACCGCGTTCTACATGTCGTCCGCCCAGCTCGACGACGGCAAGATCATTGGCCAGTTCGCCGACGACGGTAACGGCGACAAGTTCGGCATCGTCCTGCCCAAGGGATCGGCGCTCACTAACAAGGTGAAGACCGCGGTCGACACGCTGAAAAGCGACGGCACGTTGGAGGCCCTGACGAAGAAGTGGCTGTCGACCGAGGTCGACGTGCCGATCCTCAAGTGACAGCGGGCGATGGCGCCGCCGTCGTAGCGGCGCCTCCGTCTCAAATCGAGGTCGAGCGGCGTCTCTACCGGTCGCGGCGAGGGCGCCAGTCGATCCTGGTGAGCATCGTGTCGACCGTGGTCGTCGTGGCGCTCGTCTGGGTTGGTGTCGTCAACACCCCGGGCTGGGCGACGGTGCAGCAGTCGTTCTTCGATCCGGGCGTGGCGGTCGACACGTTCCCGAGCATCCTGCAGGGCTTGTGGCTCAACGTGCGGATCCTCTTCTTCGCGAGCATCGGCGTGGCGCTCTTCGCCACGCTCCTCGCCGTGATCCGCGGTCTTCGCAGCCCGGTGTTCTTCCCGCTGCGGGTCGTCGCCACCGGCTACACCGACCTCTTTCGCGGTCTGCCGCTGATCATCGTGCTCTATCTCGTCGGCTACGGAATCCCGGGGCTCGGCATCTTTCCGCGGCTCCCGGCCGAGGTGTGGGGCACGGTCGCGATCATCGTCACCTACTCGTCGTACGTGGCCGAGGTGCTCCGTGCCGGCATGGAGGCGGTTCACCCGTCGCAGCGTCTTGCGGCCCGGTCGCTGGGGCTCTCGCACGCTCAGACGCTCCGCCTGGTCGTGCTGCCGCAGGGGCTTCGCAAGGTCACGCCCGCGCTCATGAACGACTTCGTCTCGATGCAGAAAGACGTCGGTCTGGTGTCGATCCTCGGGGCGGTCGACGCGGTCCGCGCGGCCAACATCGCGCAGGCCGAGACCTTCAACTTCACGCCGTACTTCGTCGCGGGGCTCCTGTTCGTGCTGATCAGCCTGCCGTTGATCCGCCTGACGGACGGCCTAGCGAGACGCCAGCAGCGCCGCGAGCAGATCGGCGGTGCCGTATGAGCCCCGACACCCAGAGTCACCAGAACCAGAGCCGCGACGACGGGACATCAGGATCCGGCACACCCGCCCCCGTCCTTGAGCTTCGCGGCATCCGCAAGTCGTTTGGCGACGTCGCCGTGCTCCGCGGAATCGATCTGACGCTGCACGCGCACGAGGTGATCGTCGTGATCGGAGCCTCAGGATCCGGCAAATCCACGCTCCTCAAGACCGCGAATCTGCTCGAATCCATCGATGACGGCCAGATCCTGCTCCAGGGGGCCGACATCAGCGACCCCCGCATCGACGTCGACCGCACGAGGTCGCGCATCGGCGTCGTCTTCCAGCAGTTCAACCTCTTTCCGCACCTCACCGTGTTGGCCAATGTCACGCTCGCGGCGCGCAAGGTGCACGGCATGGCGAGGGCCGCGGCCGAGACGGAGGCCAGGCGATTGCTGGAGCGGGTCGGTCTCGGATCCTTCGCTTCGTCGTATCCGGACCGCCTCTCGGGCGGCCAGCAGCAGCGGGTCGCGATCGTGCGCGCTATCGCCACGAACCCCGAGCTGCTGCTGCTCGACGAGGTGACGAGCGCTCTTGACCCGCTGCTCGTGGGCGAAGTGCTCGACCTGGTGACCGAGCTCAAAGAGCAGGGCTCGACCATTCTGATGACGACGCACGAGATGTCGTTCGCCCGGAAGGTCGCCGACCGCATCGTCTTCTTGCATCTCGGGGAGGTCGTCGAGCAGGGCCCGCCCGCCGAGCTGCTCGACTCGCCGCAGCACCCCGCTTTGAAGGAGTTCCTGTCGCGCGTCTCGCACTGACAACCTCGGCGGCGCCGAGGTGGACGGACGCCGACAGTTTAAGTTAGCTTAACTTTCGTGAGCGACCCCGAGACGATGACCCTGGCGCGCGAGCGCGGCCCGAAGCCCGGTGCGCGCCCCGAGGCCCGACTGCTGTGGCTGCTCGGCCCCGCGTTCGTCGCCGCGATCGCCTACGTCGACCCCGGCAATGTCGCCGCGAACCTCACCGCCGGTGCCTCGTATGGCTACCTGCTCGTCTGGGTGCTCGTCGCCGCGAACGTGATGGCCGTGATCATCCAGTACCTGTCGGCGAAGCTCGGTCTCGTCACCGGCCGCAGCCTGCCCGAGCTGCTGGGGGAGCGACTGCCTCGACGGCGACGACTCCTCTTCTGGGCGCAGGCCGAGGTGATCGCCGCGGGCACCGACCTCGCCGAAGTAATCGGCGGCGCCATCGCGCTGCAGATCCTCTTCGGCCTTCCGCTACCCCTCGGCGGCCTGATTGTCGGCGTCGTCTCGATGGTGCTGCTGTCGATCCAGTCGCGTCGAGGGCAGCGACCGTTCGAGTTCGTGATCATCGCGCTCCTCGCAATCATCGCGATCGGATTCCTCGCCGGGGTCGTCGTCAGCCCGGTCTCGTGGAGCGACGCGGCCGCCGGCATCGTGCCGCGCTTCGAGGGCACGCAGACGGTGCTGCTGGCCGCCAGCATGCTGGGGGCGACGGTGATGCCCCATGCCATCTACCTGCACTCGGGGCTCGCTCGTGACCGGCACGGCGCCACCCTCGAAGAGCCCAGGATCCGACGGCTCCTCAAAGCGACACGCGTGGACGTCGTGCTCGCGCTCGTGCTCGCCGGCACGGTCAACGTCGCCATGCTGCTGCTCGCCGCCTCGAGCCTTCGCGGTGTCGACGGCACCGACACGATCGAGGGGGCGCACGCCGCGGTGGTGGCGGCCCTCGGCCCGGCCGTCGGGGTGATCTTCGGTGTCGGGCTCCTCGCGTCCGGCCTCGCCTCGACGTCGGTCGGGTGCTACGCCGGCTCCACGATCATGGCGGGGCTGCTGCACCTCCGAATCCCCCTCCTGGTGCGCCGAGTCGTCACCCTCATTCCGGCACTGGTGATCCTGTCGACGGGATTCGAGCCGACCCGGGCGCTCGTTCTCAGCCAGGTTCTGCTGAGCATCGGCATCCCGTTCGCGCTGGTGCCGCTGGTGAAGTACACCAGCGACCACTCGATCATGGGGGTGTTTGCAAACCACCGGATCCTGACCGTCGTCGCCTGGGTCGTCACTGCGCTGATCGGCCTGCTCAACGTGGTGCTCGTCGTGTTGACCGTGGCCGGGCCGTAGAGTCGACAGCCGTGGACACCGATTCGATCAGCTCCGTCGCCCAGGACTACGTCAAGGCGATCTGGGCGGCGACGGAGTGGGGCGATCCGCCGATCTCGGCCAAGGGCCTCGCCGAGCGGTTCGGCACGACTCCCGCCAACGTCACCGACACGATGCGCCGGCTCGCAACCCAGGGACTCGTCGACTACGAGCCCTATCGACCGGTCAGCCTCACGTCGCGCGGCACCGCCTTCGCGCTCGACATGGTTCGGCGACACCGGCTGATCGAGACCTTTCTCGTCACCAGCCTCGGCTACGGCTGGAGCGAGGTGCACGACGAGGCGGAGCGGCTCGAGCATGCTGTGTCGACGACGCTGATCGATCGGATCGACGACTTCCTCGGGCGGCCCGTCGCTGACCCGCACGGCGATCCGATTCCGTCGCGGGAGGGGGCGACGGCCGTGCCGGGTGGTGCCCTGCGTCTGGCGGTGGCGCCTCCCGGGGAGTACCGGGTCGTGCGCGTCTCGGACGCCGACCCGTCGGAGCTCGTGCGGGCGGAGGAGCTCGGCCTCGTGCCCGGGGCCGTCGTGCGC
This sequence comes from Frondihabitans sp. VKM Ac-2883, assembly GCF_015350875.1. Lineage (NCBI taxonomy): Bacteria > Bacillati > Actinomycetota > Actinomycetes > Micrococcales > Microbacteriaceae > Frondihabitans > Frondihabitans sp. VKM Ac-2883. The sequence continues at coordinate 101,610 of NZ_JADKSF010000006.1, read as the reverse complement.
GCGGGTGTTGGCGCCGGCGAGGGTGTGGGCGATGTCTGGGTGGTTCCCGTGGCGCCGGCCCCTGCCGGGCCCGCGGCCTGACCTGATTCACCCCGGCGACCTCGCGTGTATCGGCCAGTGTCACAGCGCCGCGGCGCGCGAGGTCGGCCGATTCGCGTCACCTCGCCAACGAGCCCGCGTGCAGCCACCCACATGCTATCGAAGCGCCCGCACCGACTCCCGCACAACGAGCGACGGCACGAAGCGGGTCGGCGACGGAGCGGAAGGATCCCGCAGCACCTCGAGCAGATGCCCCATGATCTGGCGACCCAGCGCGTCGAAGTCCTGCTTCATCGTGGTCAACGGGGGAGTGAAGTACGCGGCCTCGGGGATGTCGTCGTAGCCGATCACGCTGATGTCGTCGGGCACGCGGATGCCGGCACGCTCGAGCGTGTGCATGAAACCGAGTGCCATCTGGTCGTTGGCGACGAACACGGCCGTGCCGCGATCGGACCGGGCGAGCAGTTCTGTGGCCGCGTCGGATCCTGAGTCGGGTGTCCAGTACCCCTGCAGGGGGCGCGGGGCCGCAATGCCGGCCTCACCGAGCTCGTCCCGCCAGCCGCGCAGTCGCTCGAGTGCGTCGAGGGAGTCAGAGGGCCCGGCCACGTGCTCGATGCGCGTGTGGCCGAGGTCGATCAGGTGCCGAACCGCCAGGCGGGCACCGCGGTACTGGTCGAGCGAGACGCTGTGGAACCCGGGCCGACCGGCCGACTCGATCGTCAGCAGGGGGATGTCGAGGTCGATGCCCGAGAGTGCCTCGAGACTCGCGGTGCGGGCAGCGATCACGACGATGGCCTCGACGTTCTGTCGCACGAACTGCACGATCACGGAACGAATGGACTCAGGATCCGACCCACCCGAGTTCGACATCGTCACGGTGTAGTTCGCGGGCCCCGCGGCCTCGCACAGACCGATCGCGATGCTCGCCGGACCGAAGTCGGCTGCCCCAGTGTTCAAGACCGCGATGGTGGCAGAGCGTCGGGTGACCAGCGCCCGCGCCGCGGGGGAGGGGGTGTAGCTGAGCTGCCGGATGGCGACCTCGACTTTTTCGCGGGTCGTCGGGCGGACGTTCGGCAGGTTGTTCAGTACGCGCGAGACGGTTTGGTGCGAGACCCCGGCCAGTCGCGCCACGTCGAAGATCGTCGCCTGTCGCGTCTTGAGTGCCTTCACGGGGTGTCCTTCGGGTGACATGTGATCGCTCACATCGGGCTGGCCGACGGGTGTCGGGTGAATCTCGGGTCGGGTCGTCCGACGAAAGGCGATCGGCCCCGAACGACGAGCGTTCGGGGCCGATAGACGGGGGTGGTGCGCTTCGCTACTTGATGGACGAGGCGGCGCGGCGCTTGTTGAAGACGTCGAACGCGACCGCGGCCAAGAGCACGAGTCCCTTGATGAGCGACTGGTACTCGGTTCCGACGCCGAGGATCGACATACCGTTGTTGAGGATTCCGATGATCAGACCACCGACGATGGCGCCCGGCACGGTTCCGATACCACCGGTGACGGCAGCGCCACCGATGAAGACGGCCGCGATGGCGTCGAGCTCGAAGCCGGTACCGGCCGACGGGCTGGCGAGGTTCAGCTGTCCGGTGAAGACCAGGCCGGCGAGAGCCGAGATGACACCCATGTTGACGAACAGGAGGAACGTGACGCGCTTCGTCTTGACACCCGAGAGGGCGGCGGCCTGGAGGTTGCCACCGATCGCATAGGTGTGGCGGCCAAAGACCGAGTTGCGCATGACCGAGGCGTAGATGATCACCAGCGCGCCGAGCACGACGAGGACGATCGGGGTTCCCGAGTAGCTGGCGAGCAGGAAGGCCACGTAGACGACGAGCGCCACGGTGAAGGCCATCTTGACGATGAACCACAGGAACGGTTCGTCTTCGAGTTCGTACTTGCGACGCACGGCACGACCGCGGAGACCCGACAGGATGATCGCGATCGCGGCCACCGCGCCGATGATGAGGGTCAGCGGCTCGTAGCCGCTTTCACCGATCGACGGGAGGAAGCCCGAGCCGAGGGCGCGGAACTGCGACGGGAAGGGCGAGATCTGCTGGTTCTGCAGGGCGATCTGCGCCGCTCCGCGGAACGCGAGCATTCCGGCCAGGGTGACGATGAACGCCGGTATGCCGAAGTACGCCACCCAGAACCCCTGCCAGGCGCCGACGAGGGCTCCGAGGATGAGACAAAGGATGATCGCAGCCCACCAGGGCAGACCCCACTGGGTGATCATGACACCGGACATGGCGCCGATGAACGCGACGACCGAACCGACCGAGAGGTCGATGTGGCCGGCGATGATGATCATCACCATGCCGATCGCGAGGATCAGGATGTAGCTGTTCTGGATCACCAGGTTCGACACGTTGATCGGACGGAGGGTGATGCCGTTGGTTGCGACCTGGAAGAACAGCACGATCACGATCAGCGCGATGAACAGGCCGATCTGACGGAGCTGGCCGGTCAGGTAGCTGACGGCAGAGCCGATCGGACCGGGCTGCTTTCCGGGGACCAGGTCTTGGCGGGGGGATTTGAGGTCAGATGTCGCGCTCATTGACCGGGGCCTCTCGTTCTTGAGTCATGTATTTAAGGAGGTACTCGGGGGTCGCCTGGTCACGGGGGACGTCCGCCGTGATGCGCCCTTCCGAGAGCGTGTAGATGCGGTCGCAGATGCCGAGAAGCTCGGGCAGCTCGGAGGAGATGACGATGACGCCCTTCCCCTGATCGGCGAGGCGGTTGATGATCGTGTAGATCTCGTACTTCGCGCCGACGTCGATGCCGCGGGTGGGCTCGTCGAGGATGAGGACCTCAGGATCCGAGTACATCCACTTCGAGAGGACGACCTTCTGCTGGTTGCCGCCCGACAGCTTGCCGGTGAGCACCGAGACGTTAGGGGCCTTGATGTTCATGTCTTTGCGGTACTTATCGGCGACGGTCGTCTCTTTCGAGGCATCGACGAAGCCGAGGTGCTCGAGCTTGTTCAGCGCCGCACCGGAGATGTTCCGCTTGATGTCGTCGATCAGGTTGAGTCCGTACCGTTTGCGGTCTTCGGTGGCGTATGCCAGGCCGTTCTCGATCGCATTCGAGACGGTGTTCGTCTTGATCGGTGTGCCCCGCTTGTAGACGGTGCCCGAGATGTTGGTGCCGTAGCTGTGGCCGAACACGCTCATCGCGAGCTCGGTGCGACCGGCGCCCATGAGGCCGGCGATACCGACGATTTCACCGGCGCGCACGTTGAGATTGGCGTGGTGAACGACCTCGCGGGTGGCGTCGAGAGGGTGGTGAACTGTCCAGTCCTCGATCCGCAGCAGCTCTTCGCCGATGCTCGGCGTGTGGTCGGGGTAGCGGCTCTCGAGGTCACGGCCGACCATCGCCTTGATGATTCGGTCTTCGGAGACCTCGTCGCCGTGCATGTCGAGCGTCTCGATGGTCTTGCCATCGCGGATGATCGTGACCTTGTCGGCGATCGCCTTGATCTCGTTGAGCTTGTGGCTGATGATGATCGACGTGATGCCCTGGCCCTGCAGGCTCTTGATGAGGTCGAGCAGGTGAGCCGAGTCGTCGTCGTTCAGCGCGGCGGTCGGCTCGTCGAGGATCAGGATCTTGACCTTCTTGGAGAGCGCCTTCGCGATCTCGACCAGCTGCTGCTTGCCGACTCCGATATCGACGATCTTCGTGATGGGGTTGTCGCGCAGACCAACCCGGGCGAGCAGCTTCGCCGCCTCGAGGTTGGTGTCGTTCCAGTCGATGAAGCCGCGCTTCGCTCGCTCGTTGCCGAGGAAGATGTTCTCGGCGATCGACAGGAACGGGCTGAGGGCCAGCTCCTGGTGGATGATGACGACGCCCGCGTCTTCGGAGTCGTTGATGTTCTTGAAGTCGACGGGCTTGCCGTCGAGGAGGATCTGGCCGTCGAAGCTTCCGGCGGGGTAGACGCCGGAGAGCACCTTCATGAGCGTCGACTTGCCGGCGCCGTTTTCACCGCAGATCGCGTGGACCTGGCCGCGTTCGACCTCCAGAGTGACGTCTTGGAGGGCTTTGACGCCGGGGAAGGTCTTGGTGATCTCACGCATCTCGAGGATGGTGTTCGCCACAGGGGCTCCTTGCTCGGGTTCTGAGTGGGGATGTGGGGCAGAAGAGCGAGGCGGGCCGCGGAGTGCGCGGCCCGCCTCGCCCCGGGGCGACCTACTTGAGGTCGGCCTCGGTGTAGTAACCGCTGTCGATCAGGACCTTCTTGTAGTTGTCCTTGGTGACGACGGTGGGCTGGAACAGGAAGGTCGGAACGACCTTGACCTTGTTGTCGTACGTCTTCGTGTCGTTGACCTCGGGGGTCTTGCCGGTCAGCAGGTCGTCGGCCATCGTGACGGACTCGGTCGCCAGCTGGCGCGTGTCTTTGTAGATGGTGGAGTACTGCTCACCCGCGATGATCGACTTGACCGAAGCGGCCTCGGCGTCCTGGCCGGTGATGACCGGGAGCGGCTTCGACGACGTGCCGTAGCCGGCGCCCTGGAGCGCCGAGATAATGCCGATCGAGATGCCGTCGTAGGGCGAGAGGACGCCGTCGACGTTCTTTCCGCCGGAGTACGACTTCGCGATGAGGTTCTGCATGCGCGCCTTGGCGGTTGCCGGGTCCCACTGCAGGGTTGCGGCCTGAGTGAAGCCGGTCTGGCCCGATCCGACGATGAGCGTGCCATCGGCGATGTAGGGCTTGAGGGTGTCCATCGCGCCGTTGAAGAAGAACGTGGCGTTGTTGTCGTCGGGGCTACCGGCGAAGAGCTCGATGTTGAGGCCCTTCTTGTCGCCGGTCTTCTTGCCGTCGGCGTCGAGGACGCCGAGTCCGGTCAGAAGGCTGGTGGCCTGGTCGACGCCGACCTTGTAGTTGTCGAACGAGACGTAGTAGTCGACGTTCTTGTTGCCCGTGAGAAGGCGGTCGTACGAGATGACCTTGATGCCGGCCTTCGCCGCCGCGTCGAGCTGGTCGCTGAGCGAGCCACCGTCGATCGAGGCCACGATGAGGACTTTGGCACCCTTGGTGATCATGTTGCTGACCTGCTGCGCCTGGGTGGGGATCTTGTTGTCGGCGTACTCGAGGTCGACCTTGTAGCCCTTTTTCTCGAGGTCGCTCTTGACGGCGTTGCCGTCTTTGATCCAGCGCTCCGAGACCTTGGTGGGCATCGCGACGCCGACGAGGGCGCCTTTGTTGTCGTCGCCACCGGTGTTACCGGAGCCGCCGCGACCACCGGAGCAGGCGGCGAGGGAGAAAGCGAGTCCGATGGCTGCGACGCCGACGAAGAACTTCTTTGTCTTCATGTTGTTCCTTTTGTGTTGTGTGGTGTTGTTCGGGAGGTGGTGATCTGTGATTGCGAGATGGGGCAACGCAGGGGTGCGCGACCCGGGTGAAGGTGGAGATGCGTGTGATCGCGGGTCTGCCTGGTGGCCGGACCGGAGCGGGCGAAGCGCGAGGAGTCTCAGGTGAAGACGAGTGTCGTCATGGCAAGACTCCAATGTCAAGGTGGCGATTCGGTCGTTGTGAGCGCTCACAAGCTGTGGGCAATCGTAAGCGGTATCGTCACCTGAACACAAACATCTGTGTCTCAATCAGGTAACGGCGGCGTCGCCGGAAAGGGGCGAGACTTGTGAGCGACCTTCCTCCGCCGGGTGCACCGGCGGGCTGGTACCCCGACGCCGACCCCGAGGTCGAGCGGTGGTGGGACGGCACGAGCTGGACCAATCGGACGCGGGCCGGATCCTCGTCGTCACCGGCTCCCTCATCACCCGAATTAGCCCCGGCCGCACCCGCCGCCACTCTCGTCGTCCGCGGCGTGACGGGGTACGTCGAGCTCGTCGGCGACACGCTCCTGTATCGGTCGAAGCTCGACCGACCGCCCCTCCAGCGCATCGCTCTCAGCACCGTTTCCGAGGTGCTCGTGTCGCGGAACGGCGACACGTTCGACCTTCTTCTCATAGGTGCGCGCCCGCGTTCTCGGCCGAGTCTGTTCTCTGAGACGTCGATCCGGCGGAGCAGCCGTACGACGCCCACCGAGTGGGGCACCTTTCTCGAGGCCCTCGGTCTGGCCGTGCTCCGCGCGCGCCCCTAGGGGTACATGGTGACGCGCTCGAAGCACCCCCGAGTGTCCAGGAAACCCTCGTCTGCCAGGGGTGCCGTGGCCATCCGAGGGTGCGTCGCGCTTAGCTGGAAAGCATGAACGACGCCATTGTCACGCCGAGCGGGTTCGCCCACGTTCGCCTCACCGTCACCGACATCCACCGCAGCAAGGCCTTCTACGAGCAGCTGTTTGGCATGGCACCGGGCAGCGACTTCAGCGACCAGATCGACGACCCGACCATTCACGACGACCCGTGGCGCACCTACGGCGGCTGCTCGTTCACGTTCCAGGGGCAGACGCTAGGCCTGCGTCCGGTGGCGAAGCCGGGCGATACCTTTGATCCGAACCGGGTGGGGCTCGACCACGTGAGCTTCCGGGTGGAGAGCGTCGACGACCTGCACCGGGCGGCCGAACGGCTTTCAGAGGCCGGCATCGAGCACGGCGAGGTCACCGACCTGCCGACGTTCAACCAGGTGGTGCTGTCGCTGCAGGATCCCGACGACATCAACCTCGAGCTCAGCGCCCCACGACGCCCCTAGCGCCTAGCCCAGCCCGCTCCCGTGCGCCGCACGAGCCCGTCACGCTCGAAGGCCTCCAGCCAGCCGAGCATCGGCCACTCGCCCCAGGTGCGCGCGAACAGGGCACCGTTCCGAAGAATGTCGTCGAGGTGCGCGACCGGAGGCGAGGTGGTCGGGTGATGCTGGTGGTAGGCGTCGGCGCCGCCCACCCAGGCCAGTGGCACCCCGGCCGATCGCAGTCGGTAGGCGAAGTCGGTGTCTTCCCCGCCGTACCCCTCGAACGTCTCGTCGAACCGCGGCCCAGTACTCCACGCGGTCGACGTCAGCGCGAACGACAGCGACCAGAACAGGCGGTAGTCGTCCGCCGGGGCCAGCACGACCTGGCCCTTCGGCGGTGCCGGGCGTGCCGCGTGGGGCGACCGGTGCCGGTCCAGGGCGGCCGGGTCGAGGGAGTCGACGCCGGGCGGAAGGTACGTCACCGGCCCGCACAGCACGGCCTCCGGGTGCGTGGCCGAGGCGGCGGCGTAGGCGGAGAAGAGCGAAGGATCCGGCACGCAGTCGGCATCGAGGAAGACGACGAGCCCGGCACCGTCTGCCACGGCCCGATCGGCGCCGGCGTTGCGGGCGGCGGCGAGGCGCAGGCCATCGGGCCCGGGCGGCACAGAGAGCACGACGTCGGCGTCGATGCCGGTGGGGGAGTCATTGCCGAGCCAAACGAGGATCCGGCGTACCTCGCTCGACCGACCGACCACCGCCAGCTGGTTGTCGACGTGGGCCCGCCGGGCTGCCGAGGCCAGCGTCACCACGGCGATCGCGGGTGGCGGGGATGGAACCGCCGGATCAGTCGTCGACGCCGTCACCGCGACCACTCCTGTGCCAGGTCGAGGATCGCAGCCGCGGCGCGCTCGGCCGCACCGGTCGTCTGCCAGGCCGACCACGTGGGATCCTGCGCTCGCGCCCGGTCGAGCACCGACGGCCACCGCCACGCTTCGGGCCAGCCGCCCTCGACGACTGCGAGTCCGGCGTGTTCGAGGGCAGTTGCCATCTCGACCTGTTCGTCGAAGGGGCGGTGCTGCGGAATCACGATGCCGCGCGCGCCGGCCGCGGCCAGGTCGGCGATCGAGTTCTGACCGGCCCACGAGACGACGATCTCGGCCGACGAAAGCGCCTGCCACGGGTCGTCCTGCCAGTCGCGTCCGGGCCCGAGCACGGTGATCGTCTCCTCGGGCAGGGCCTCGTCGAGGGCTCGCAGGTCGTCGTCGCTGACGTCGCCGCCGCCCGACCCGAGCATCACCAGCACTCCCGATCGTGTGTCGTCGGACAGGGGCTGCCGGCCGTCGTAGCGAGAAATGCCGCCCGTATGGACGACATCGACGCCGTCGCCGAAGTCCGGCTGGGTGACGACGCCCGCGGGCCACGGGGCGAGGATCCGACTGGCCGCCCGGAACGCCAGCCTGTGCGCCTCGTCGGTGCGACGCCCGGGCTGCCCGACGAGCACCACGGGGATTCCCAGCAGGCGCACGAACAGGGTCACCTCGGCTGAGACATCGACGACGAAGGCGGCTACGGGGCGCTTCACGGTCTCCGCCGCGATGCGGGCCAGCCGCGAGCGGTGCCCGCGATGGCCGAGCGGAGCCCAGTGCAGCAGACCCGTAGCGGTGGGGTCGGCGTCTGCCGGTTCGGAAAGGCTGCCGCCGGAGTCGGTCTCGGCCAGGTCGTCACGGTCGAGCTGGATCCAGGTTGTCCGATCGGGAAGCGGGCTCGGCGCTTCGAGAGTGCTGAAGCAGATCACGTCGGCGTCGAGCTGAGGCCGAATGGCGAGGAACCGAGTGATGTGCCCGTGGCCGTGATGGTGCACGTACCAGCCGATGGTCGGACGGCTCATGCGGCGGATGCTCGCTCGAGAGCACCGCTGTCGGAGTCGTCGTCGTCGTCGCTGCCGTAGTCCGGGCGACCGTTCTCCGTGAGGGCTTCGTCGGCGATAGCCTCGGCGAAGATCCGCTCGAGGGCCACGATGCGACTGGAGAGCGAGAATCGCAGGGCGGCGGCGTGACTCACCATCGCCCGGAACGCGGGGTCGGCGTCGCTCTGGGCGATGAGTGCGGTCGCGGCTGCGGCGAGAGCGGCGACGTCGCCGACCGGAACCGTCGTGAGTCCGATCGACCCGACGGCGAGCTCGGTGATGCCGCCGATCGCGAATGCGGCGACGGGGGTTCCCGAGAGGAGTGCCTCCGGGGTGACCAGGCCGAAGGGCTCTTCCCACAGCGGCGTCGTCAGGGCGCACGCACTCCGACGAACGAGGCTCGCGAGCTCGGTCGTACCGAGCGGTCCCACGTACTGCCGGTCGCCGTCGAGGAGGGGAGCGACCTCCTCGTCGAAGTACGTCTGATCGCCGATCCGCCCGGCGATGGTCAGCGGGCGCCCCATCAGGTGAGCGGCCTGCAGAGCGAGGTGAGGTGCCTTCTCGTGGTTGATCCGGCCGAACCAGACCAGGCCTTCTCCGCCGTCGCCCCGGGGCCACACGTCGGTGTCGACGCCGTTGTGCAAGACCTCCGAGTGGACGCCCTCGACCGACCAGGTGCGAGACGTGTGTCCGCTTACCGCGAGGAACCGGCTGCCGCGCCCCCGACCGGTGGCGTGCGAGGCGACGAGCTCCGGCACGATGGGCGTGTGGAGAGTGGACACCATCGGCACGCCGATCTCTCCGGCGCGGGCGAGGGGAAGGCCGTGCAGGCAGTGGTTGACGACGATGTCGATGTCGCCGGCCGCGGCGCGCTCGGCCACCACGGCGAGAGCGCGGTCGAGAGCGGGCAGGGCGCGGCCGAGGTACCCCGGCGGGTAGGTGTCGTCAGCGGCTGCGGGGTCGCCGTGCCAGTCGACCGCGGGCAGCACGAACTCGCGCGGGCCGCCCTCGAGGTAGTCGGATCCTTCGGTTGCGATCAGTTCGACCCGGTGCCCGCGGGCACGAAGCAGTCGGATCTCGTTCCAGACGGCCGATTCCAGGCCTCCCGCGAAGGGAGCGTGGATCGGAAAGCGCAGGGGGGCGATCATGATGATGCGCAGAGCCACCGTCACGATCGTTCGGCCAGAAGATCGGAGTAGAGGTCGGCGTGGGCGCGCGCCGTCATCTCGTCGGTCGTGGTGCGCTCTTCAAGGCGACGAACGGCCAGATCGTGACGCGCCTCGCTGCCGGGCTCGGGAGCCGAGTCGAGGAGACGCGCGATTGCGCCGGCCAGCGATTCGACACGATCGTCGTCGAGGCCCTGCCGCGAGAAGCCCGCGATCGTCGCTTCGTCGTCGTGCTGCTCGCGGAGGTACCCGACGTCGGGCACGGCGACGGCGACGCCGAGATCCCAGCAGAGTTCGAGCCAGCCCGAGTGGGTGCCCGAGTGATACGGCAGCACGCACACGTCGAGGTGCGCGAGGGCATCCGCGAGAGCCTCGTCGTCGAGGCGGTCGTGTTCGATCAGCACGACGTCGGAGCGCTCCGCGCAGAGAAGACGGATCTGCTCTCGCTGCTCGTCGTCGCGCACACGCCGGTGCAGGCGGACTTCACCGGTGGTGCTGACACCCCGGTCTCGGAGGATGTCGAGCGCGCCGAGGAGGATTCGCACGGAGGCGGCCCCATCAACGCTCGGGCGCAGGTCTTTCAGATGGACTCCGATCACGGGAAGGTCGTGCGCGAGACCGCGGGGCGGTTCGACATCGTCGGGCAGGAGGCGCGGGTGGGGGAGCACGAGGGCCGTCCGGCCCCAACGCTCTGAGATCTCTCTCGCAGCGCCGGGAGTGAGGGTCACCACAGCGTCGACGCGGGGAAGTAGCGCGTCGAGCTGTCGGACGTGGGGTGCCTGGTCGACCAGCTGGGGATTCTCGAGATCGTGCACGGTGTAGACGACCGGCCAGCCCGCGTCGTGAGCGGCATCCACTGCGGCGACGAGTTCGACGACGGTGAACGACTCCAGGCCGAAGTGGAGGTGCAGCAGGTCGGCGTCGGCGCGGTGCGAGTCGATCCACCCGGAACCGACGATCGCGGGCGGCCACCACTGGCCCGCCGGTGCACCCACGGGCTGGGGATCCGGCAGAACCCGAACCCGCACTGGACTACCGATCGGGGCTGCCAAAGCACGAGCGACGTAGGGATGACCTGCGGGTACGGAAGCGACGCAGAGGGTCTGCGTCATAGGGGCTCCATAGGGGTCGAGTCGGCACGCCCGGTAGGCACTCTGTGCACGCTACGCAGTGAATGTGAATTCGGATCTTCTTTGTCTACCCCCTTGACGAAGGGCCAGTGGCCGTGCAATGTTCGCCCGAGTGTCTACTTCACCTCCCGCCCAGATCCTTGTCGGCCCACTCCACCACGGGGTCACGGAATACGCCCGAGAAACGGCGGAGGCGGTGGCTCGCCTTCTGACGGGTGAAGACATCCACCATGTCGACTCGGCTGACGACGCCGAGGCGCTCATCCGTCGCTATAACCGCGTTCACCTGCACGTCACCGATGGTCTCTACGGCGCCACGCTAGAGGAGGCGACCGCCCGCGTAGTGCGCCTCCTCGGGGCCGGACGGGTCACGGTCACACTCCACGATGTTCCTCAGGCCTCCGACGGCGAGCGCAACGTGGCCCGGAGGTCGACGGCCTATCGGGCGATTGCCGACGCAGCGGCCGGCGTGGTGGTCAACAGCCACCACGAAGAGTTGCTCGTGCACGAGCATCTCGGTGCCGACCTCCGGGTGGCCGTGATCCCGCTGGGTACCCGTCACCCCCTGTCGCCTCCTACCCCGACAGTCCCTCCGACACCGGGCGCTATCGAAGTGCTCCTCGCCGGCTACGTCTACCCGGGTAAGGGGCACGAGGACGCGATCGAGGCGGCGGCCCTCGTGTCGGCGCGCACCGGCGCGTCGGCATCTGTCACGGCCCTCGGTGGAATCTCGCCAGGCCACGAGGTCGAAGCCGACCGGTTCGCGGCCCGAGCCACCGAACTCGGCGTCGACTTCACGGTCACCGGCTACCTCGAACCCGCCGAGTACCGTGCTCGTTGCCTCACCGCGGGCATCCCCCTGGTCGCGCACCGGCACTACTCGGCGTCCCGCTCGCTCCTCGATTGGGCCGAGCAGGGGCGGAGACCAATAGTGGTCGACACCCGCTACACCCGCGAGATGGCCGCACTGCGCCCCGGAACCCTGCATCTGACCGCCCTCGACGACCTGGCCGACGCGATACAGGCGAGACATCAGGATCCGGCGTCCACGTTCCTCTACCCGGGCCACCCCATCGGGCCGACGCTCGATGACGCCGCCGCCTCATACCTCACCTGGTGGGAGAGCATCGCGTGGTGACGAACGCCGCGGCTTCCAGGCCCTTGGGTATCGCTCTGCCGCGGAACGAGTGGGACCGTCTCGACGGCGTGCGACCGGACGAGCCACCCCTCATCTCGGTGATCATCGCCCACTACGAGCAGCAGAGCCAGCTCGACCGGACACTCCTCGCGCTGAAGCGACAGGACCACCCGCCCGAGCGGCTCGAGATCATCGTGGTCGACGATGGGTCGATCACGCCGCCGACTGTGCCGGACGGAGTCATCCTCATCGTGCAGGAGGACCGCGGGTTCCGGCTCGCAGCCGCTCGGAATGCGGGGGTGGCTCGGGCGTCGGGCCGGATCCTGTGCTTTCTCGATGCCGATACCGCGCCCGAGCCGTCGTATCTGATCGAGTTGACGAGGCTTCCGGCGCTCGCACCCGACGTCGTGACGGTCGGACGCCGCCTGCATGCCGTGTTCGACGAGGTCGACGCCGACGCACGCATCGAAGTCGTTGCACCGCTGACCGCGCTGCCCGCCCCGCGCTGGCTCGACGACGCCTACGCCCGCAGCCGCAACCTGCTCGACGCCGATGACCGCTCGTACCGCTTCGTGATCGGCGCCGTCGTCGCCTGCAGCGCCGAGCTGTTCGATGCCAGCGGCGGCTTCGACGAATCATTCGACCGCTATGGGGGAGAGGACTGGGAGTGGGCCTACCGCGCCTGGCTCGCCGGCGCCGTTCTCGCCCACGTGCCGACGGCGACCGCCTGGCACGACGGACCCGAGTGGTCGGGGCGCCCCGAAGCCGCGCTCGCGCGCAAGAACGAGGAGTCAGTGCGGCTCGCAGAGCTGATCCCGGTGCCGGGGTCGGGGCCACGCGGGCTGCCCGGGCGGTTCGCCGATGTGCTCGTGTCCGTGCCCGATGCCGTCACTGTGCCTGAGGGAGTCACCGGGTGGGATGCCGCGTGGTTCGTCACGCTCGACTCGCTAGCCGAGGCCTTGCCGCTGGCCGGGTTGCCCGGGGACGGTTCGTCGAGTGCGAAGTGCAGGATCCTCGTCGACGTCCTCCGCCCCCTCCGAGTCAGGGGCTCCGCGCTTGCCGAGGCCGTCGTCCGGCTCGGCGTCGAGTCGCTCGGATCGCTGGAGGTCGTGGATGCCGACGACGGCGAGCCGCTCTGTGTCGTGCGGTCGACGCGGGCCGCTGCCCGGGCCTCTCGCTGGGGTCGGGACGACCTGTTCGAGCGTGCGTCGGTCGTGCTGCCCGGCGTCACGGCGCTCGACCCTGCGGCCGTTGACGTCGAGGCGTACCTCGGCGGCTGGGGGTAGGGCGCGAGCGGGGTGTTCTGCTGTGCCCGGCTTGGCCCCGGTCGGCCCCGAGCCGCTCCGGGAGGCGCACCTTCAAGCCGGCCCGGGGGACAACCCTGCGCATCGCATCCGAGGGCAGGATTCCGCGCGGCGTACCGTCAGAAGTCCCAATCCCGACATGAGAAGGAGCATTCCATGCCTTTCGTCACCGTTCCCCAGTCTTCCGGCTCCGCCGTCGAACTCCACTACGAGGACTACGGCCAGGGCAAGCCCGTCGTCCTCATCCACGGTTGGCCGCTGAGCGGTCGCTCGTGGGAGGGCCAGGTTCCCGCCCTCGTCGAGGCCGGCCACCGCGTCATCACCTACGACCGCCGCGGTTTCGGCCAGTCGTCGCAGCCATGGAACGGCTACGACTACGACACCTTCGCCGCCGACCTCAAGGCTGTGCTCGACGAGCTCGACCTGCAGGACGTCACCCTTATCGGCTTCTCGATGGGTGGAGGCGAGCTGGCCCGCTTCGTCAGCCTCTACGGCACCGAGCGTATCGCCAAGCTGGTCTTCGCCAGCGCCGTGCCGCCGTACCTCTACAAGGCGAGCGACAACCCCGAGGGTGGCGTCGACGACGACCTCGCCGCGTGGTTCCACGATGGCATCGTCGGCGATCGACCCAAATTCCTCAACGAGTTCGTCAAGATGTTCTTCACGGCCGGCAAGCCGTCGCTGATCAACAAGCCGCTCGTAAGCGACGAGCAGGTCGCCTACAACCTGGCGATCGCCGAGCTGGCTTCGCCGAAGGGCACCCTCGACTGCACCGTTGCCTTCGCCACGACGGACTTCCGCGACGACCTCACCAAGATCGACGTGCCGACGCTCGTCATCCACGGAGACTCGGACGCCATCGTCCCGTTCGAGGTGAGCGGCAAGCGCACTCACGAGGCTGTTGCGAACAGCGAGCTCGTCGTCATCGAGGGCGCTCCCCACGGTGTCACCGTGAGCCACAAAGACGAGTGGAACGAGCACGTGTTGGCCTTCCTCGCGAAGTAGATCCGCCCGACACGAATTGATCCAAGGATTCCCGTTCCCCTCATCGCAGGCGATGGAACGGGAATTCCTTGGATCGACGTGGTTAAGCCCTAGGCGACCGAGGCGTCCCAGTCGTCGGCTCGCTCGAGGTAGCCGCTGAGCCGGGCGAGAAAGTCGTCGCTCGGCCGGTACGACGAGTCCGCTGTTGCCTTCGTGTATTCGCCCTGAAGCTCATCGAGCACCTGGTCGATCTGCAGTACCTCAAGGGCATTGCGCTGGGCGTCGTCGAGTGCAACGAAGAATCCGATAGCGCGGTCGATGTCTGCTGGGCCCTGATAGCTGTATTCGGACACGGTGCCTCCCGGTGTGCTTCTTGGGCGACCGTGATGTCGCCCGATACCGAGTCTGCTCCTAGCCCTGACGTCCTTTGCCGCGCGGGTTCAGCTTGTTGATGACGAACGTCCGTCCGCGACGGCGGACGACCTGCGCTCCGGGCAGCTTCTTGAGCGACGCGAGCGAGTTGCGGACCTTCATGGTGTTCCCTTCGGTGAAATGGCTAAGTGATAACCATTATCACTTAAGGTGACTGGTATGCGCACAGTTCGCCCTCTTCACCTCACGCTCCTGAGCTCGTTGCGACCTCGGGCGGCGGGTGACCTCGCCCGGGCATTCACCGGGGCGAGTGTCGACGTCGCCGACAGCGTCGCCGAGATCGGGTCTGACCTCCCCGACGAGAGCCCTGTCGCCGACATCCCCGCCGACAGCGCGGCTTTTGCCGCTGACCTGATCGACGACCTGCTCAGCCAGGTCGACCACGGCCTCTGCGGCGACATCGTCGTGCACCTCCCGTCGCGGGCGGATCCCCTCGAGGTCGGACTCGTCGTCGGAGCCGTCTGCGACGCGCGCGAACCGGACGAGGCTCCGGTGCTCGTGCGCGACATCGTCACGGTGGTCTCGCTCCTCGACGTTCGCGCGTGGCTCTTCGCGGAGAGGGACGAGGATCCGGCACGCCCCGACTACGACACCGCCGAGCGCCTGGCAGCGCAGATCGAATACGCGACCCTGCTGGTGGTCACCGATACGGGCGGTGTTTCGCCGTCGCTCCTGAACGAGACGCTCGGCCTGCTGCGGCGACTGAACGTCGTGGCCCGCATCGTCCCGGTCGAACGCGCGACCCAGGCTCGGCGTCCGGCGGCGGCCGTCGTGCCGGGGGTGGCAGCGCTGCTGGCGCAGAACCTCGGCTGGCAACGCGAGCTCTCCGACGGCAACTTGCTCGGGCGGGCCTCAACCGGCATCGACGCGGTCGTCTTTCGCGAGCCGCTGCCGTTTCACCCAGGGCGGTTGGCCGAGGCGGTCGCCGCGGAATTCGGGCAGCGACCCCGATCGATCCTGCGCTCACGCGGACTAGCGCGACTGGCCTCGAGGCCGTTCGCCGTCGGATCCTGGGCTTCGGCCGGTGACGTGTTCTCCCTCGATCCCACTACGATCGACAGCTGGGATTCGGACGCGCCGCTTGGGCAGGAGCTCGTGTTCTACGGACGCGACCTCGACGCCACTGCGCTGACCGCCAAACTCGGACGCTGTCTACTCACGCCGGACGAGCTGCTCGGCGGCCCGATGCTCTGGGCACGGTTCGACGATCCGCTGCCCGCGTGGGAGCTTCCGCACCGGCACTGAGCGGCAGTGCCCCCTTATAGCCCGGCCCGTGCAAATTTGAAGGAAAAACGCGCGTCGGCCTGCCGATTCATGCCGATCGGCGGGGGTCGCCCCATGGTTTCTCCTTCGAATTCGGCAGCGCCCCCGCGCGAAGCGTCAATCGAGGGGAGCGACGTAGGTGCGAAACTCACCCCGCTCGGAGTGCAGCCCCCAGATCGTGTCGGCGATCGCGTTCGGCTCGTGCGAGGGCTCGCCGCCGCCGATCCCGCGGGGGATGATCAGCTGAGCGACGTGGATGTTCTCGGGAGCGACGGCTTCGTGCAACAGCTCGACGTAGGCGCTTTCAGCGGCGAACGCGACCGATGTGCCGGTGACGGCGTCGCGCGGACGCACTGCGCTGGCGCCGTTCACGAAGATCATCGTGCCGCCCTTGAGCGCTCGCATGCCGGGCAGCACCTGCCGAGCCGCCGTCACCGGCCCGTAGACCGAGAACTCGATCGGCCCGACGAGATCGTCGGCGACCGTCTCGAGCGTGGGGCGCATGTACTCCTTGGCCGGAAGCGGGCTGTACTGGAGCACCTCGATTGGCCCGAGCTGCTCGGTGGCATTGACGAGCGCCGCCTGAAGCGACGCGGTGTCGCGGACGTTGGCAGCGAATCCCTGCGCGGTGAGTCCCTCCGACGTCAGCGTGGCGGCGAGGTCGTCGAGACGGCTCTGGTTGCGCGAGATGAGGGCGATGGAGAAGCCTTCGCGGCCGAAGCGGCGGGCGACCGCTGCTCCAAGCCCCGGGCCGGCTCCGATGATGGCGACGGTGGTCACGTGGGTGTCCTTTCGAGTGGATCGGCGGTCGACGGTAGTCGCTCGCCTGGGTGCCGCCCGAGAGCTGGCTCCAGCCCGCCAGCCGCCCGCACGTGCAAATTCGAAGGAGAAACCCGCGCCCAGGAACACAAACATCAGGATCCGCCGGGGTCTGCAGCACGGATCTCCTTCAAATTCGGGAGCAGCCCGAGGGGGAGCAGCCCGAGCGGGAACAGCCCGAAGGAAGCAGCCCGAGGGGGAGCAACCCGAGGGGGAGCAGCCCGAGGTCAGCGGCGCAGCGCCTTCCGAGCCAGCGCGTTCCCGGCGAACTGCCCGAGCTGCACGATTACGACGATCACCGCCACCGTGATGTACACGACCGGCCAGTTGTAGCGCTGCGAACCGTAGGCCACGGCGAAGTCGCCGAGCCCGCCGCCGCCGAGGATCCCGGCCTGCGCGCTCATGTCGACGATGCCCACGAAGATGAACGTGTAGCCGAGGATCAGCGGCCCGAGCCCCTCCGGGATCAGCACGGTGAAGATGATCCGCACCGGCCCGGCGCCGACCGCGCGGGCGGCCTCGATCACGCCGGGGTCGATGCCGACGAGGCTCTGCTCGACGATCCGCGACACGGCGAAGGCGGCGGCGAGCGACAGTGCGAAGGCCGCGGCGTTCGGCCCGATCGTGGTGCCGACGACCTGGGTCGTGAGCGGCTGAATCGCGGCGATGAAGATCACGAACGGGATCGGCCGCACGATGTTCACGACGACGTTGAGCACGGTGAAGATCGCGCGGTTCGACAGCAGGTTTCCGGGGCGGAACACGTAGAGGCCGATACCGAGGGCGAGACCGAGGATCCCGGCGACCACGATCGACACGACCACCATGAACAGGGTCTGGCCGATCGCCGTGATGAAGACGTCGGTGTTGCTGAGGAAGAAGTCCATCAGTTCTCCTCGATCCAGTCGATGCCGCGTGCGGTGAGGTCGGCGAGGGCCGCGTCGATCCGTGCGTCGTCACCTCTGAGCTCGTAGGTCAGGGCGCCGACGGGTCGCTGCTGCAATTCGCTGATTCCGCCGAAGATGAGGTCGGCGGCGACCTCCTGGCCCGTGAATGCGGAGGTGACCACCCCGATGAATCCGGGAATCTCGGCGACCTGCACCGTCGCGATCCTGCCGTCGTGGTTCTGCCGAAGGCGCGTCAGTGTCTCGGGCGAGGGGCGGTCTTGCAAGACCGACCGGACGAAGCGGGCGGCGGCGGGCGTCGTCGGCTTCGAGAACACGTCGTAGACCGGTCCGCTCTCGACGATGCGGCCGGAGTCCATAACGGCGACGCGGTCGGCGATGGCGCGGATGGCGTCCATCTCGTGGGTGATGACGATGATCGTCACGCCGAGATCGCGATTGACCTTCTTCAGCAGCGCGAGCACGTCGGCGGTGGTCTCGGGGTCGAGGGCGCTGGTCGCTTCATCGGCGAGGAGCAGTCGGGGGTTGGTAGCGAGAGCACGTGCGATGCCGACGCGTTGCTTCTGGCCGCCCGAGAGCTGTTCGGGGTAGCTGTGGGCACGGTCGAGTAGCCCGACGAAGTCGAGGAGCTCGGCGGTGCGGGCATCGCGCTCGGCCTTGCCGAGGCCGGCCACGCGCAGCGGGTACGCCACGTTGCCGGCGACCGTGCGCGAGCGGAACAGGTTGAACTGCTGGAAGATCATGCCGATGCCCTGGCGCACCGCGCGGAGCGACCGCTCGGGCAGGGCGGTCAGCTCGCTGTCGCCGACGAACACCCGGCCGCTCGTGGGGAGCTCGAGCGCGTTGATCAACCGCACCAGCGTCGATTTGCCGGCGCCGGAGTAGCCGATGACGCCGACGATCTCGCCCTCGTTGACCGTGAGCGAGACGTTGTCGACCGCGGTGCGCCGCCCGGCCGGGGTGTCGTAGACCTTGCTGACACCCTCGAGCCGGACGAGCGGAGTCGAAACCGCAGACGTCACTACTTCGCTGCTGCTTTCGCGTCGGACTCGACTGTGGCGAGCTCCTTCTGCAGGTCGGCGGCGGAGGTGTCGCGGAACACCGCAGTGTCGTTGTTGGCTTCCTGGACCCCCTTCTCGACGCTGGCCGTGTGGTACAGCTTCGCGAGGTCGAGATAGAGGGAGTTGTTCTTGTCTTTGTTCTGGGCGACGAAGACGTTGACGTAGGGAGCTGCGCTCGTCGACGACGGGTCGTCTTTGAAGATCGCCTCGTCTTTCTGGAACCCGGCCTGAGTGGCGAAGTTCTGGTTGACGATGGCGGCGGCGACGGAGTTGCTCTTGAGGGCGTTGGCGGTCTGCGAAGCGTCGAGGGCCGTGACGTCGACCTTCTTCGTCTCGATGTCGGTCACAGTCGAGAAGGCGTTGCCTCCGTCTTTCAGCGTGATCAGGTCGGCGGCCTGGAGTACCAGGAGGCCGCGCGCCTCGTTCACGGCGTCGTTCGGGATCGCGACCTTGGCACCTTCGGGGAGTTCGGACGGCGTGGAGTACTTCGTCGAGTACAGCGGCAGCGGGTAGACGGCTGTGGCGCCGATCGGCTGCAGGTCGCTCCCGGTGGTCACGTTGTAATTGGCCAGGTACTGGATGTGCTGGAACTCGTTGAGGTCGGTCTGCCCCTGGCTGAGCGCCGGGTTGGGCTGGCTGTAGTCGGAGAAGTTCACCAGCTTGATCGTGACGTTGTACTTGTCTTTGGCGAGGGTCGAGTAGGTCTTCCAGTACGGCTCGGAGGCATCGACGACACCGATCGAGACGGTCTTCGGTGCGGCGCCCGAGGCACTGTCGTCGGCGTTCGAGCGGTTCACGACGATGAGCACGATCACGACGACGATCACGACGATCGCCGCGATGATGCCGATCACGAGCGGCCGGCGGTTTCGCGCGCGGGCGGGGAGCTGGGGTGCAGACATGGGGGCCTCTTTCGATGCGGGGCGGGGCGGCGGAGCCCGGTGTGAGCGGGGACTGGTCTCGTGCTGATCCGAGGTCTCAACCCTGCCCGCTGCTCCCGGCGAGGCCCAATCGCGCTGACTCACCGCGTAACACGGCGGCGCCCTCTGCAAATTCGAAGGAGAAACGCGCGACGCACCCCGCCGGATCCTGATGCCCACGTTGCCGGCCGCGGGTTTCTCCTTCGAATTCGGAATCGAACCAAATTCCGCCTCGCGTGAACCTTCCGGTGCGCTACCTCGTCGTACGGGTGACAGCAGTTCCGCCCCAGACGAGAAGAGACCCCGATGGCCCCCCGTACCCGAGCAGCACTTCTGACCATGACCGGCCTCTCGGCGATCGGCGTGCTCGCCGGATGCGCCAGCAGCGGCACCGCCGACGCCGGATCAGGAACCGCAGGATCCGCCCCGGCCGCCACCACCACCACGCCCGCGGCCGGTTCTGGCGCGACGAGCGGCACGACCACCACATCCGGCGCTTACAAGGACGGCTCGTACACCGAGCAGGGCACCTACTCGTCGCCCGGTGGCAAAGAGGTCATCAGCGTGAACCTCGTGATCGCGAGCGACGCGGTCAAGGCCGTCACCGTGAAGACGGTCAAGGCCGATCCCACCGCGACTCAGTACCAGAACAAGTTCATCGGCGGCATCGGCGATGCAGTCGTCGGCAAGAAGATCGACGACCTCAACGTCACCAACGTGGCGGGTTCATCGCTCACCAGCCAGGGTTTCGCCGACGCCCTCGGCAAGATCAAGACCGATGCCAAGGCCTGACGTGCCGGAGGCACCGGCCGTGCTCGAGGCGCTCGAGACTTCGGCCGTTCTCGACGTGCCCGGCCAGCATCGCTTCAAGGCCATCGGCACCGTGTGGAGCATCACGACCGACCGCGCGCTCCCCGCTGACGTGCGCCGCGCGGTCGCCGAGCGTATCGAGCGGTTCGACCGCGACTGGTCGCGTTTCCGTGCCGACTCGCTGGTGAGCGCGATCGCCCGCACTCCGGGGCAGTACGTCCTTCCGGCCGATGCTGCGCCCTTGCTCGACCTCTACGCCCGGCTCGACCGCGCGACCGACGGCAGCGTCAACCCCCTGGTGGGGCGCCGCCTCGAGGGTCTCGGCTACGACGCCGCCTACTCGCTGGTCGCGTCGGCCGACCCGGTGGGCGTTCCCGTCTGGAGCGACGCAGCGACCTGGGACGGTCGGGTGCTCACCACCCGCGAGCCCGTGATGCTCGACATCGGGGCGGCCGGCAAGGGCTACCTCGTCGATCTGGTGGCCGGGATCCTTCGGTCTTTCGGGGTCGACGAGTACGTCGTCGATGCCGGGGGAGACCTGCTGCACCGTGGTGCCACGCCGGCCCGGGTCGCCCTGGAGCACCCCGACGACCCGTCGCTCGCCATCGGCGTCATCGAACTCGACAACGCCGCACTGGCTGCTTCGGCGCCGAACCGCCGCACCTGGGGTGACGGTCTCCACCACATCCTTGACGCGCGCACCGGCGAACCGACCCGTGACGTTCTCGCCACCTGGGCGCTGGCGCCGACGGCGCTCGAGGCCGACGGTCTGGCGACGGCGCTGTTCTTCGGCGGAGTCGACGAGCTGCGAGCCGCGGGGGTCGGTGATCGGTTCGAGGGGCTCAGGATCCTCCGCGGCCCGGTCGTCGAGGCCTCTCCCGTGTTCGAGGCGGTGCTCTTCGCATGACCGCCACCTCGCCCTCCGCGGCCCGGGCGTCGGTCGGCCGATCGCCCCGGAGCCTCTCGACCTGGCTCGACTCCGTCACCGCCCGCGTCACCATGTACCGGCTCGTGCTCCTCGCACTGCTGGTCGTGGTCGCGGCGGCCCTCGTGACGAGCGCCGCCGGGCTCATCGCCTACGAGCCCCTCGCGATTCTGGCGAACGGCGCGGCGGTCGTCGTCGCGACGCTCGTCAGCAATCGGCTGTTCGCGCTGGTCTTCCGCGTCCGACCGCACACCGAGTCGTCGCTCGTCACGGCGCTCATCCTGCTACTGCTCTTCCAGCCGTCGCTGACCACCCTCAGCGTGGGAGCGGTCGCCCTCGCCGGCGTGGTCGCCTCGGCGTCGAAGTACCTGCTGGCCGTTCGCGGACGCCACGTGGTCAACCCGGCCGCGTTCGCCGCCGTTGTGATCAGCGTCGCACTGCCGTCGGCCTTCCCCGGGTGGTGGGTCGGTGCTCCGGCTCTGCTCCCGGTCGTTCTGGTGGCCGCCCTCGTCATTCTCCACCGCACCCGCAAGCTGCCGCTCGGAGCCGTCTTCGTCGTGGTTGCCACGGTCGGCGTGACCCTCGCCGGGTTGTCGTTCGGCAGTTCGCTGTCGGCGGCTCTCTCGGCGGCCGTGCTCTCGTCGCCGATCGTGTTCTTCGCGGGCTTCATGCTGACCGAGCCCCTGACCCTGCCGCCTCGTCGCTGGCAGCAGCTCGCGTTGGCCGTGGTCGTCGGCGTGCTCTTCGCCGTTCCGTTCCACTTCGGTCCGCTCTACGGCACCTACGAGCTCGCTCTCGTTATCGGGAACATCCTGGCGTTCGCCGTCGGGCAGCGCCGCGGTGTGCGGCTGGAGTTCGTCGAGCGGCGTCGACTGTCGCCGTCGAGCTGGGAGCTGTCGTTCCGCCCCAGGAAGCCGATCCGTTTCCAGGCCGGCCAGTACCTGGAGCTCGGCCTGCCGCACTCCCGTGCCGACACCCGGGGTCAGCGACGCACCTTCAGCATCGTGTCGCCGCCCTCCGAGCGCGACGTCGTCCGCTTCGGCATCAAGACCGCTGATCGTTCGAGCAGCTTCAAGACCCGGCTGCTCGCCCTCGACCCCGGCGAACGAGTCACCGGAACCCTGGTGGGCGGCGACTTCCTTCTGCCGCGCGACGAGTCGGTTCCGCTCCTGCTCGTCGCCGGAGGCATCGGCATCACTCCGTTCGTCAGTCATCTTCGTGACGTGCAGGCCCGGTCTGCCTCCACCGACGCCGTGGTGATCTACTCGGTGTCGACGCCCGACGAGGCCGCCTACCTCGACGAGCTGCCCCTCGGCGGTCGGCTCCGCGGCGTCCTTCTTGCACCTGAGAGCCCGTCGGCGCTTCCCGCCGGGTGGACCTACGGCGGGAGCGGGCCCCTCAGTACCGACCTGCTGCAGAGCACCGTGCCGGACGCCGAGTCGAGGCGCACCTACGTGGCGGGATCGCCGCGGCTCGTGAGCGGCGTGCGCCGGATCCTACGCTCCTCGGGTGTGAAACGCGTCGTCACCGACGCCTTCACCGGATACTGAGACACAGGAGGCGACCATGCCCGAGAAACGAACGCCGCGCGGCGACCGCGGAGCGCTGCTCCAGGCGGTCCACGACGCGCATGCGCCCGCGCTCCACCGGTACGTCGCCCGGCTCACCAGCGATCCCGCTCTCGCCGAAGACATCGTGCAGGAGTCGCTGCTGCGGCTCTGGAAGAACCACTCGCTGCTCGAATCGGACGACCTGGCCGCGCGCCGGTGGCTGTTTACCGTCGCGCGCAACCTCTCGGTCGACGAAGCTCGCAGCGCCAGGAGTCGGCACGAGATCCAGGCGGAGCTCGTCCCCGAGCGCGCCAGCCCGGACGAGACCGACGCCAGCCTGTCGAAGTGGCTGCTGCAAGACGCCCTCAAATCGCTCAGCCGCGAGCATCGGGCCGTCGTGATCGGCGCCTATCACCTAGGGCTGCCGATTGCCGAGCTGGCCGCGCAGGCCGGCGTTCCCGAGGGAACGATCAAATCGCGCCTGCACTACGGCCTGCGGGCCCTCCGGCTGGCACTGCAAGAACGAGGAGTGACCCAATGACGAATCACCCCGACTCGGTTCCCGGCGATCATCCGAGGCGCTGGGACGCCGCGTACGTGCTCGGAGCGCTGACCCCCGCCGAGAGTCTCGAATACGAGGCGTACCTCGACGAGCACCCGGCGGCGCGCGACGACGTCGCCGATCTCGCTCGCCTTCCCGGCCTGCTCCGATCGATTTCGGTCGACGAGGCGGTGGCGTTGCTCGACGACGAGCCGACCCAGGACGTCGCCGCCGGCACCTGCACCGTGCAGGCGCTCGCCGCTCGCGTCTCGGCCCGCCGACGTCGCCGCCGTGTCGGAGCGAGCCTCGTCGCGGCCGCGGCGGTCGTCGCGCTGGTCGTCGGCGGCTACACGCTGGGAGGCCTCACGGCGGGGGCATCAGGATCCTCGGAACCCTCTGCCGCCATGACGCCCGCGGGCGGAAGCCAAGTCACCGCCGACATCGCCCTCGCCTCGACGAAGTGGGGCTCGCGTCTCGACTGGGAGTGCTCGTATGCCACGGCCTGGAAGGGCGGTTCGGGGTCGTACGACCTCCTCGTGACCGACGACAGCGGCGCCCAGACCGTCGTGGCCTCGTGGCAGGCGATCGGCGGGAAGGCGACGGGTCTGACGGCGGCGACCGCTATTCCCGCGGCGTCGATCCGGGCCGTGTCGATCACCGTGACGGGCAGCACCGTGCCGCTCGCGACGCGTCACTTCAAGTAGCTCGCGCCCCGCGTCGTCGCTGTCGCCTTCGAATTTGAAGGAGAAACGCGTGCAGCATCCCGCCGGACCCTGATGTTTCCGGTTCCGGCGGGGTGCTTTTCCTTCGAATTTGCAAGCAGGGCCCGGCTAGGCCTGGCTAGGCGCGGTGGTTCGGGTGCGGCTCGTGCGGCGCCGAGCCTGGCGCGTCGACGGGTGCCGGCGCGGCGTGAGCGTGGGCGTGCGAACCAGCAGCGGCCGAGGATCCCTCGCCAGCCGTCTCGGCATCGGGGTGTGAGCGCTCGAGCTTCGCGCCCTCCACATCGACGTCGGGCACGATGCGGTCGAGCCACTTCGGGAACCACCAGGCCGACTTGCCGAGCAGGTGCATCGCCGCCGGGATCAGCAGCATGCGCACGACGAAGGCGTCGAGGAGCACACCGAAGGCGAGCCCGAAGCCGATCGGGCGGATCGTCGACGACTCCGAGAAGATGAAGCCGGAGAACACCGAGATCATGATGATCGCCGCGGCCGTCACGACGGCGCGACCGGCGTAGAGGCCGCGCTGAACGGCGATCTTGGCGGGGGCGCCGTGGGCGTACGCCTCGCGCATGCCCGACACCAGGAACAGCTGGTAGTCCATTGCGAGACCGAACAGCACACCGACCTCGATCACGGGCAGGAAGCTCAGGATCGGGGCGGGGTCGTGCACGCCGAACACTGCGCTGGCCCAGCCGAACTGGTAAACCGCGGTGAGGGCGCCGAAGGTCGCGAGCAGCGAGAGCACGAAGCCGGCGGTCGCGGTGAGCGGCACGAGGATCGAACGGAACACGAGGATCAGGATCAGCAGCGACAGTCCGACCACGAGCACGAGGTAGATCGGCAGCGCGGTGGCGAGCTTCTCCGAGACGTCGATGTTGGCGCTGGCGTTGCCCGCGACACCGAGGGTGATGTCACCGGAGTCGGACGTGACGGGCGACATGTCGCGCAGAGCGTGCACGAGGGTCTCGGTTGATTCGCTCGACGGGCCGCCCTTCGGCACGACCTGGAACGCCACGAGAGTGCCGTCGTTCGAGGCGCCGATCGGCACGACCGCCGACACGTCGCTCTTGGCCGAGATGGCATCGCCGACCGTGATCTCCTGCTTAAGGAGGTCGTCGCCGGTCGCCTTCTCGGGCAGATTCGCCACGACGACGAGCGGGCTGTTCTGCCCGGCGCCGAACTCCTTCTCGAGGGCCTTGTAGGCCTTGTACTGGCTGGAATCGGTGGCCTCCGACGAGCCGTCGGGCAGGCCGAGCCGCATCTGCATGGCGGGCAGGGCGACGACACCGAGCACGACGACCCCGACGATGAGCGTGACCACGGCGCGCCAGGTCTTCATCGGCGAGTTCGGCACTCGGGTCGAGCCGGTGTTGCCGATGGCCGCGCGCTCTTTCTTGCGCAGGATCCGGATGCCCACCAGAGAGAGCATCGCCGGCGTGAACGTGATTGCCACGAGGATTGCCACGAGAACCGCCGCAGCACCGACCGTGCCCATCAGGCCGAGGAACGGAATGCCGGTGACATTGAGCGCGAGGAGCGCCACGATCACGGTCGAGCCGGCGAAGACGACGGCGTTACCCGAGGTGCCGTTGGCGAGGCCGATCGACTCGTGCAGCTCCATGCCCTGCTTGAGCTGCTTGCGGTGCCGGTTGAGGATGAAGAGGGAGTAGTCGATGCCGACGGCGAGACCCAGCATGATGCCGAGCACCGTCGTGACCGAGTTGAATTCGACGACGCCCGAGAACGCCATGGCGCCGAGCACGGATGCGCCCAGTCCGACGACCGCGCTGAGGAGCGGCAGGATGGCGCCGATGATGGTCGACAGCATGATCAGCAGCACGATCGCCGCCACGATCACGCCGACCACCTCGCCCGGCCCCACGATGCTCGGCACGCCCGCGGCGATGTCGCTCGAGACGTACACGTGCACGCCGTCGATGCCCTTGTCGGACTTCTCGACGATCGCGGTTTTGAGATCGGGGTCGACCTCGTAGGTTCCGGTGGTGAACTGGACGGAGCCGACGGCGGTGGTGTCGTCTTTCGAGACGAAGCGGATGTTCGACGAGAGGTCGAGCACCTTCGAGTTCAGTTCGAGCGTGGTGCTCTGGGCCTCGAGCTTGGCGGTGCCCTCATCGATCTTCTTCTGGTTGGCCTCGAGGGTCGCGGTCTGCGAGTCGAGCACCGACTGCTGCTGGTCGAGCTGGGCCTTGGCGGCCGCGTACTGACCGGCGGCCTTGGCCTGAGCGACCGCGGAGTCGAGCTGCTTCTGGGCGCCCGCGAGCTGGGTCGTGCCGGCGTCGAGCTGATCCTGCGAGTCGGCAAGGGTCGTCTTCGCGTCGGCGATCTGCGCGCGGCCATCGACGATCTTCTGCTTGCCGTCGTCGAGCCGCGCCTGCGTCGTGAACGGATCAGTGGTCGCCTTGACCCCCGACATGTCGCCGACGTCTTTCAGCCATGCCGAGATGTCAGACTTCTCGGTCGACGTGAACGCCTTCCCGTCGTCGGTCTCGAAGACGACGCTGCCCGACCCGCCCGACGCCTTCGGGAACTCGTCGGCGAGCTGGTTCGTCACCTTCTCGGTGGCCGTGCCGGGAATGCTGATCGACGACGAGATCGTGCCCTTGAAGAGCGAGAACCCGACACCGGCGAGACCGATGATCACGATCCAGGCGACGACGACGACCCAGTGTCGGCGCGCCGAAAAGCGCCCGAGACGGTAGAGGAGACCGGCCATTGTGGAGCCCGAGCCTTTCAGTTCTGTGCGGTGGAGGAGGTGGGGTGCGCCGGTGAACCCCGGGGAGCCGTCTGACGACGGACGAATAGGTCAGGAGCCCGAAGAGTAGCCGGATCGGAGTGTGCTCGTGAGGCGGTTCAACAGGTGTCGCCACTGGCTTCGCGACTCGTCGTCGAGCCGGACGCCGCAGAGCAGCACCCAGCGTTTCGCGATGACCAGGACGCCGCTCATCAGCGAGTGGACCAGGATCTCGACGTCGAGGTCGTCGACCCCGGGGTGGCGGCGGGAGGCTTCGACCAGCAGCCTCTCGGCCACTCGGGTGAATGCCTCGTCGCTGAGCGTGTCGCCGCGCGGATCGTCGACGTCGGGCGCGCCGAGCAGGCTGCCGATGCTGGCGATCGTCGCCGGCAGGTCGGTCGACTCCAGGCTGGCCGTGATCTCGTCGAACAGGGCGAGGAGCGTGTCGGCTCCGACCGGCCGGGTCGCCACGGCCGACACGAAGTCGTCGATGATCACGTCGAGGATCTCGGCGCACAGCGTCAAGAGGATCTCGTCGATCGACGCGAAGTGGTTGAACACGGTGCGCCGGGCGATGTCAGCCCGTTCGGCCAGTTCGTCGGCGCTGAAGAAGGGCCCGGAGCGTTCCGCGACGAGCCCCCGGGTGGCCTCGAGAATGGCCGAACGGTGTCGTGCCTTGAGGGCCGCTCGGCGATCGGGTGCGGTGGTCGCCGGGGCAGCGGATGAGGGGCGAGCGTCGGGCACCCGTTCACACTAGGTGCATCGATGCACCGAGTGCACAAGCATGCATGCGATTCGCAGGAAGACCCCGTCGATCTTGCTCTCACACGACCAGCAGTTGACAGATCCTTAGCTGTGGGCGATCGTCAGCCCATGCCAATGGCCGATCTCGTTCTCGAAGGTGGGGGAGTCAAAGGATCCGGTCTGGTCGGCGCGGTAGCGGCCCTCCAGTCCGGGGACGACCCCTACGTGTTCCAGCGCTGCGCCGGTTCCAGTGCCGGAGCCATCGTGGCCGCGCTCCTGGCAGCCGGGTACTCGGTCGGAGAGCTCAAGACCGTCATGGACGAGCTCGACTTCCGCCGCTTCCGCGATCTGCCGCTGCCCTGGCGTGTCATTCCCGGGGGCGCTACCGTCGGTGCCGCTTTCGGCCTGGTGTTCCGTCGCGGACTGTACCGGACCGCATTTCTCCACGCGTGGATCGCGGACAAGCTCGCGGCGAAGGGTGTGACGACATGGGCCGATCTGAGAGACGAGGATCCCGACAGCGCCCTCCCTGCCGCTAGCCGCTACCGGCTCGTCGTCGTCACCTCCAACGTCTCGGCCGGCCGCATGCTGCAAGTGCCGTGGGACGTCCGCGACCAGCTCGGCCTCGACCCCGACACGATGCTCGTCGCCGATGCCGTCACCGCGTCCGCGGCGATTCCCTTCTTCTTCCGGCCGAGGCGGCTCGGCCGTGCCCTCGTCGTCGACGGCGGGCTCCTCTCCAACTACCCGATCGCGATCTTCGACCGGCACGACGGGCGATCGGCGCGCTGGCCGACCCTCGGCATCAAGTTGTCCGCCCGGGAGGCGGCGGGCGCCGAGAAACCCAGGGAGGCGCGTTCGATCTTCGCGTTCGCGGTGTCGGTCGCACGGACCCTGATCGGTGCGCATGATCGCGTCTATGTCGCGGATCCTTCGTTCGCCTCCCGCACCGTCTTCGTCGACACGACCGGGTACTCCTCGATTCAGTTCGATCTGTCGGCCGCCGACAAGGAGGTGCTGTACCGGCGCGGAGTCGACGCGGGGGAGAAGTTCGTGCGCTGCTGGGACTACGAGAAGTGGAAGGCCGGCGACTACGCCTCGATCATCGCCGGGGTGCCCCGCGACGCCTGACCCGCCCCGCCCGAATGTGAAGGAAAAACGCGAGGTAGCGGCCCCCGATCGGCATGAATTCGTCGGCCGAGCGGCGTTTCTCCTTCGAATTTGAAGGAGGACCGGGTGCCCCGCGACCAGGGCTAGGGTTCGACCATGGAAGTGCGAACCGAACGCGGCCTCGATCGACTCGTGAACTTCTCCGACGCCACCGTGGCGATCGCGATCACGCTGCTCATCTTGCCGCTCGTCGATCTGGCAGGCGAGGTGAAGAGCGAGAGCCTCGGATCCTTCTTCCATGATCACCTGTCCGCCCTGACCAGTTTCGCGATCACCTTCGCCGTGATCGGTCGATTCTGGTCGGCGCACCATCGAGTCTTCGAGTTCGCGATCGCCTACGACCACCGCATCGTCACGGTGAACCTGGTCTGGCTCGCCTCGATCGTTTTTCTGCCGTTCGCGGCGAATATCCTGTCGAATTCGTCGGGGGAGCCGTCGATCTCGGCGCTGTATATCGGCACGATGATCGTGACGAGCGGGGCGGCGGCCGTTCTCGACTGGCTGCTCGTGCACACGCCGGGGCTCGGCAACCCGGAGACGATCGCCCGGTTGCAGGTGTCGACGGCCGTGGTGTTCACCTGCCTGCTCGTGCTGTCGATGCTGATCGCCGTGGTGTTTCCAGTCATCGGGCTCTATGCACTGCTGCTTCTCTTGCTGGCACCCGCCGTCGGGCACTTCTGGTCGGGGCGCCGCGCAACCCGCACCTGACCCGCCGCCCCGCCCGAATTTGAAGGAGAAACGCGAGGCGACGGCCCCCCGATCGGCATGAAGTCGTCGGCCGAGCGGCGTTTCTCCTTCAAATTCGGAGACGGGGCTCAAGTCGCTAGTCGCCGTCGCGCTTCGCCTGCTGGCCCGGGTCGCGTCCGGTGATGGGGAAGGGGCCGGTCACGCCCTCGCGGATCGCGGCGATCTGCAGGATCCGGTCGCGCTGCAAGAACCAGCCGAGAATCAGCAGCGGAATGATGATGACGAGCGAGGCGACCGTGATGGTGCCAATCGGCCAGTCGATGGCCATCAGCACCAGCACTGCGACGAGGAACGCCAGGGTGATCCACGAGGTGTAAGGCGCACCGGGCATCCGGAAGGTGGGTGCCTTCGCCTTGCCCTGTTTGACGAACTGGCGGAACTTCATCTGGCACAGGATGATCGTCGCCCACGCCGTCACGATGCCGAGCGCCGAGACGTTCAGCACGATCTCGAACGCCTGGTCGGGCACGATCGCGTTGAGCCCCACGCCGAGAAGGGTGATCGCCGCGGTGAACAGGATCCCGCCGTAGGGCACTCCGCCCTTCGACATGACCGTCGTGAACTTCGGTGCGGAGCCGTTCATGCCCATCGAGTGCAGCACGCGACCGGTCGAGTAGAGACCGGCGTTGAGGCTCGACAGGGCCGCGGTCAGCACGACGAAGTTCATGATCGAGCCGGCGATCTCACCCACCTGCGGGTTGCCGAGGCTGCCGAAGAAGGTGACGAACGGGCTTTCGCCCGCCTTGTACGACGTGTAGGGGAGGAGGAGCGAGAGCAGCACGAGCGAGCCGACGTAGAAGACGGCGATGCGGATGATCACCGTGTTGATCGCCCGAGGCACGACCTTCTCGGGATTCTGCGTCTCGCCGGAAGCCGTGCCGACGAGCTCGATCGCCGCGTAGGCGAACACGACGCCCTGGATGATCAGGACGGCCGGCAGCAGACCCTTCGGGAGGATGCCTCCGTTGTCTCGGAGCACGGCGAGACCGGTGTCGATGCTGTTGCCGTCTTGCGTGACAGGGAACGCTGCGGCAAGCCAGACGACGCCGATGATCAAGAAGACGACGAGGGCCGTGACCTTGATGAGAGCGAACCAGAACTCCATCTCGCCGAAGACCTTCACGGCCACGAGATTCAGGCTGAGCACGACGGCCAGCGCGATGAGCGCGAGAAGCCACTGGGGCGCCGCTGTGAAGGCACTCCAGTACTGCAGGTACAGGGCGACGGCGGTGGTGTCGACGATGGCGGTCATCGCCCAGTTCAAGAAGTACATCCAGCCGGCCGCGTAGGCGAACTTCTCACCGAAGAACTCGCGGGCGTACGAGATGAAGGATCCCGACGACGGGCGGTGCAGCACCAGCTCGCCGAGCGCGCGCAGGATGAAGAACGCGAACACCCCGCAGATGGCGAACACGATCGCGAGGGCCGGGCCCGCCGTCGCGAGGCGCCCGCCGGCGCCGAGGAAGAGCCCCGTGCCGATCGCACCGCCGATGGCGATCATCTGCAGCTGGCGCGGTTTCAGGCCCTGGTGGAAGCCCTCTTGCTCGTGTGAGAAATCTTGCGCGACGAACTCGTCACTCGGCGTGCTCTCGGGGCCGGCTGCGTTTTTCGGGGAGCCAGTGCCCCCCGTGGTGGGGGTCGTCATTGCGGCACGCTACAAGTCTTCTGACCTGAGCGCCAGTCGGCATTTAAGGATCCGCGGGGTGGTTCTCAGCAGGCACCGGGTGACAACCCGGCAATCGTCTCGGAAAACCCGGGTGTTCTCGAAGACGCCGTCACTAGGTTGATGAGCGTGTCACTAGCTCCCCTCGACCGGCCCCGCCGCCCCGTCTCCATCAGCACTCGCGCCCTTTCCGACGACCTCGCGCAGGTCTCCGTTCCCGGCCAGGTGCTCGGTTACGTCCGCTCCCAGTGGAACGGCTTCGCCGCCCTCCGTGGGGTACATCTGGCATCCGCTCAGCTCGTCGGAACGTACGCGACTCGCGGCCTGGCGCTCGAGGCTCTGCGGCTGCGCCCTCGCTCGATCTAGTACTCCGTAGGCTGGGTCGATGACCTGGTTACAGCCCGTCCTGTCCGTGGCCGCGGCCGTCGTGATCGCCCTCGTGGTGTCGGCGATCGTCTCCCTCGTGTTCACACTCGTCGCCAAAAGGGAGGAGTGGGCGTCGCGCCTCGTCACACGGGTGCGTCGGCCGTTCCGAGTGACCCTGCTGGTGGCCCTCGTGTGGATCGCGTTCTCGCTGTCGATGGACGACGTGGCACCGAATTACCAGGGGCACGAGATCGTGGCCCAGGTGTTCCGGTGCCTGTTGATCGTCGTCGTGGCGTGGCTCATCGGATCCTTGGCCATCTTCTTCGAAGACCTCGGGCTCGCCCGTTACCGTCTCGATCAGCCCGACAACCGGGTCGCCCGGCGTCTGCGCACGCAGGTGCTGATCATCCGGCGTCTGACGGTCGCGTTGATCGTGATCATCGCGGGTGGCGCGATCCTGCTCGGCTTCCCGGGCGTCGAGGCAGTCGGTGCCAGCGTTCTGGCGAGCGCCGGCCTCGTCTCGGTGATCGCCGGTCTCGCGGCCCAGTCGACGCTCGCGAACGTCTTCGCCGGGATCCAGCTCGCCTTCAGCGATGCGCTCCGGGTCGACGACGTCGTGGTGGTCGAGACCGAGTGGGGCCGCATCGAAGAGATCACCCTCACCTACGTGGTCGTGCACATCTGGGACGACCGCCGCATGGTGCTGCCTTCGACGTACTTCACGACGACCCCGTTCCAGAGCTGGACGAGGCGCAACTCGGAGCTGCTCGGCTCGGTCGACTTCGACCTCGACTGGAGAGTGACGCCGGGATCGATGCGACAGGAGCTCGACCGGATCCTCGACTCCACCGAGCTGTGGGATCAGCGTGTCAAGGTGCTGCAGGTGACGGATGCCGTGGGCGGTTTCGTGCACGTGCGCATTCTCGTGTCGGCGGTCGACTCGGCCTCGCTGTTCGACCTGCGATGCCTGGTGCGCGAGGAGCTGATCTCGTGGATGCACGAGCACAGTCCGCAGTCGATGCCGCGCACCCGCGTGCAGATGGTCGAGCAGGAGGCCACACCGCGCGGCACGAAGCCGAAGTCGACCGCGGGGGAGTCGGCCCTCTTCACCGGCGAAAACGCCGACGCCGACCGAGCCGCGCTGTTCACGACGTCCATTCCCGTGATCGATCGCGACGAGGTCTAGCCGCATAACGACGCGGTCCGGCCGAACCGACCTGGCGCGCCACGTCGATTCGGCCGAACCGCGTCGGTTCGCTCGTGCGGATCAGTCGGCGTCGTTGGCCGCGTCGACGACGTTGCCGACCGCGATCGCGGTCGATGCGGCCCAGGCGACCCAGAGCAACACGAGGCGCCAGTCACGCGGACCGCTCTTCGTGGCCTTCAGCGCGCTGAAGCCGCTGAACGCCGCGCTGATGATGGCTCCGTTGAAAAGAAACTTGCGCACGCAGTACTCCTAAAGTCGAGGAATTCCGAGCGTACCCGGACCCACGCCCGTCCTGCCCAATCACCGCTGTCCGTCCATGTCACTGCAACCCACTAGGGTTTCAATTCTCATGAAGACAGCCCTCATCGGCGCGGGTCTCGCTGTGGTCGGCATCGTCGCCGCGCTCACCGGTGTCCTGTCGCCCTCCGCCCTCCTCGAACTCCTCGACCGAGTCGCCCCCGTCCTCGGCTTCGTGATTGGCTTGACGATCGTCGCCGACCTCGCCGCCGAAGCCGGCCTCTTCTCCTGGCTGGCGAGCGCCGCCGCGCGCTTCTCGCTCGGCCGGGTGTGGGTGCTCTGGCTCCTGGTCGTCGTGCTGGCCGTTCTCTGCACGGTGTTCCTGTCGCTCGACACAACCGCCGTGCTGCTGACGCCGGTCGTCGTCCTGGTCGCCCGGCGTGTGGGCGCGTCGCCCCTGCCGTTCGCGTTCACCGCCATCTGGATCGCAAACTGCGGATCGCTGCTGCTGCCGGTGTCGAACCTGACCAACCTGCTGGCCGTGCATGCGCTCGGCAACCCCGCTCCGCTCTCGTACGCGGCATTGGTCGGCCCCGCGGCGGCGGTCGGGATCCTCGTCCCTCTCATCGCCATCGCCATCCGCTACCGCCGCGAGCTGTCGGGCCGCTTTCCCGCCGTGTCGTCCGAACCCGCCTCGGACCGCCCCCTGTTCATCGTCGCCGCCGTGGTCGTCGTGCTGCTCGTGCCCGCCCTCGTCTCGGGGATCGAGGTGTGGATCCCGGCGGCCGACGCGGCTCTCGTGCTCGTCGTCGCCTTCGCGATCCGACGTCGGGCCGCGCTGAAGCTCACGCTGGTGCCGTGGGGCACGCTGCTGTTCGCCTCGGGGTTGTTCCTCGTCGTGGCGGCGGCCCAGGCGCTCGGGCTCGCCCGGCTGCTCGGCGACCTCGTGGGCACCGGCGACGATTTCGGCTCGCTGCTGCGGCTCTCGGGCGGCGCCGCCCTGTCCGCGAACGCGGTCAACAACCTTCCCGCCTATCTGGCGCTCGAGCCGGTCGGCGGATCGGAGCTGCGTCTCGTCGCGATCCTGATCGGCGTGAACCTCGGCTGCATCGTGACCCCGTGGGCCTCGCTGGCGACGCTGCTGTGGCACGGCCGACTCGCCGCCCTCGACGTCGAGGTGCCGTGGAAGAGGTTCATCCTCGCCGGCCTCGTGCTTACCGTCGTGATGCTGCCCCTGTCGATCCTGGCCCTGGTCGCCTTCTAGCTGTCTCTCGACCCGCGAGGGGCGATTAGAGCTCAGGATCCGCTAGCGCACCCACACGACAGTGCCGTTGAGGTCGCTCAGCACGGCGGCGATACCCGCGCGCAGGGCCCGGCCCGCTCGGTCGTCGGTGAACGTGGAGGCGTCGTAGTGGCTGGGCGTGCCGAGTCCCTCGCCGCGGAACCCGGCGCCGGTCCAGTCAGCCGCGGTGACGTTCGAGGTCGGCTCGGCGATCTCAGCGCCGAGCACGAGGAACTGCTGATGCAGGGCGCTCGGTGAGAGGGCGGCGAGCGGATCGACCATGCCGTTGCCGACGCTGATCACGAGGTCGGCTTTCTTCTCGATCGCCGTCGTGACGGCAGCGAGCCGGTCGTCGAGGGAGGAAGCTACGACGGGCGTCACCGTGACGTCGGATGAGGCGGCCCACGACTTCACAGAGCTGATCAGCGTGCGCGTCGGGGCGTCGTCGCCGCTCGAGAGGAGCACGACGCGGTACCCGGCGGGCGGGTGCACGTCGTCCCACGAGCCGGGCTCGGGTCGGAGCGTGCCCTCGGGTGCGGGTGGCTTGTCGGGATCGTAGAACCCGGCACCGAGCGCCGAGGCCGAGCTCGTGGCAGTCGGCGCCGTATCGGCGGCGGTCGACGAGTCGATCCCGGTGGGCGAGAGCGCGCTGCCGCACCCGCTGAGGAGGAGCGCCGCGGTGACGGCGAGCGGCCCCAGGGCAAGGAATGCGCGGCTCTTCACGAGATCTCCCGACGTGTGATGGTGCGTGATCGCCACAATGCAATCACGACGGTCGGGCGCCGAAGGGCCGAGCGTCGATCTGTCTGCGGTCCGGTCACCAGCTGTTCCCCTCCCGTCCACCCGCACGCGCAATCGTCTTGCCAGTGACCCGTCTCAGCAGTGCCCTGCTCCTTCTCGCCCTCCTCGCAGCCTCCCTCTTCGTCGGCGCTTCGGCTGCCTCCGCTCACGGCTTCTCGTCGGTCGTGTACGCGCATGTCTCGTCGACCGAACCGGAGCGTGTGCAGGCCAAGCTCGCCCTCGAGTACGACCTGATGCTCGTGTCAGTGGGCACCAGCGAGAACGACGACGCGTTCTACCGCGTGGGCCAGAAGGCCTGGGATGACGGCGACTATCCCGGCATGGTCGAGGCGGCGGAGCAGAACCACGACGCCCTGGCCGACTACGTGTCGAAGCGGTTCAGCGTGAGGGCGGCCGGCGGCGAGCAGTGCACCGCCGAACTGCAGAAGAACGTCACCGTCGACCTCCAGGACGAGGTGCCCTACGCGAACCTCGTCGTCGACTACAGCTGCCCCGCCCCGTCGAAGACCCAGAGCGGGCACACGCTCACATCGACGCTCTTTCCCGACAGCGAGACGTTCGTGACAGGCACCAAGACGATCGTGGTCTACGCCGTCGACGGGAAACAAGGATCCGCGACCCTCGACGCGGGGCAGAAGTCATTCTCGACCGAGCAGACCTCGTTCCAGCGGTTCGGCGAGTTCTTCCGCCTCGGGGCCGAGCACCTGCTCGGCGGCATCGACCACCTGCTGTTCCTCGTCGCGCTGATCGCCGGATCGCGTCGGCTCCGGGAGGTCGTCCTGGCCGCGTCGGCATTTACCGTCGCGCACTCCATCACGTTCATCCTCGCCGCTCTCGGCGTCGTCAGTCCGCCGTCGATCGTCGTGGAGCCGCTCATCGCCCTGTCGATCGCCGCTGTCGCCGGGTGGTATCTGTGGCGGCTCTGGCGTCGTCGCTCCGGCGCGGATGAGCTCGTCGTGCCAGCGTCGGCAGGGCACTTCGCCCTCGATCGTGCCGGCTGGGCCCGACTCGCGGTCGTCTTCGCGTTCGGCCTCATCCACGGGCTCGGCTTCGCGGGAGCCCTGGGCATCCACGAGGCGTTCTCGGGGCAGTTGCTCATCTCGCTGCTGATCTTCAACGTCGGAATCGAAGCGGTCCAGCTGGCGATCATCGTCCTCGTCTTCCCGCCCCTGTCGGTGCTCCGCAAGCGGGCACACCGGGCGTCACTCGTCGTGACCGGCATCGTCACGGCGGGGGTGTTCGTGATGGGGATGATCTGGTTCGTCGAGAGAGTGGCCGCGGGCTGAGGTCGGCCGGGCCGGATCCTGCGTTCCGTGCAAGAAGGCCATTCAGCGTTTACTTATCGTTTGTGCGGCTTCGGCAAAGTCTTTCGTGCATGACCTCCTCTGATCACGAGAAACGGACCACACGCATGAGCTTCACCACAGTCGCCGCCAGCCGGCGCAGATCGACCTCACTCCGTGTCGGCGGGGTGTTCCTCGGGGCAGCGCTGCTCGCCGGCGCCTCCTTCGTCGGCACCAGCCAGGCGGAAGCCGCCACGAACACCCCCACCAGCAACATCTCGGCCACTGGCGCGCCGATCCACATTCTGCTCGGCGTCGGCGCAACTGAGAGCCAGCGCATCGCCTCGTGGTACTTCCCGACGAACGTCGACCAGTCGCTCGTGATTCAAAAGACCAGCGAGATGACCGGCGGCGCCTTCACTTCCGCCGCGCAGACCATCGCCGCCAGCAAGGCGCTGAACACGGCTGCCGACACGAGCACCACCGACTCGAACACGAAGTCGATCCCCGGCATCACCGCGGAGTCGGGCTACATCAACGCGCACGCGACGATCTCCGACCTGCAGCCGAACACCAGCTACACCTACCGCGTCGGCGCGGCGGACGGCAGCGCCTGGTCGACGTCGTACACGTTCACGACGAAGAGCTTCTCGGGTGACTTCGACTTCCTGTTCTTCGGCGACCCGCAGATCGGCTCGTCGGGCTTCACCGACGACGACGGCGCCGGCTGGGCTGCGACGCTCAACTACGCCACCACGAACACGCCGAACGCCGAGCTCCTCGTCTCGGGCGGCGACCAGATCGAGCACGCCAACAACGAGTACGAGTGGGGCGCCTTCGCCGACAGCTCGTCCATCCTGAAGCAGTACCCCTGGGCTTCGACGATCGGCAACCACGACGTGGGCGGCAAGTCGTACGAGCAGCACAACAAGGTGCCGAACTCGCTCAAGGTGCCGGACTTCTACCCGGGCGGCGCGACGACGACGACCTCGGGCGGCGACTACTGGTACATGTACAAGGGCGTCCTGTTCATCGACATCAACTCGAACGCCTACTCGGGCGGCTCCGACGCTCAGCACGTGAGCTACGTCCGCGACGTCATCAACCGCTACGGCGACGACGCGAAGTGGACGGCTCTCGTCTACCACCACTCGATCTACTCGCCGGCCGACCACGCGAACGACACCGACAACCAGCAGCGTCGCTTCGACTTCACGAAGGCGTTCTCGGATCTCGGCGTCGACGTCGTGCTCCAGGGCCACGACCACAGCTACTCGCGCAGCTACGCCATCAAGAACGGCAAGAAGGCCAACAAGGCTGAGCAGCCCGCAGCCCCCGAGGTCTTCGCCGGCCCCGGCGGAGTCATCTACGTGACCGCCAATTCGGCCTCCGGCTCGAAGTACTACGACCTCACCACGCCCGACGCCACGCAGGGCGGCTACGGAGCCGACCCGCTCGACCCCACCGGCAAGCGCCACTGGGCCAACTCGGTCGAGAACCAGGAGCACGTCCGCACCTACACGAAGGTGTCGGTCACCGATTCGAAGCTCAAGGTCGACACCGTCCGCGCCGGTGACTGCTCCGCTCCGAACTCGGCCGTCGTCAACGGCAAGGTCTCGAGCTGCGGCGTCACGCTCCAGCCGACGGCCACCGCCGACCCGGCCGCAATCGGTTCGCTCGTCGACAGCTTCACGCTTCTCGGAGCGCTTCCGAAGACCACCACCACGGTGAGCGTCTCGAAGTCGTCGCAGGCATACGGCTCGGCTTCGCCGGTGACTGTCACCGCGACCGTCTCGGGCGGAATCGGCACGCAGGGCGGCGAGGTCACCTTCTTCGAGGGCACCACGAAGCTCGGCACGGCGACCGCGACCAACGGCAAGGCCAGCCTCACGCTCCCGAAGACCTTCGCGATCGGCAGCCACGCCATCACGGCGTCGTTCGCGAACGACTCGGAATACTCAGGATCCGACTCGGCGTCGAAGAGCACGGCGGTCACGGTCACCAAAGCTCCCTCGACCACGACCCTGAAGTACTCGGCCAAGAAGGTCACCGTCTCGGTCAAGGCGTCCGGCCTCACGGTCGGCGGCACCGCGACGATCAAGGACGGCACGACGTCGATCAAGAAGGTCACGATCGCGTCCGGCACCGGGTCGGCAACGGTCTCGCTGAAGAAGGGCACGCACAAGCTGCACGTCGTCTTCTCGGCGACGCCCAAGATCGCCTCCAGCACCAGCTCCACGCTGTCGGTGACGGTCAAGTAGCCCGACTGGCACGACGGCGCTGAGTCGCCGAGAGTGCAGAAACGGCCCCCAAACTACGGTTCGGGGGCCGTTTTCGTGCACTCGCCAGGGCGCGAAAGGAAGGCGCGACTAGCGGGCGAGTTCGATGCGCGGGGCGGCAGCCGTGCGGCCTTCCTGCAGCGCCACGCGAGCGAATGCCAGCGTCTCGCGGAGCAGTGCAAGCCGGACCGTGTCGGATCCTGCCTTCTTCGTGTTTACCTCGGCGATGATGGATCCCGACCAGTCCCGTGCCGCCAACTCCCGAAGCACGGCGGCGACCGGCTCTTTGCCGCGGCCGGGTACGAGGTGCTCGTCGAAGATGCCGCCATCGTCCGAGACGCGCGAGCCGTCGCAGAGATGCACGTGGCGGAGACGCCCGTCGAGGGCCCGGGCCAGCTCGAGCGAGTCTCGGCCCGACAGCGAGGCGTGCGAGAAGTCGAGGGTGGCGGCGTCGCAGTCCATCAGGCTCGGATCCCAGCCGGGGGCGTACATCTTCATCGACCGACCCGCGATCTTCCACGGGAACATGTTCTCGACGGTGACGGTGACTTCGTAGCGGCAGGCCACCGCGCGCACGACGTCGAGGAACTCCTCGGCGTAGCCCTGCTGCCAGCGGAACGGCGGGTGCACGACGACCGTCGACGCACCCACTTCGCGGGCGAGTTCGGCCGACCGCTCGAGCTTGACTCGCTGGTCGCGGCCCCAGACGAAGTGCGTGAGCAGCAGCACGGGTGCGTGGATCGAGAGGACCGGTTGCCCCGTGTCGCGAGAGAGCTCGAGGATCCGAGACGCGCGGTGCGTCGCCGGATCGTTCGTGACCATGATCTCGACGCCGTCGAAGCCGACCTCGCGCGACAGCGAGAAGGCTTCGGCGAGGCCGAGGGGGAAGGCGCAGGAGGTGCTCATGCCGACGCGGATCATGGCGCCACGGTAGATCGTGCATGTGGCGTATCAGTGAACGCTACATGGCTTGTTACAGCCAGTCTCGCCGCTTGAACGAGGCATACAGCGTCAGCGACACCGCGACGATGGCGATGCTGGAGAAGATCACGCCGCCCTCGTGCCCGAATCCGGGGAACGGCACGTTCTGGCCGAAGTACCCCGTAATTGCCGTGGGCACCGCGATGATCGCGGCCCAGCTCGTCACCTTTTTCATCACCAGGTTCATGCGATTGCTCTGGATGCTGAGGTTCGTGTCGAGGATCGTCGACACGAGGTCCCGCAGGCTGTCGGTCTGCTCGATCACCCGCAGCACGTGGTCGTACACGTCCTGGAAGTACGGACCCATGTCGGGGGCGAACTTGGTGTCGTCGCGACGCAGCAGGGTGTTCA
Source organism: Frondihabitans sp. VKM Ac-2883 (assembly GCF_015350875.1). Classification (NCBI taxonomy): domain Bacteria; kingdom Bacillati; phylum Actinomycetota; class Actinomycetes; order Micrococcales; family Microbacteriaceae; genus Frondihabitans; species Frondihabitans sp. VKM Ac-2883. The sequence goes on along the minus strand of NZ_JADKSF010000006.1, from coordinate 61,513 downwards.
GGATCTCGCGCATCGGGTTCACGACGCGGCGGAGCGTCACGAGGCTCTTGCGCAGGGCGAACGACCGGCGCTGGATCTCCATCGTCTGCTGCTTGATGTCGAAGAGGTTCTCCTCGAGCCCGTCGATCGCGTCGTCGAGGGCGTCGGCCGTGTCGTACTGGTTGTCGACGATGCGGTCGAGGAGCCCCCAGACGAGAAAGGCCACGCCCTTCGACGAGAGGTCCTCGTTGTCGTCCCAGGTCTTCATGAGCTGGGTTGCGTCGAATCCCTCGTCGTGGATCGTGACCATCGCCCGCTTGGTGATGAACGCCTTGACCTCGTGCGTCGCCATAGTGCCCGAGTCCTGATCGAAGGCGACGTTGTACATCACCGCGAACAGGAAGTTCTCGTACCGGTCGAGCTTCGGTCGCTGGCTGGGCTCGAGGGCATCCTCGATCGCGAGCTCGTGCAGGTTCATCTCGTCGCCGACCTTGTCGATGTCGGCTTTCGTCGGATTCACGAAGTCGACCCAGATCATGCAGTCGTCAGATTCGAGGTAGTCGCTGACGTCGTCGATGGCGAAGTCTTCGCCGACGAGTTCGCCGGCGCGGTAGGCGCGGGTGCGGTGCATTCCGCGATCGTAGCCCGGCGCTGCTGTGCGACGCGTTTCGGCCAAACCGACCCGGCGCGCCACGTCATTTCGGCCGAATTGCGTCACTTTTCTTTTCGGAGAGCTGATCCCGTAACCCACAGACTGGTCGATTTGCCAAACACCAGGTATTAACGAGATATTTCTCAGGGATGCTCGGGTACCTCAGGTACCTGAGAACGGAGGCAGGATGAGCGAAACAGAGTCCGCACCGGCACGCGTCTTCGAGAAGCGCTGGTGGCTGTGGTGCATCGCGATCGCCACGTTGATCGCCATCTACGATTTCCGTAGCCGACTGAGTGAGAAATGGTCTCTCGTGTCTCAGGCCGAGGCAATTGCTGCTCTCGTCGGCCTGATCGTCGTGTCTGTCCTGTGGCGCGGCAAGATCGTCCAAGGCTTCCTCCTCATCAGCGCCGGCCTCTGCGTCTTCACAGCCATCCGGACGACGTTCGGGCACTGACACGGGCCAGACTGAAGCGATGAGCTTCGTCAAAACCCGCCCCGACGCATCCGACGGCTTTTTCGAGGCGGAGGCGGCTGGGTTGGCGTGGCTGGCCGAGGCCACCGTCGGCGGGGGAGCCCGCGTCGCAGGCGTCGACGAGGTGGCGCCCGGCCGCATCGCCCTCGAAGAGATCCACGAGACGCGCCCCACCGCCGACGCAGCGACGGCGTTCGGCAGAGCGCTCGCCGTCACGCACGCCGCGGGGGCCGCCGCCTTCGGCGCACCGCCCACCGGCTGGAGCGGCCCCACCTTCATCGGCAGCCGCCCGATGCGAACCGACCCGAAGCCGACCTGGGGCGTCTTCTACGCCCAGCAGCGAGTGCTGCCCTACCTCGACATCGCGGTTCGCGCCGGGACGGTCACCGAGACCGAAGAGCGCAGGATCCGAGACACCTGCGACGCGATCTCACACGGAGCGTTCGATGACGGCGAGACGCCCGCGAGGCTTCACGGCGACCTCTGGGCCGGCAATGTGCTCTTCTCGCACGGCGGCGTCGTGCTGATCGACCCCGCGGCCCACGGGGGCCACCGCGAGACCGACCTCGCCATGCTCGCCCTGTTCGGCTGCCCGTTCCTCGACGACATCGTCGCGGCGTACGACGAAGCCGCTCCGCTCCGGTCGGGGTGGCAGGAGCGCGTGCCGCTGCACCAGCTGCACCCGCTCGCGGTGCACGCGGCCGGGCACGGCCGGAGCTACGGCGTCGCGCTGGCCCGAGCTGCCGACGCGACTTTCGATCTGCTGACCTGATTTGCGGTCGACGCCCCGTCGGATCCTGCGCTCTCTCTTCACGCTGAACCGACCGGTTCGACCCGCTGATAGCCTTTGAGCGCCCGGGGCGACGCCCCCGAGAGATCGAGCGGAGCACCTCTTCACCATGTCTGACCAGGCCGAACACCCCGCCACCGAGCCGACCACCGGCGAGACCTACGGTTTCGTCGTCGTCTCGAACCGCCTTCCCGTCGACCACACCGTCGACGAGAACGGCGACGTGAAGTGGGAGCACTCCCCGGGCGGGCTCGTCACCGCGCTGGAGCCCGTCATGCGCGTCAACGACGGCGCCTGGATCGGCTGGGCAGGCAAGCCCGACCTCGAGTTCGAGCCTTTCGAGAACGACGGTATCAACGTCGTTCCGGTGCCTCTCAGCGCCGAAGAGGTCGAGCGGTACTACGAGGGATTCAGCAACGACACCCTGTGGCCGCTCTACCACGACGTCATCTCGGCGCCGACCTACCACCGCGTCTGGTGGGAGTCGTACGTCCAGGTCAACCGGCGCTTCGCCCAGCGTGCCGCCGAGGTCGCCGAGCAGGGTGGTGTCGTCTGGGTGCAGGATTACCAGCTCCAGCTCGTGCCGCAGTACCTCCGCGAACTGCGCCCCGATCTGACGATCGGCTTCTTCAACCACATTCCGTTCCCTCCCCTCGGCATCTTCTCGCAGCTGCCCTGGCGCGAGGCGATCCTGACCGGCCTGCTCGGGGCCGACGTGATCGGGTTCCAGCGCGCCGACGACGCCTCGAACTTCTCCCGGTCGGTTCGTCACCTCCTCGGCTACGCGACCACCCGCCCTTACATCGACGTGCCGGTCGACGACGAGTCGGCCCCGCTCGAGCGACGCGGCAAGAAGGTGCGCCGGGTGCTCGCGAAGCAGTTCCCGATCTCGATCGACTCCGCGGGCTACGAGGCGCTGTCGCGGCGCCCCGATATCCAGGCTCGGGCGCGAGAGATCCGCGAGGGTCTCGGCAACCCCAAAACGGTGATCCTGGGCGTTGACCGCCTCGACTACACCAAGGGCATTCGCCACCGCATGAAGGCGTTCGGCGAGCTCCTCCACGACGGCCGTCTGGATGTCGAAGACGCCACACTCGTGCAAGTGGCCTCACCGAGCCGTGAGCGCGTGACCGCCTACATGGAGCTCCGCGACGAGATCGAGCTGACCGTGGGGCGCATCAACGGCGACTTCGCGACGATGAGCCACACCGCCATCAGCTACCACCACCACGGCTACCCCCGCGAAGAGATGGTCGCGCTCTATCTCGCGGCCGACATCATGCTCGTCACGGCCCTTCGGGACGGCATGAACCTCGTCGCCAAGGAGTACGTGGCTGTACGCCACGACAACGACGGCGTGCTCATCTTGAGCGAGTTCGCCGGTGCGGCCGACGAGCTGCGAAGTGCGTTGCTCATCAACCCGCACGACATCGGCGGCCTCAAGAACACGATCATGCGCGCCATTGAGATGCCGAAGCGCGACCGGGTCACACGCATGCGCGCCCTCCGCCGCCGTGTGCTCGACAACGACGTCGCGGCCTGGTCGGCGAAGTTCTTGGAGGCGCTGGCCGATGTGCGGCCCGGCCATCGCGTCGCCGCTCCACCGAAGGGAACCGAGGTGGCGTCGAACGATGCCGCATCGACCGATGGCTCGGCCTCGTCGGAGCCCGCCGCATGAGCGCCGTGACACCGGGCGCCGCCTCGACCCCGGCCGAATCCTCTGACACCGCTTTCGCCGATGCCCTCGGCATTCTCGCGACGGCCCCCCGCCTCCTAGTCGCGCTCGACTTCGACGGCACCCTTGCCCCCGAGGTCGATGCGCCGCTCCACGCGCGTGCTCTTCCCGAGGCGCACGAGGCCATGCTCCGTCTGGCCGGACTGCCCGAGACGCACGTCGCCCTCGTCTCCGGTCGTGCTCTCGACAGCCTGATCGAGGTCTCGGAGGCTCCCGACTCGATCCTGCTGGTGGGCTCGCACGGGGTGGAGTACCGAATCGACGGCGACGCCGAGGTCGGGCTGGACGACGACGAGCAGGCGCTCCGGGCCGAGCTGCAGACGATCCTCACGGAGGTCGCCGCTCCCTTCGACGAGGTCCACGTCGAAGAGAAGCCCGCCGGGTTCGCTCTGCACACTCGGCTCGCCGACGCCGAGGTCACTGCCACCGTCGAGCGCGAAGCTCGGCGCCGTGTCGCCGAGACGGCCGCCGGCGCCACCGAGCGGGCGGGCAAGAACGTGCTCGAATTCGCGGTTCGAAGTGCCTCCAAGGGCGACGGCCTCGATCGACTCCGCGAAATGACGGGCGCAACGGCGATCTTCTTCGCGGGCGACGACGTGACCGACGAAGACGGATTCCGCGCTCTGACGGCCTCCGACTTCGGTCTCAAGTGCGGCCCCGGCGAGACCGCGGCGGGTTATCGAGTACCCGATCCGGCTGCTGTGGCTCACGTGCTGGCCGACCTCGCGGAGCTCCGCGCGCACCTCGGTCGCTCCTAGCTCCTGCCCGCGTCGCCGGCCGCCTAGGGCGTCCAGCGTCGGCTGTCGGCTGTCGCGGCGGCTTCGCCTCCCGTGCCGAGAGTGCCGAAGTTGCCGAGAGTGCCGAAGTGGGGGTCTTCGACGGCCTCAGGGCCCTATTCGGCCACTCTCGCCGTGCGGCAGGGCCGGTAGCGGCCGCCCTCGACAATCTTGACCCTAATAACGCCAAACGTTACTATTTAGACGTGATCCAATCCTTCTCCACAACCGAGACCGAGCGGGTCTGGCGTCGCGTCCGGGCCGCGCGACTCGGCCCCGATCTTCAGAGGATTGCCCACCGAAAGCTGCTGATGCTCGATGCCGCAGAGCTCCTCAACGACCTCCGAGTGCCGCCCGGCAACCGGCTCGAGCAACTGAGAGGCGATCGAGCCGGCCAGCACAGCATCCGGATCAACGACCAATACCGCATCTGCTTCGTCTGGAGCGCCCGGGGGCCGGGCGACGTTGAGATAACGGACTACCACTGATGAAACCAACCCGTCACGACATCGAGCCGAGGAGCGAGCGATGACCGAGATCCACGCACCCATCCACCCGGGAGAAATTCTCCTGGAGGAGTTCCTGGCACCCCTCAAGATCAGCCAGTACCGTCTCGCGAAGACGGTTGGGGTCCCGCCCCGCCGCATCAACGAGATCGTCCACGGCACGCGCGGCATCACTCCCGACACGGCCCTCCGCCTCGGAAGGGCCCTTGGCACCACGGCACGCTTCTGGCTGAACCTCCAGACGAGATACGACCTCGACATCGCGACCGAGTTGCACCGCGACGAACTCGTCGGCATCGTCTCCCTCGTCGGGGCCTGAACAATGCTCGGGGTAGCCCCCGAAACAGCCCGCAAAAGCGCACAATCGACCCATGGACGATCGTCGTCGTGATCTCGAGCGCCGGGTCTACGGCCAAGCGACGCCCGACCCGGCCGATGTCGCGGAGCTGAACCGTCTGCTCGGCGAGGCGTCAGTGACGAAGCGGGCAGCCCATGATCCTGCGCTCGCCCCCGCCGAAGGCGACGCCGGAGGGCAACCCGAGCCTTGGGCCCGCCCCGCTCGCGCCTGGCTGGCCGGGGGAGCGGTGGCCGTGATCGCTGCCGCCCTCATCGGGGCCGGCGTGTCGCATTCGATCCGTGCCGCGGGCACCGGCGACAGTCCGGGCACCCCCGTGTCGAGCGCCGATCAGCGGGCGGCCGAGGCCGACGGTGCCGTCGCCGAGACCCTGGGAGACGAGTACTTCGATCAGGTGCAGACGAAAGGCGACATCCCCGACGTGACTCTGCCCCGCATCGACGCGTCGAGCACGCGGCGCGTCTTGGCGCAGTGGGGGCAGTCCGACGACGGGGCCGGCATCTGGGTTGCCCGGGGCACCGATCGGTCGTACTGCCTCGTCATGAGCGTCGGATCCACGCGCGGAGCCAGCTCGTGCACGCCGCGGGCCCAGGCTGCGGCTACGGGTGTGCGCCTCGATCTGGTCACGGCCGGTGGCGCCTCGATCTCTGCGCGGTGGAACATCTCCGCCGGGATCCTCGAGGTCTCGCCGTTCCCCGCCGGGCAGAAATCGCCGGAGTCCGTCGACCTCTCGGCCACGCCGCAGGCGACCACCCATGTCACCCTCGACACGGGTTCAGGCGCCATCGTCGTCCGGTCCGGTGCGCCCTCGACGAAGCCCTAAACTGAGCGACATGTCTGAGAACTTCACGGCCAGGGCTTCTGACGACGGCGTCGACGCGGCAGCTACCGACGCGGCAGCCATCGACGCGGCCCTTATTGACGCGGCACCCATTGACATCAAGCCCCGTAGTAGAGACGTCACCGACGGCATCGAAGCCACCACCTCGCGAGGAATGCTCCGCGCGGTCGGAATGGGCGACGCCGACTGGGAAAAACCGCAGATCGGCATCGCATCGTCGTGGAACGAGATCACGCCCTGCAACCTGTCGCTCAACCGTCTTGCCCAGGGTGCCAAAGAGGGCGTCCACTCGGGCGGCGGCTACCCGCTGCAGTTCGGCACGATCTCCGTCTCGGACGGCATCGCCATGGGCCACGAGGGTATGCACTTCTCGCTCGTCTCGCGCGAGGTCATCGCGGACAGCGTCGAGACCGTGATGATGGCCGAGCGTCTCGACGGATCGGTCATGCTCGCCGGCTGCGATAAGTCGCTCCCGGGCATGCTCATGGCTGCGGCCCGTCTCGACCTCGCCAGCGTGTTCCTCTACGCCGGATCGATCGCACCCGGCTGGGTCAAGCTGAGCGACGGCACCGAGAAAGACGTCACGATCATCGACTCGTTCGAGGCGGTGGGCGCGGCGAAGGCCGGCACCATCTCGGAGGAAGACCTCTACGCCATCGAGTGCGCGATCGCCCCGGGCGAGGGCGCCTGCGGCGGCATGTACACGGCCAACACGATGGCCTCGGTCGCCGAAGCCCTCGGTATGTCGCTTCCAGGATCCGCTTCGCCGCCCTCCGCCGATCGTCGCCGCGACTACTTCGCCCACCGCTCGGGCGAGGCCGTCGTCAACATGCTCAAGAAGGGCATCACGGCGCGCGACATCCTCACCAAAGACGCCTTCGAGAACGCGATCGCCGTTGCCATGGCATTCGGCGGCTCCACCAACGTCGTTCTCCACCTGCTCGCGATCGCCTACGAGGCCGAGGTCGAGCTGACCATCGACGACTTCAACCGCATCGGCGACAAGGTGCCTCACATCGGCGACCTCAAGCCCTTCGGCAAGTACGTCATGAACGACGTCGACCGCCACGGTGGCGTTCCCGTCGTCATGAAGGCGCTGCTCGACGCCGGTCTGCTGCACGGCGACTGCCTCACCGTCACCGGCAAGACCGTGGCCGAGAACCTGGCCGACATCAAGCCGAAGCCGCTCGACGGCGAGGTGCTCCGCACCCTCGACAACCCGATCCACCCGACCGGCGGCCTCACGGTGCTCAGCGGATCCTTGGCTCCCGAGGGCGCCGTCGTCAAGACCGCCGGGTTCGACGCCGAGGTGTTCGAGGGCCCCGCCCGGGTCTTCGAGCGGGAGCGTGCCGCGATGGACGCCCTCACCGAGGGGCGTATCGCCAAGGGCGACGTGGTGATCATTCGCTACGAGGGTCCGAAGGGCGGCCCAGGCATGCGCGAGATGCTCGCCATCACGGCCGCGATCAAGGGCGCTGGGCTCGGCAAAGATGTACTACTGTTGACGGACGGACGATTCTCAGGCGGCACAACCGGCCTGTGCATCGGCCACATAGCACCCGAAGCGGTCGACTCCGGTCCGATCGCATTCGTGCGCGATGGTGATCTGATTCGGGTCGATATCGCAGCTCGTTCGCTCGACCTACTCGTCGATGCAGCAGAGCTAGAAGCCCGCCGTGACGGCTGGGCACCTCTGCCTCCCGTGTATACCCGGGGGGTCCTTGCCAAGTACGCACGCCAGGTGAGATCCGCGGCAGAGGGCGCCGTCACCTACTGACGCCCCGTCGTCGCCTGACACTGCCCGGGCGGGCAGCCTCTCGTCAATCACCAGCTCCCAAGGAATCGGCACCGATGCCTCCAGAAATCAGCCCCCTGCCCACGGCTCCGGCGCGCACGCGTCCGGCCGGCCCCGAGATCCTGACCGGTTCGGGCGCGATCCTCCGCTCGCTCGAGAAGCTCGGCGTCACCGACGTCTTCGGTCTGCCCGGTGGGGCGATCATCCCGTTCTACGACGAGCTGATGGCCTCGACGACGATCCGACACATCCTCGTGCGCCACGAGCAGGGCGCCGGCCACGCCGCCGAGGGCTACGCCTCGGCCTCCGGTCGGGTGGGCGTCGCGATCGCGACCTCCGGCCCCGGTGCGACGAACCTGGTGACGGCGATCGCCGACGCCTACATGGACTCGGTACCGCTCCTCGCCATCACCGGCCAGGTGTTCTCGACACTGATGGGAACGGACGCCTTCCAGGAGGCCGACATCGTGGGCATCACGATGCCGATCACGAAGCACTCGTTTCTCGTCACCAAGCCGGAAGACATCCCGGCGACCCTGGCGGCCGCGTACCAGATCGCCTCGACCGGCCGTCCCGGCCCGGTGCTCGTCGACATCACCAAAGACGCCCAGCAGCTCAAGGCACCGTTCGTCTGGCCCGAGTCGGTCGACCTGCCCGGCTACCGCCCCATCACGAAGGCGCACGGCAAGCAGATCACGGCGGCCGCCCAGATGCTGGCCGAGGCCAAGCAGCCGGTCTTCTACGTCGGGGGAGGCGTGATCCGCTCCGGCGCGTCCGCCGAGCTCAAGACGCTCGTCGAGGCCACCGGTGCCCCCGTCGTCACGACCCTCATGGCGCGAGGAGCTTTTCCCGACACCCACCAGCAGCACCTCGGCATGCCCGGGATGCACGGCACAGTGCCCGCCGTCCTCGGCCTCCAGGAGAGCGATCTGATCGTTGCTCTGGGCGCGCGGTTCGACGACCGCGTCACCGGCAAGGCCGACCTGTTCGCGCCGAACGCCAAGGTCGTCCACGTCGACATCGACCCCGCCGAGATCTCGAAGATCCGCATCGCCGACGTGCCGATCGTGGGCGACGCCCGCGAGGTCATCATCGACCTCACAGCGGCCTTCGCCGTCGCGACCTCGGGCGGCCAGCCCGACATCTCCGCGTGGTGGATGCGCCTCGACTCGCTTCGTGAGCAGTTTCCGCTGGGCTACACCGAGCCCGATGACGGCCTCCTCTCTCCGCAGAAGGTCATCCAGCGCATCGGTCAGCTCTCCGGCCCCGAGGCTGTCTACGCCTCGGGCGTCGGTCAGCACCAGATGTGGGCCGCCCAGTTCATCGAGTACGAGCGCCCGCACGCCTGGCTCAACTCGGGCGGCGCCGGCACGATGGGCTACTCGGTGCCCGCCGCGATGGGCGCCAAGGTCGGCCAGCCCGACCGCGTCGTCTGGGCGATCGACGGCGACGGCTGCTTCCAGATGACCAACCAGGAGCTGGCCACCTGCGTCATCAACGACATCCCGATCAAGGTCGCGATCATCAACAACTCGTCGCTCGGTATGGTGCGGCAGTGGCAGACGCTCTTCTACGAGGGGCGTCACTCGTTCACCGACCTGAACACCGGCCACGAGACCAGGATGGTCCCCGACTTCGTCAAGCTGGCCGACGCCTACGGTGCGCTCGGCATCCGGGTCACCCGCGAAGACGAGATCGACGCGGCGATCCAGCTCGCCCTCGCCACCAACGACCGCCCGGTCGTGATCGACTTCGTCGTGAGCCGCGACGCCATGGTCTGGCCGATGGTTCCGCAGGGCGTCTCGAACTCCGAGATCCAGCACGCGCGCGAACTCGCCCCCGAGTGGGACGACGAGGCGCCGGGCACCAGTGCGTCCGACACCACCCGTGACGGCGACATGACAGGAGAGCACGCATGAGCCACGTCCTTTCGCTGCTCGTCGAAGACAAGCCGGGTCTGCTGACCCGTGTCGCGGGGCTGTTCGCCCGTCGCGGCTTCAACATCGAGAGCCTCGCCGTCGGCAAGAGCGAGATCCCCGGCCTCAGCCGCATCACTGTCGTCGTCGACGTCGAAGAGCTCCCGCTCGAGCAGGTCACGAAGCAGCTCAACAAGTTGATCAACGTGATCAAGATCGTCGAGCTCGACTACTCGCAGTCGGTTCAGCGCGAGCACATGCTGATCAAGGTGCGCGTCGACAACAACTCTCGCTCCCAGGTGCTCGAGGCCGTCAACCTCTTCCGCGCCAGCGTGGTCGACGTGTCGACAGACGCCCTGGTGATCGAGGTCACCGGCGACACCGGCAAGACGACGGCTCTGCTCCGCGTGCTCGAGCCGTACGGGATCAAAGAGATCTCGCAGTCGGGCCTGCTCGCGATCGGTCGCGGTGCCAAGAGCATCACCGACCGCGTGTTCAAGAACTAGCAGTACCCAGCTGTTCTCGAACCAGACCAGATCTTCTCGAACTAGAACTGCTTCACCCAACACAAGGAGAACCACGAACGTGACTGAAATCGTCTACGACAAAGATGCCGACCTCTCGATCATCCAGGGCAAGAAGGTCGCTGTCATCGGCTACGGCTCGCAGGGTCACGCGCACGCGCTGAACCTCCGCGACTCCGGCGTCGAGGTCGTCATCGGTCTGAAGGAGGGCTCGAAGAGCCGCGCCAAGGCCGAAGAGGCCGGATTCCAGGTGCTCACTCCCGACGAGGCGTCCAAGTGGGGCGACGTCATCGTGATCCTTGCGCCCGACCAGGTGCAGCGCCACGTCTACAAAGACGACATCGCACCGAACATCGAGGCCGGCAACGCGCTCGTCTTCGGCCACGGCTTCAACATCCGCTTCGGCTACATCGAAGCTCCCGAGGGCATCGACGTCGTTCTCGTCGCCCCCAAGGGCCCGGGTCACACCGTCCGCCGTGAGTTCGAGGCCGGCCGCGGCGTCCCCGTGATCGTCGCCGTCGAAGAAGACGCCACCGGCTCTGCCTGGGATCTCGCCTGGTCGTACTCCAAGGGCATCGGCGGCCTTCGCGCCGGCGGTATCAAGACCACCTTCACCGAAGAGACCGAGACCGACCTCTTCGGCGAGCAGGCCGTCCTCTGCGGTGGCACCTCGCAGCTCATCCAGTACGGTTTCGAGACCCTCACCGAGGCGGGCTACCAGCCGCAGATCGCCTACTTCGAGGTGCTGCACGAGCTGAAGCTCATCGTCGACCTCATCTGGGAGGGCGGCCTCGCCAAGCAGCGCTGGTCGGTCTCCGACACGGCCGAGTACGGCGACTACGTCTCGGGCCCCCGTGTGATCACGCCCGACGTGAAAGACAACATGAAGGCTGTTCTCGCTGACATCCAGTCGGGTGCCTTCGCGAAGCGCTTCATCGACGACCAAGACGCCGGTGCCCCCGAGTTCAAGTCGCTCCGCAAGAAGGGCGAGGAGCACCCGATCGAGGCCACCGGCCAGGAGCTCCGCGCCCTGTTCGCCTGGAAGCAGCAAGACTCCGACTACGTCGACGGTTCTGCCGCGCGCTAGTCCCTTCCAGTCAGTTGTGACAGAAACGACACCGCTTTCGGGCCGAGACACCGGTGATCACCGGTATCTTCGGCCGAAGGCGGTGTCGTTTCGCTGCGCCTCACCCGTGCGATGATCGAAGGATGGTTGTGAGCAAGAAAGCCGTCCACTTCGGTGCCGGAAACATCGGCCGCGGATTCATCGGCCAGTACCTCCAGGCCAGTGGGTACGAGGTCGTCTTCGCCGACGTCAACACCGAACTGGTCCGCACTCTCAACTCGAGCCCGTCGTACGCCGTCCACGCCATCGGCGGCGACTCCGACAGCACCACCACGGTCAGCGGTTACCGCGCGATCGACAACCGGCTCGACGAAGCCGGGGTCGTGCACGAGACTTCAACAGCCGACATCGTGACGACTTCGGTGGGGCCGAGGATCCTGCCCTCCCTCGCATCGCTCCTCGCCCGCGGTCTCGCTCAGCGCCCCGCGCACCTGCCCCCGCTCACCGTGATCGCGTGCGAGACCGCCATCGGCGCCTCCTCCACCCTCGCCGCCGTCGTGGGTCGGGTCCACGACCACGGCGAGCAGCTCGTCCGCGAGCGGGCGGTTTTCGCGAACTGCGAGATCGACCGCATCGTGCCCGAGCAGACTCCGGGCCTCGACGTCACCATCGAGTCGTTCGCCGAATGGATCGTCGATCGGGGGGCGTTCGGCGCCGCCGAGCACCCGGCGATCGACGGCGTCACCTGGGTCGACGACCTTGAGCCGTTCATCGAACGCAAGCTCTTCACCGTCAACACGGCTCACGCTGCGGCCGCCTACTACGGCTGGTCGCACGGCATCGCCAGCATCCGTGAGGCTCTGGCTTCGCCCGACGTGCACTCCGAGGTGCTCTCGGTGCTGGCCGAGACGAAGACGCTGCTCGTCGCGAAGTACGGCCTCGATCCGGCCGAGCAGCAGGCGTACATCGACCGGAACCTCGAGCGAATCGCCGACCCGCACCTGCCCGATACGACCGGGCGTGTCGGCCGCAACCCTCTCAGCAAGGTCAGTCGTCACGAGCGGCTCGTCGGGCCTGCGGCCCAGCTCGCCGAGCGCGGGCTTCCGTTCGACTCACTGGTGCGCGCTGTCCGCGCGGCGCTCGACTTCGACGTGCCCGACGACGTCGAAAGCCGAGAGCTGCAGTCGCTGCTCCGCTCGGGCGCCGGTGCCCCGCTTCTCGCCGAGACACTGACCGGCGTGTACCCCGGCCATCCGCTCTTTCCCGCTCTCGTCGACGCGGTGGCCGACCGGGTCGCGGCGAGGGTTCCCGCATGAGCCGCCCCGACCAGGTGGGCTCCGAATCGGTCGACTCTAATCCGGTGGAGTCTGAGGCGGTCGACGCCGAGTCGGTCGACTCCGACGACGAGGCGCTGAGCTGGGGCACGTCGAGCGATAAGAGCTACGTCGAGGGCCCCGTGGGTTCCCGTGCGGCTCCCGCCCCCGATGACGAATTCGACGACGAAGAAGATGAAGACGACGAACTGCCCGAGGGTGTGCTCTCGTCGGGCATGCTCGTGGCACACGGAGTCTTCGGTGCTCTTCTACTGCTCTACACGGTGGCGTGGCTTCGCGGTGTCGGCAGCGTCCAGCCGTCGTTCGACAGCACCCTCGCCGCGGTGATGTGGCGCCTCGGCACCTGGTTGGCCGTCGCCGCACCGGCCATCTGGTTCGCCGCGACCGTGTGGCTGGTCCCGACGACTCGATCGCGCACCAGAATTCTGTCGTTCATCGCGGCCGTCGTGATGCTCGTTCCGTGGCCCTTTGTGATCGGAAACCTCCTGTGAGCAGCACCACCGACACCGACGCCCTCGACGTCGGGCCCACTGAAGAAGCCTCGCCCGGCTTCGTCGGCTTGGCGATCCTGTTCACCGTCACCGCGCTGATCTTCGCCTGGAGCGTCTGGGCGGCGGTCGGCAACCTGATCCAAGTGCCGGCGCTCTTCGACCAGTATCGGTCGTTCGTCACGCAGAACGGTGCCGGCGAGCTCGCCAAATCGACGCCGTGGCCCGCGCTCATCGCGACCCTGCTCCTCCCGGTGATCGGGTGGGGTGCGGCGTGGTGGCTGGGTCGGGGTCGCGGCCTGCGGGCTCGGATCGTGTTCTTCGTCGTCTCGTATGCCGGGGTCTGCGCGCTGACGGTCAGCCTGACGAGCTACGTCTTTCGGGCGTCGTCGGTGCTCTGACGCTCCTGAGATCAGGTTGCACTGGCTCTGAACGCGGGTGGGCGCCTCCTGAGTTCAGGTGCACTGAAGCCCGACTCAGGTTAGGCGCCCTTTTACGTTGCCTTTGCAGGACCCGCCTCCCGGTCGGATCCTGAACTCCGGTATGACGCTACCTCCCTCCTAAATGCAGGAGCCCCGGGCCGCACCTCGCACCAGATGTCAGGATCCGAGGCGCCCCGGCCACGGCGGTGGTCGCGTTCCAAGAGACACGCGGCCCGCGGCTCGCCTGAACAGGTGCACGGCATTGAGCGGCGCAAATCCTCTGGAAATGGCCGAGATGAATATGGTCCGGCCACGCTGGGCATGCACTGCGGATTCCCAGGAATGGCGTCGTGCCGGGGTCGGGTGGCCCGGATCCTCGTGGCCCCGTGGCTAGGGTGGAACGACTTCCACCCCGCAAGCGTTAGGACTCCTCGTGGCCAAGCCGATCGTGCTGATTGCCGAAGAACTGTCACCCGCCACCGTCGATGCCCTCGGGCCCGACTTCGACGTGCGCACCGTCGACGGCACCGATCGGCCCGCGCTGCTCTCGGCGCTGTCGGACGCGAACGCGATCCTCGTGCGCTCGGCCACGAAGGTCGATGCCGAGGCAATCGCCGCCGCCCCGAACCTGCAGGTCGTTGCGCGCGCCGGGGTCGGCCTCGACAACGTCGACATCAAGGCCGCGACGAACGCGGGCGTCATGGTGGTCAACGCTCCGACGTCGAACATCATCTCGGCCGCCGAGCTGACCGTCGGGCACATCCTGAGCCTCGCCCGCCACATCCCGGCCGCTCACAGCGCTCTGGCCCAGGGGCAGTGGAAGCGCTCGAAATACACCGGCGTCGAGCTGTTCGAGAAGACCGTCGGCATCATCGGCCTCGGCCGCATCGGCGCGCTCATCACCGCTCGCCTCCAGGCCTTCGGCATGAACGTCGTCGCCTTCGACCCCTACATCACGCCGACGCGAGCGCAGCAGCTGGGCGTGACCCTGCTAACCCTCGACGAACTGCTCGAGACCAGCGACTTCATCACTATCCACATGCCGAAGACGCCCGAGACCACTGGCATGATCTCGACCGAGCAGCTCGCGAAGATGAAGCCGACCGCCTTCATCGTGAATGTCGCCCGCGGCGGCTTGATCGACGAGGAGGCGCTTTACGAGGCGCTCACCAGTGACACCATCGCCGGAGCCGGCCTCGACGTCTTCGTCTCGGAGCCACCCACGAACCACGACCTCCTCGGTCTCGACAATGTGATCGTCACGCCGCACCTTGGCGCCTCCACTGACGAGGCGCAGGAGAAGGCCGGCGTCTCGGTCGCTCGTTCCGTTCGGTTGGCTCTCGGCGGTGAACTCGTGCCCGACGCGGTCAATGTCGCCGGGGGAGTGATCGACGAGTACGTCCGCCCCGGCATCCCGCTGGTCGAGAAGCTCGGCCAGGTCTTCGCCGGCCTCGCCGACAGCCCGCTCACCTCGATCGACGTCGAGGTGCACGGCGACCTCACCGAGTTCGACGTCAGCGTCTACAAGCTCGCTGCGCTCAAGGGGGTCTTCTCCGATGCCGTGCAAGAGACCGTGAGCTACGTCAACGCGCCGATCCTTGCCGAGCAGCGCGGCGTGACGGTGCGCCTCCTCACCGACTCGGTCTCGGAGGAGTACCGCAACATCATCACGATTCGCGGCGCGCTGTCCGACGGCCGCCAGATCTCGGTTTCGGGCACTCTGACCGGCACGAAGCAGGTCGAGAAGATCGTGGAGATCAACGGCTACGACGTCGAGGTGCCCATCGCGGCCCACCACATCGTCATGCTCTACACCGACCGGCCCGGCATCGTCGCCGTCTACGGCAAGGAGTTCGGCGAGGCCGGAATCAACATCGCTGGCATGCAGATCGCGCGGACGTCGCCCGGGGGAGTCGCGCTGAGCGTGCTGACCATCGACAGCCCGGCGCCGGAGGGTCTGCTGGAGAAGGTCCGTCGCGCAATCGACGCCGACGTGCTGCAAGAGATCGACGTCACCCTCTGACACCGCATCCGACCTCCTGAACCGCGGCCGGCACCCTGTGGAGAACGCTCCTCGGGTGTCGGCCGTCTCGGTAAGCTGGAATTCGATCCCGGCCGCGGAAGTCGCGGCGTCGATTCGACAGGAGAACGCATGAGTCGCACGGTCCGTCTGGCAAGCATTCCGGGCGATGGCATCGGCCCCGAGGTCGTCGCAGAGGCGCTCAAGGTGCTGCGGGCCGCGACTCTCGGTGGCGAGACAGATTTCGACGTGACCGAGTTCTCTCTTGGTGCGGCGCGCTTCAAGGCCACCGGCGACATCCTCACCGACGACGATCTCGCCGCCATCGCAGGGCACGACGCGATCCTGCTGGGCGCCGTCGGCGGAGACCCGCGCGACCCCGCACTCAAGGGTGGCATCATCGAGCGGGGGCTGCTGCTCAAGCTGCGCTTCGCGCTCGACCACTACGTCAACCTGCGTCCGACCAAGGTCTACCCCGGTGTGCCGTCGCCGCTATCGACGCCAGGCGAGGTCGATTTCGTCGTCGTCCGCGAGGGCACCGAGGGCCCGTACGTCGGCAACGGCGGGTCGCTCCGCACGGGCACTCCCCACGAGATCGCCAACGAGGTCAGTGTCAACACGGCCTACGGCGTCGAACGTGTCGTCCGCTATGCGTTTGAGCTGGCACAGAAGCGTCCGGCTCATCGGCTGACTCTCGTGCACAAGACCAACGTGCTCGTCTTCTCGGGTTCGCTCTGGCAGCGCACCGTCGACGCCGTCTCCGCCGAATACCCCGGTGTGGCAGTCGACTACCAGCACGTCGACGCTGCGACGATCCACCTCGTTGCAGATCCTGCTAGGTTCGACGTCATCGTCACAGACAACCTCTTCGGCGACATTCTCACCGATCTGGCCGGCGCGATCAGCGGCGGCATCGGCCTGGCAGCCTCGGGCAACATCAACCCCGACGGCACCTTCCCCAGCATGTTCGAGCCGGTGCACGGTTCCGCTCCCGACATCGCCGGTCAGCAGAAGGCCGATCCCACGGCTGCGATCCTCTCGACGGCACTCCTGCTCGACCACCTTGGTCTCGAAACCGAGTCGGCGCGGGTCACCGCGGCGGTCGAGAGCGACATTGCGGACCGCACTGCTGGGTCACCCCGCACCACGGCCGAGGTCGGCGACGCAATCGCCGCCGCCGTGAGCCTCACTTCTTCATCCCGATAGGTGGCAATCACAATGTCTACGAACACCACAACCCCCTCGAGCGATACCTTCCCGCTCCACTTCGAGCTGACCCCCTCTGCGGCATCGCGCGCCGACGCTGAGCGCGAGGTCATGCTCTCCGACCCCGGTTTCGGCAAGTTCTTCACCGACCACATGGTGCAGATCGAGTGGAACACCGAAGACGGCTGGCATGACGCCGCGGTGATTCCGTACGGCCCGCTGTCGCTCGATCCGGCCGCGTCGGTGCTCCACTATGGCCAAGAGATCTTCGAGGGTATCAAGGCCTACCGTCATGCCGACGGCTCGGTCTGGACGTTCCGCCCCGACGCCAACGGCCGCCGCCTGCAGCGTTCGGCAGCTCGCCTCGCGCTGCCGCAACTGTCGGTGGACGACTTCGTCGAGTCGCTGAAGCAGATAGTCCAGATCGATAAAGACTGGGTGCCCTCTGCCGAGGAGACGAGCCTCTACCTCCGGCCCTTCATGATCGCGACCGAGAGCTTTCTCGGGGTGCGCGCCGCCCACAAGGTGGGCTACTACGTGATCGCGAGCCCCGCTGGCGCGTACTTCCCCGGTGGTGTGGCTCCGGTCTCCATTTGGCTGTCGACCAACTACTCGCGTGCGGGCAAGGGGGGCACCGGAGCCGCCAAGACGGGTGGCAACTACGCCGCCTCGCTCCTCCCGCAAGAAGAGGCCTACGCGAACGGCTGCTCGCAGGTATTGTTCCTCGACTCGGTCGACACGACCTACATCGAAGAGCTGGGCGGCATGAACGTCGTGCTCGTCTACAAAGACGGCACTCTCGTGACGCCGCAATCCGACTCGATCCTCGAGGGCATCACTCGTGATTCGATCCTGCAGCTCGCCGAAGACCGTGGGCTTACGGTCGAGCGGCGCCGCGTCAGCTTGGCGGAGTGGAAAGAGGGCGTCGAATCCGGAGACATCGTCGAGGTGTTTGCGTGCGGTACCGCCGCCGTCGTTGTGCCCATCGGCGAGCTCAAGGGCGAGGGCTTCACGATCACGTCGCCTGTGGCTGGCCCCGATTCGCTCACCCTGGCTCTTCGGGCCGAGCTCACCGACATCCAGTACGGCCGTCGTCCCGACCCTCACGGCTGGCTGACGCGCCTCGACGCCTAGGTAGCCGAGCCGCAACGCCGAGATCGCACTTGTAGTCGGGTCCTCCCGACTGCAAGTGCGATCTCGTTGTGGTTGCTGCCTGACTAGCCGGCTACAGCTCGATGGACTCGCCGGCTGCGACGACCGTCGACGTACCGCCGACACCTTCGACGGCGGCCTTGAGCCGGTCGGCGTGCATGGCGAATCCGACGTCCGACAGGGTCGCCTCGTGAATAGGCAGGATCGACCCAGGTGCAACAGCCGTCACGTAGTCGATGGCCTCGCCGATCTTCAACCAGGGCGCGCCCACCGGGGTCGCGAGCACGGCGACGGGGAACTCCGGCACCGTGAACGAGTCTCCGGGGTGGAAGAGCGTGCCGTTGACGAGCACACCGGTGTTGTCGATCGTCGGAAGGCTTGAGTGGATGACGGCGTGTGTGTTTCCGGCGAAGCGCAACGTGAAGGGGCCGACCTCGACCGTGTCGCCGTCGGCCACCGTCTCGACCGTGAAGCCGGCCTTGCCCGCGGCGCTTGCCACTCCCAGCGGGCCCAAGATGCGGGCCTCCGGGTTCGAATCGAGGAGCGACTCGAGCTGCGCGGCCGTCCAGTGATCGGGATGTTCATGCGTGATCACGATCGCGGCGACGGAGGTGAGTGAACCGAGAGGGCGTGTAAACCCGCCGGGGTCGATGACGAGGGTCTGCCCCGACTCGTCGATGGCCAGCGCGGAATGCTCGAACTTCGTGACTCGCATGCGTTCAGCGTACGCTCGGAAACGGCTCGGGAACCCCGGCAAAGCGCCCAGGATCCGACGCCACAGACACGAGAGTGCCTCAATTTGTGGCGACTCCCGGCCTGTGGCATACTCGACGAGTCGCAAAAACGGCCCCATCGTATAGCGGCCTAGTACGCTGCCCTCTCACGGCGGTAACACCGGTTCGAATCCGGTTGGGGTCACGACCAAAATGGCTCTCCCTTACGGGAGGGCCATTTTCGTCTCTGTGCTTGTTTCACGACGCTAAAGGAAATAGCTTCTCCCTACGGGAGGAGCCATTTTTGTCTCAGTGCTTGTTTCACGACGCTAAAGAGAAAACGGCTCTCCCGTACGGGAGGGCCATTTTTCGTCTCTGTGCTTGTTTCACGACACTGAAGGGGTGGCTTCGCTGCATTGGGCGCGCGACCCGGTACTAGCTTGCGGTGTAAATGAGGCAAAACCCTCGCAAGCGGGACAGACCCTCGCGGGCGGCCTCCGAGGCGGTCCTAGGCCGAGGGTTTCTGCCGGTCGTGAGGGTTTAGCTGACGCCGACCCTGAACCAGACGCCGACCCTGAACCAGACACCGACACCGACACCGACACCGACACCGACACCGACACCGACACCGGACCCCACCCCGGCCGCGAACGCACGGAGTCAGTCCGCCAACCGCCGCACCAAACCGTCGAGGCCGACGTCGACGAGGTGCCCGCCCCAGAGCGACACCTGCAACTGCGAGGCGCGGCTCCAGAGCCGGCGGCCGCTCGACAGGTCGAAGGCGATCATGGTCGTGCGGGATCCTGAGATCCCATAGGCCAGCACGTAACCGACCGTCTGCCCGGTCGCGACGACGTACGAGCCCGACGAGACGTCAGCGCGATACCGCTCGCGGCCCGTCGCCCCCTCGAGCACGACGACCTGAGGAGTGTCGCTGGTCGACACGGTGTAGATGTCGTCGGAGCGCTGCCCAGGCGCGGAACCGGCGAACGAGATGGAGCCGACGTCGCGAGTCCAGAGCGCACGCCCGGTGCGGTAGTCGAGGCAGCTGAGACGGTCGCCCCGGAAGTTCGTCACGGCCAGACAGGAGCGCGTCAGTGAGAACGATCCCCGCAGCGTCAGATCGGAGGACCAGAGCACCGTGCCGTCGCGTGAGATCGCCGAGAAGCCGCCGGCCGCGGTCGTTGTGACGCCGGTGCCGGCGGTCCGTGGGGCGTAGACGATGCCGCCTCGGAAGGCGTAGCCGAGCGAGGTGTTGATGGGGCTGCCCCAGGCGGACGACCGACCCGTCGACAGGCGGATCTGTCGCGTGCCCTCCTCGCCGAGGAGCAGGCGGTCGTCGAGGGCGATCATCGTCGCGGTCGGATTGCCCTGACCGCGCCAGACCACCTCGCCGAGGTCGGACAGATTTCGGAGTTCGTACTCGTACGTCAAACCATCGTCCGATCGTCGACCGATGGCCACGACGTCGCCCTCGGCGGCGAATCTGTTCTCGGCGCTCCACGGCTGGCTGCCTGTCGACGACACCACGTCACCCGTGCGAAGCGAGAGCGATTCGACGACCGACGAGTCGGAGTCGGCCGCGTTCACGAGGAGTCGTTCGCCCTTCTGCACGATCGAGGCGGAGGTGATGGCGACTCCGCCGCCCCCGTCGAGGTCGCTCGAGGTGTCGTGCACCCAGTCGACTGTGCCGTCACCCGTGTCGAGCAGGGCGATGCGGGCCCGGAAGCCGTCGGGCACGACCGAACACGCCGAGTCGTCGGCGAAGCCCAGCGATCGCGACGATTCGGCCCGGACAGCGACGAGACCCCGGCCGACGTCGAGTGTCGTGAACCGCAGGCACTCGGCGGGCGCGCCGGGCGCCAGGGTGGCGGCGAGGTCTAGGGCCCAGAGTGACGCGGAGGGCTCGGCCCGCAGGTCGTCGATCGCGATGCCCCCGAGCGGTGACAGCGAGCCGTAGTTCGGCTGGAGGGCCGCGCCGAATCCGACGACTCCAGCGATCGCGGAGGCCAGGGCGACGTAGGCGACAAGGATCCGATGGGCCGACGACGCCCTCGACCACCGCCGCGCGAGCAGGCCGGGCCGCGGGGCAGAACGTGCAGCGGCCGGCGGCCGGCGCGGCGTGCGGGATCCGGGGGAGGCGGTGTGCGCTTGCGGCCGTGAGCCCAGGCCCGGGGCCGCGGATCCTCGCCGGGTCTCCGCTTTCTGGGTCTCCGCTCGCCAGACCTCCGCCTGCGAGGGCGGCCGCTCGGGCGACCAGGGCGCCGGGTCGATGTCGGCCATCGAGCCTCCTTGCGCGACGGGGTGGAACGGCGTGAACGTTAGTCGTTCGCGCCCAGCACGGTGGCGGATTGGTCGACGAGCTCGCGGGCGACCCCCCGAGAGTCAAGCGTCACCAGGTGACCGCCCCAGATCTCGGTGTCTCCGTCATCGAGGTCGCTGCGCCGCCAGAGGATCTCACCCGTCTCGGTGTCGAACGCGGTGATCGCGGTCGGCGTTCCGGTGAGGGTCGTCGACTGCAGGTAGCCCGTCGCGCGGGACGCGGCCAGGACCTGGGTCTGCGGCAGCAGCTCCAGGGCGAACTTGGTGCGCCCCGTTGATCCGTCGAGGATCTCCGCTTTCGCTTCGCCGCCGAGGTCGCGGGTCACGACGACATCGTCGGTCGTCTGCCCGTCGATGGCTGCGGGGGACCCCTCCGAAGCGAGGTCGCGGGTCCAGCGCATGTCGCCGGTATCACGGTCGAGGCAGGTGATGGTGGAGGTCCCTGGGAGGGTTGCGAGCACACAGCCCCGGCTGAGCCCTGAGATGTCGCCGAACCCGCTTCGCGTCCAGAGTTTCTTGCCCGAGGCGGCCCAGGCGGTGATCGAGATACCGCTCGTGACGACGCGAACGCCGAAGTAGGTGGTCGGACTCGACGGGCCGGTGCCGAGGAAGACCGACCCGTTGCCGAGAGGGGTCTGCTTGCCCGTGGTGCCGTCTATTCGGACGGATTGCCGGTTGACCGTGGCGAAAAGCGCGCCGCGGAGCAGGAGCGGGCTCTGCGACTGGCGTAAACGCCCCGTCCAGATGGTGTGTCCGAGGTCTCGCGTGTCGGCGAGGCTCCAGGTGGTGTCTCCCGCGTCGCCGGTCGTGGTGCCGTACAGCAGGAGGGTGCCCTGCACGTCGATCCATCCGGCGACCTGGCCCCGGTCGAACGTGCGAATGTCGACCATCTCGCCGCTCGACATCGACAGTGTCACGAGGGTGGGGCGGCCGTTGACGTTGAGTTGAACGACCACGCGCGAGGCCTCCTCGACGATCACCTCCTGGTCGAGAGTCACGGAGCCGGAGGCGGCGCCCAGCTCGTGTTCCAGATCGGTGCTCCAGAGAACGCGACCCCGCGCCGGATCGAAGAGCGCCACGGTCGACGAGATCTGCGATGCGGTCTGCGCCGAGCACCGTGACGACGAGCCGAGGGGCGGGCTCGAGGCGGTGAGCACGACGAATCGACCGACCGGGGATGAGGCCTGAAACGAGACACAGCGCACCGGCACCCCGGGAAGGACCTCCCGTGCGAGATCGACCGACCAGCCGTTCGGCCCGGGAGCGCTGCGCACGTCGGCCACCGGGGCGGCGCCGAGCGGTGTCAGGTCGCCGTACTGCGGCGTCACAGCGGCGCCCACCCCGGCGACGAGGGTGATGGCGAGGCCCAGGGCGGCGAAGACCGTGGCCACCCGCCAGGGCGGCGAGAGCCTGCGGAAGAGACTTCGGCGTGGACGACGGACCGCAGGATCCTGCGGCTCGCCCGGCAACGCATCGCCTGTCTCGCGAGTCGGCACGGCCGTCTGAACAGGCTGCGGGCCGGCGTTCCAGCCGGGCTCCGACCGCTCCGGTCGCGCAGGGGTCCAGCCGGACATCATCTGCCTCCCGCGTCGATTCCCGTCATGCTACCGAGCGGGGAAGAATGCCGGGGGACGCCGCGTTGGCCCTCCCAGAAACACGGCCGTAACACGGATAGACTCGGCAATCCGATAACCGATGATGGAGGGCACACCCTTGGGTAGAACGCTCGCAGAAAAAGTATGGGACGACCACGTGGTCGTCGAAGGCACCGACGGTGCTCCCGACCTTCTCTACATCGACCTCCATCTCGTTCACGAGGTCACGAGCCCCCAGGCGTTCGACGGCCTCCGCCAGGCCGATCGACCCGTGCGCCGGCTCGATCTCACCATCGCGACCGAAGACCACAACACGCCGACCCTCGCCATCGATCGGCCGATCGCCGACCTGACGAGCCGCACCCAGATCCAGACGCTCCGCAACAACGCCGAGGAGTTCGGCGTGCGCCTGCACTCGCTCGGCGATGCCGAGCAGGGCATCGTGCACGTCGTCGGGCCGCAGCTCGGCCTGACCATGCCGGGTATCACCGTCGTCTGCGGCGACTCGCACACCTCGACGCACGGTGCCTTCGGGGCGATGGCGTTCGGAATCGGCACGAGCGAGGTCGAGCACGTCCTCGCCACTCAGACGCTGCCCCTCAAGCCGTTCAAGACGATGGCCATCACGGTCGAGGGCACGCTCCGCCCCGGCGTCACCGCGAAAGACATCATCCTCGCGGTGATCGCCAAGATCGGCACCGGCGGTGGCCAGGGCTACGTGCTCGAATACCGCGGCAGCGCCATCCGCGCCCTCTCGATGGAGGGCCGCATGACGATCTGCAACATGTCGATCGAAGCGGGCGCCCGCGCCGGAATGGTCGCTCCCGACCAGACCACCTACGACTACCTCGAGGGTCGCGCGCACGCCCCCGAGGGCGACGACTGGACGTCCGCGGTCGAGTACTGGAACACGCTCGCAACCGACGACGACGCCGTGTTCGACGCCGAGGTGTTCCTCGACGCCAACACCCTCGAGCCGTTCGTGACCTGGGGCACCAACCCGGGCCAGGGCGTGTCGCTGAGCGAGGCCGTGCCGGATCCTGCCGTCATCGACGACCCGAACGAGAAGGCGGCCGCGTCGCGCGCCCTCGAGTACATGGCCCTCGAGGCCGGCACGCCGATGAAAGAGATCGCCGTCGATGCCGTGTTCATGGGCTCGTGCACCAACAGCCGCATCGAAGACCTGCGTGCCTTCGCCTCGATCGTCCGCGGTCAGAAGAAGGCCGAGGGAGTGCGCGTCATGGTCGTTCCGGGCTCGGCGCGCGTGCGCATCGAGGCCGAGGCGGAGGGGCTCGACAAGGTCTTCACCGACTTCGGCGCCGAGTGGCGCTTCGCTGGCTGCTCGATGTGCCTCGGTATGAACCCCGACCAGCTCGCACCGGGGGAGCGCTGCGCCTCGACCTCCAACCGCAACTTCGAGGGTCGACAGGGCAAGGGCGGGCGCACCCACCTGGTGTCGCCGCTCGTCGCCGCGGCCACCGCGATCCGCGGAACCCTCTCGAGCCCGTGGGATCTCTCGATCGGACAGACGACGGGTTCCGCCGCCGGCGAGCTGCAAGGAGCCAACTGATGCACAAGACCACCATCGTGTCGGGCCGGCCCGCGCCTCTCAAGCGCTCCAACGTCGACACCGACCAGATCATCCCGGCCGTGTTCCTCAAGCGGGTCACGAAGACCGGGTTCGAGGACGCCCTCTTCCACGGGTGGCGGCAAGACCCCGAATTCGTGCTCAACAAGCCCGAGTTCCAGGGTGCGAAGGTGCTTGTGGCCGGCCCCGACTTCGGCACCGGCTCGAGCCGTGAGCACGCCGTCTGGGCGCTCCGCGACTTCGGCTTCGAGGTCGTGCTGAGCCCTCGCTTCGGCGATATCTTCCGCGGCAACTCGGGCAAGCAGGGGCTTCTCGCCGCTGTCGTCGCCGAGCCCGACATCGAGAAGATCTGGGCGCTCATCGACGAGTCGGTTGCTGCCACCGGGGCGGCACCCGAGATCACGGTCGACCTGCCCGAGCAGACGGTCGTCGTGCGAACCGCCACGGGCCCCGGCCTCACGGTTTCCTTCGAAGTCGATGCTTACACTAAGTGGCGACTCCTCGAAGGGCTCGACGACATCGCCCTGACGCTTCGCGACGAGGCGGCCATCACAGAATTCGAATCACGCCGCGCAACCTGGCGGCCCAAGACATTGCCGGTGAAGTAGTGAACTCCCTTGTGCAGGATGCAGCAGCAGCAGGAGCCCGAGTGGGTTTGAAGTCCGACGAGATCGTCATCCGCGGCGGCAAGCCGCTGATCGGCCGCATCGAGGTTCGCGGGGCCAAGAACCTCGCGACGAAGGCCATGGTGGCCTCGCTACTTGGCGATACCCCGAGCATCCTCCGCGATGTGCCCGACATCAGCGACGTCAATGTTGTCCGCGGCCTCCTGTCGATCCACGGCGTTCGCATCACCGACCCCGCTCGCGGCGAGATGATCCTCGACCCCTCAAACGTCGAGACCGCGCACTTCGCCGAGATCGACGCCCACGCCGGCTCGAGCCGGATCCCGATCCTCTTCTGCGGCCCGCTCCTGCACCGCCTGGGCGAGGCCTTCATCCCCGATCTCGGCGGCTGCCGCATCGGCGACCGACCGATCGACTTCCACATGGACGCCCTCCGGGCCTTCGGTGCCGTTGTCGACAAGTCGTACAACGGCATCCATCTCACGGCCCCCAACGGCCTCAAGGGCGCCGACATCGAGCTGCCCTACCCGAGCGTCGGGGCCACCGAGCAGGTGCTGCTCACCGCGGTTCTCGCCGAGGGCGTCACCGAGTTGCGCAACGCCGCGATCGAGCCCGAGATCATGGACCTCATCGCGATCCTCCAAAAGATGGGCGCGATCGTCAACGTCGAGCCGAACCGCGTGATCTTCATCGAGGGCGTCAAGTCGCTTCGCGGCTACACGCACCGGGCCATCAACGACCGCAACGAGGCCGCCTCCTGGGCCGCTGCCGCGCTGGCGACCAAGGGCGACATCTTCGTCGAGGGTGCCAAGCAGCAAGACCTCATGACGTTCCTCAACGTCTTCCGCAAGGTCGGCGGCGAGTTCGACGTGCACGAAGACGGAATCCGCTTCTACCACCCGGGCGGCGAGCTCAAGCCCGTCGTCATCGAGACCGACGTGCACCCCGGCTTCATGACCGACTGGCAGCAGCCGCTCGTAGTGGCCCTGACTCAGGCGCACGGCGTCTCGATCGTGCACGAGACCGTCTACGAGAACCGCTTCCAGTTCACCGAGGCGCTCAACGACATGGGCGCGAAGATCGTCGTGCACAAAGACGGTCTGAAAGACGTGGAGCGCCGTGTCGCCCGTCGCGACTTCGAGCAGGCCGCAGTGATCACCGGTCCGACCCCTCTTCACGGCGCCGACATCCGCGTGCCCGACCTGCGTGGCGGCTTCAGTCACCTCATCGCGGCTCTGACGGCGGAGGGGGAGTCGAAGATCACCAACGTCGGCATCATCGCGCGCGGATACGAGCACTTCGTGGCGAAGCTGCGCAAGTTGGGTGCCGATTTCGACTTTGCAGGATGAGCGAAGCGATTCCTGCAAAAAATAGGCACGGCGTGGGCGGTAATAAACACAGCGCGAAGCGTCCTCTTTTCCTGAAGCTCTCAGTCACCCGCCAATGATCGATCCGGACGCCCCGCTCCCGCCATCGTCGGCGCGCCGCCGGAAGCGGCGCCGCGAACCCAACGCGGTCTTCGCGGTCGCCGGTCGCGTCGCGTACCTGCCCTTGCTCGCACTGTCGAGCTACGAGGTGCGCGGCGCCGAGAAGCTGCCCGAGACCGGGGCGTTCGTGCTCGCCCCGAACCACTACAGCAACTTCGATCCGTTAGCCAACGCGTTCGTGCTGTGGCGCCTCGGCCGCATCCCGCGGTTCCTCGCCAAGGCATCGCTCTTCAAGGCACCCGTGCTCGGCTGGATCCTCAAGCACACCGCGCAGATTCCCGTTGTCCGATCGGGGCATCACCGCGGCGCCGATCCGGTGGCAGCGGGCGTGGCCACTCTCGCCACGGGAGCCGGCGTGATCGTCTACCCCGAGGGATCCTTGACTCGCGAACCCGACCTCTGGCCGATGCGGGGCAAGGCCGGAGCGGTGCGCATGGCTCTCGAGGCCGGCGTGCCCCTGATCCCGGCGGCATCCTGGGGGATCCAAGAGATCCTTCCGGCGAGCACGAACCGCTTCAGCGTCTTTCCGCGCAAACGCCTGGTCTTTGCTTTCGGCGACCCGGTCGACCTCTCGGCCTACCGTGGCAGGCACGTCGACGGCCACGAGGTCGCCGAGGCGACCGAGCTCGTGATGCGACGAATCGAGTCGCTGCTGGCAGAGATCCGGGGCGGAACGCCGCCGGCCGTCCGCTACGACCCCGCGCACCACAACCAGAGTGAGATCGGACGTTTTGAACGCGACAGCTAGGGATTCATCGGGTCCGCAGGCCGGGCTCGACCGTCTGAACCGGGGATCGGTGACGACCGAGGCGATCTCGATCGTCCAGGCGGCCTCGCTCGAGCGTCGCGTCGCCGTGCTCGGTGCCGGCAGCTGGGGCACCACGTTCGCGAAGGTGCTCGCCGAGGGAGGCGCCGAGGTGCAGCTCTGGGCCCGACGCCCCGAGCTCGCCCGCGAGATCACCGAGACGCACCGCAACAGCGACTACCTGCCCGGCATCAACCTGCCGATCACCCTCACGGCGTCGCCCAAGATCCCCAGCGTGCTCGATCGGGCCGAGCAGATCTATGTCTCGGTGCCGAGCCAGACGTTGCGTCAGAACCTCGCCGAGATCCGCGACCTCGTTCCCGAGGGGGTGCCCGTCGTCAGCCTGATGAAGGGCGTGGAGAAGGGCACTGGGCTCCGCATGAGCGAGGTCATCATCGAGGCACTCGATATCGATCCGTCGCTCGTCGCGGTCGCGTCCGGGCCCAATCTCGCCCTCGAGATCGCCAAGCGTCAGCCGACGGCGGCCGTCGTGTCGTCCGAGAGCCTCGAGACCGCGACCCTCGTGGCCGCGACGGCGACCAACCCCTACTTCCGCTCGTTCGTCAACACCGACGTCATCGGGACCGAGTTCGGCGGCGTTCTCAAGAACCTCATCGCGGTCGCCATCGGCATCGTCGACGGCGTCGGCTACGGCGAGAACACCAAGGCGTCGATCATCACGCGCGGTTTGGCCGAGATGACGAGCTTCGCAGTCTCGTTCGGAGCGAAGCCCGAGACACTGGCGGGCCTGGCGGGGCTCGGCGACCTCATCGCGACCTGCCAGTCGCCGCTGTCGCGCAACAACACGGCCGGTCGTCTGCTCGGCCAGGGCTATCGGTTCGACGACGTGGTGCGGCAGATGAATCAGACGGCCGAGGGTCTCGCGTCGGTCGCCCCCATCCTCGACCTCGCCCGCTCGCGCGGCGTCGACATGCCCATCGTGCAGCAGGTCAGCGAGGTGCTCGCGGGTACTCTGGATCCGCGCAACATCGCGCCGCATCTCACCGAGACCGACGAGCCCCAGGGCGAGTGAAGCTCGGGGCCTCTCGGCCCCGACTCTTCGCCTGGGCAGGCTTCGAGGCCCCGCACCCCCGTCGAAAGGCGCCCGTGACCATCGCATCCTCGCTCTCCTCCACTCCGGCGGCAACCTCGCCGCGGCCGCGCGTCGTCCTGCTTTTCGGTGGCCGTTCCAGTGAGCACTCGATCAGCTGCGCCACAGCGGGCGGCGTTCTCGCGGCGCTCGATCGCGAGAAATACGAGGTGATTCCGGTCGGCATCACCCGCGAGGGTGCCTACACGCTTCAGCCGGACGATGCGGCGCACTTCACCCTCGACGCCGAGCGCCTGCCGTCGGTCGACGAGAACGGCACGCGCGTGCGCTGGCCCGACTCCGCCGCGACCCGTGAGCTCACCGTCGTCCACGACGACGGCCGGGTGGAGTCGCTCGGCGATATCGACGTCGTCTTCCCGATTCTGCACGGACCCTTCGGCGAAGACGGATCGGTGCAGGGCATGCTCGAGCTGGTCGGTCTGCCGTACGTGGGGGCCGGGATCCTCGGTTCCGCCGTCGGCATGGACAAGCACTTCTCCAAGACGGTGCTGCAGCAGGCGGGCATCGACGTCGCCCCCTGGGTCACGGTTCGCGCTCGAGAGTGGGCCGACCACCGCGCGGTGGTCGAGGAGCACGTCGAAGAGCTCGGCTGGCCCGTGTTCGTGAAGCCCGCCCGGGCGGGGTCGAGCGTCGGCGTCTCGAAGGCGTCGTCTCTCGCCGATCTCGACACGGCAATGCAGATCGCCCTCGCCGAAGACAACAAAGTGCTGATCGAGGCGGCCGTGGTGGGTCGCGAGCTCGAGATCGCCGTGCTCGGCGGTCGTGACGGTGCGGCACCGCGCACCTCGGTCGCGGGCGAGATCGTTCTTTCGGGCGACAGCTTCTACGACTTCGACGCGAAATACCTCGGAGCACCCGGCGCCGATCTCGTCTGCCCGGCCGTCATCACGGATGCCGAGCTCGCCGAGTTCCAGACGCTCGCGGCCGCGGCCTTCGATGCGATCGGGGGAGCGGGGCTTGCCCGGGTCGACGTCTTCCTCACCGAGACCGGTTTCGTGGTCAACGAGCTGAACACGATGCCCGGCTTCACGCCGATCTCGATGTTCCCGGCGTGCTGGCTGGCGTCGGGGCTCAGCTACCCGGCGCTGCTCGACGAGCTCATCGCGCTCGGGCTCGAGACCGAGCGCTAGGCCTCACGACACCGCTTTTCGGGGTCGGCACCAGCTATCGGCGGTGTCGTCGCCGAAAGTGGTGCCTTACCGCGAGGGGCGACGCTACGGCGCGGGCACGTCCGACGGCGACTGGCACTTGCGCGTCTGCGGAAGCGTGCCCACGGCGGTCGACAGGTCGAACAGCACGTTCGCGTTCGACGGCACGAGGGTCTTGTCGACGACCACCTGCACGCCGGGCTCGCGGCCGTAGGTCGTGTAGACGGCGATGGTGCCGCCTTTGCCCTTGTATTCCACGAGCCAGTCGACGCCGTCGACTGTGTTGCACGGCAGGTCGGAGACCCTGGGCGTCGTGATGCCGCACGTGAGCAGCACACCGGCGGGCGACCCCCACGCGCCCGTCGCCTGGGCGCTGGTGTCGCGGAGCGACTGACCCTCGAGCGTCGTCGGCAGCCGGACCGTCACGTCGGCGCAGCTCACCGTGTTCGCGGAGGGGGCCGGGCTCAGGGGAATCGTGGTGCAGCCGGCCAGCAGTGGCAGGCTGACGGCGGCGACGGCGAGGGCGGCGAGACGGCCGAGCGACAGGAGTGACATCGCGCCTCACGTTACCGTGAGTCCATGAGCGCTTCAGGATCCGAGACAGTCCGCTCC
The DNA here is from genome assembly GCF_015350875.1 of Frondihabitans sp. VKM Ac-2883. Lineage (NCBI taxonomy): Bacteria > Bacillati > Actinomycetota > Actinomycetes > Micrococcales > Microbacteriaceae > Frondihabitans > Frondihabitans sp. VKM Ac-2883. The sequence goes on along the minus strand of NZ_JADKSF010000006.1, from coordinate 31,474 downwards.
GTCGGCGAGACCGAAGCGCTGCGTCGTTTTCTGCCGCATCTCCCGGCGGGTGACGCGACCCTTCTCGGCCCGGGAGACGACGCCGCGGTGGTCTCCGCGCCCGACTCCCGTTTCGTCGTCACGACCGATCTGATGGTGCACGGGCCCGACTTCCGTCTGGCCTGGTCGACGCCGCACGACCTCGGCTGGAAGGCCGCCGCCTCGAACCTCACCGACGTGGCCGCGATGGGCGCCCGGGCGACGGCCCTCGTCATTGCGCTGGCCGTGCCGGGGGAGACCCCGGTCGGCTTCCTCGTCGAGTTCGCCGACGGGCTGCGCGACGGGTTGGCCGCGATGGCGCCCGGCTGCGGCGTCGTAGGCGGCGACATGTCGGTCTCGGGCACGATGACGATCGCGGTGACGGCGTTCGGTGATCTGGAGGGCCGCGAGCCGGTGCGTCGCGACGGAGCGCAGCCCGGAGACGTCGTTGCGGTGTCGGGCGTGCTCGGGCGATCCGGGCGGGGGCTCGACCGCCTGTTCGCCGAGGGGATCGACGGGGTCGGGGATCCTTCGGTTCGTCGGGGCCTCGAACTTCGCGACGACCCGGACGTCCTGTGGCATCTCGCGCCGACCCCGCCCGTGGCCGACGGCGTGCTGGCCGCGCTCGGAGGAGCGACGAGCATGCTCGACCTCTCGGACGGCCTGGCTCTCGACGCGGGGCGGATCGCTCGGGCTTCCGGTGTCGTGCTCGATCTGGCGGCGGAAGCGCTCGGGGGTGACCCTCTCGAGGCGCTGCGGGGCGGTGAGGATCACTCGCTGCTGGCGACGTTCCCCAAGAGCGCTGCGCTCCCCGGCGGATTCCGCGCGATCGGCCGGGTGCACCCCTCGGCCGGCGATCCGCGAGTAACGCTCGACGGCGCCGACCTCGCCGACGCGACCGGCTGGGACCCGTACCTCCGCTGGTCCGGCGCCGCCGGCTGAACCTGTCTCCGGGGACGCTCTCCGGAAGTTCTCCGGGCGGCGAAACTCCACGAATGGCCCATCCCGCCTACCCGGATGGGCCATTCGCGGAGTCTCGCGCTCCTTGAGCGGGGCCGGCTACTGCAGCCGAGCCGACCAGAGCACGGTGTCGCCGTACGATTTCGACGACTCGAGGCCGAGACCGTCGGGCCAGCCGGGTTCACCGCTGCGGGCGCGCCTCTCGACCACCACGAGGGCGTCTTCGTCGAGGGCCGGAACGAGGGCTTCGAGGTCGAGGCGCAGGTCGTCGTCGCTCAGCTCGTACGGCGGGTCGATGAGCACCAGGTCGAGCGAGCGAGCCGGCGCGTGGTGCAGGTACGAGCGCACGGCCTGAGCCGACACGGCGACCGTCGGTGCAGAGCCCCGAGGAGCCCGCGCGACCACGAGCGCCGCGTTCGCGCGGCAGACCCGGGCGGCCTGCTGCCCCTTCTCGACCAGGGTGACGTGCGACGCTCCGCGCGAGGCCGCCTCGAGCCCGAGCGCGCCGGTACCGGCGTAGAGGTCGGCGACCCGAAGCCCGTTCACCTCGTCGCGCGCCTCGAGAGCCGAGAAGAGAGCCTCGCGCACTCGGTCGCTGGTCGGCCGGGTGCCCGATTTCGGCACGCCGAGGGTCGTGGAGCCGGCGAATCCGGCGATGATACGAGTCACGCGTCCATCCTGTCAGCAGACGACACGAGGATCCGACTGCCCCTGTCGGTCGTGCCGGGTACCGTTGGCGTGTGGTCACCCCCGTCACCTCGTCCTCGGCCTCGAGCGCCGATGCTTCGGCGTCCGCTGGCGCGCCGTCTGCCCGCGGCACGAAGTCGAGCACTGCGACGCGCGCCGCCCGGCGCCCCGACCCGTCGCCGCTCGATGAGACGCTGACGAACGCACTCGGGGGTCGCACGGCGGGGGCGCTCAAGCGGGCGTTCGGCCACGAGACCGTCGGCGATCTCCTCGCCCACTACCCCCGCCGCTATGCGCGGCGCGGCGAGCTGACCGCGCTGAGCGAACTCGCCATCGGCGAGAGCGTCACCATCGTCGCCGAGGTGCTCGACGTACGGGAGCGCACGATGCGCGCGCGGCGCGGCTCGATTCTCGAGGTCCGGATCAGCGACGGGCAGGGTATCCTCACCCTCACCTTCTTCAACCAGGCGTGGCGGGCCAAAGACCTCGTCACGGGCGTCCGCGGCATCTTCGCCGGCAAGGTCGGCGATTACCGGGGCAACCGGCAGCTCGCGCACCCCGACTACGAGCTCTTCGAATCGGGCGACGACCGGGCGGCCGAGGCCGGCGACGCCGAGGCGCAGCGGTGGGCGAAGCAGCCCATTCCGATCTACCCGGCCAGCGCGTCGGTCGCGTCATGGCAGGTCGCCAAGTCGGTGGAGGTCGCGCTCGACACGCTGCCACCGCTGCCCGACTCGGTCCCCGAGGGCATCCGGGGCGAGCTGCAGCTCATGCCCCTTCGCGAGGCATACGAGAAGGTGCATCGGCCGGAGCGCGACCGCGACTGGAAGGCCGCCCGCGAGACGCTGAAGTTCGACGAGGCGTTCGTGCTGCAGAGCGCCCTCCTCCAGCAGCGTGCCGAAGTGCGGCAGTCGCCCGCGACGTCGCGCACGCCGAAGGCAGGGGGGCTCCTCGACGTCTTCGATCGGGCGCTGCCCTTCGACCTCACCGGAGACCAGTCGCTGGTCGGCTCCGAGATCGCGCGCGACCTCGAGGCCGACGTGCCGATGAACCGCCTCGTGCAGGGCGAGGTCGGCTCGGGCAAGACCCTGGTGGCTCTGCGAGCGATGCTGGCGGTCGCCGAGAGCGGCGGTCAGTCGGCGTTGCTCGCTCCGACCGAGGTGCTCGCCTCCCAGCACCTCCGCTCGATTGTTCAGACGCTCGGCCCCGATCTCGCTGCCCGTCTTCGGCCCGTTCTGCTCACCGGGCAGATGCCGGTGGCCCAGCGCCGCAAGGCGATGCTCGCCATCGTGAGCGGCCAGGCACACATCGTGGTGGGCACGCACGCGCTCATCAGCGACGGCGTTGAGTTCTACGATCTCGGGTTGGTCGTGGTGGACGAGCAGCACCGTTTCGGCGTCGAGCAGCGCGAGGCCCTGCGACAGAAAGGCGCGGCCGGCACGGCGAGGCAGTCGCCGCACGTGCTGGTCCTCACCGCGACGCCGATTCCGCGCACCGTCGCCATGACGGTGTTCGGCGATCTCGACGTCTCGACCATCGCCGAGCTGCCCGAGGGCCGCCAGCCGATCGAGTCGTTCGTGGTGCCGCTCGTCGATCGTCCGGGTTGGATCTCCCGGGTCTGGGAGCGGAGCGCCGAAGAGATCGCCCGGGGTCGTCAGGTCTTCGTGGTGTGCCCGGCCATCGATCGGGCGACTCCCGAGGCAGGAGACCCCGCCGACCAGTCGCCGACCGGCCCCAATGGCGACGACGGTGGCCGACCGGGGGAGCACGCCGGTGCCGACGACACAGCCGCCCCGCCCACGGCCGCGCGCCCGCCGATCGCCAGCGTCGAAGAGGTCCTCGCCGCGCTCCGGGTCGCGCCCGCCCTCCAGGGGCGTCGCATCGAGCCGTTGCACGGGCGGATGTCGTCGGCCGATAAAGACGAGACGATGCAGCGCTTCGCCCGGGGTGAGATCGACGTGCTGGTCGCGACCACCGTGATCGAGGTCGGCGTCGATGTGCCCAACGCCTCCACGATGGTCGTGCTCGACGCCGAGCGCTTCGGCGTCTCGCAGCTCCACCAGCTGCGCGGCCGAGTGGGGCGAGGCGGGTACGCCGGCCTCTGCCTGCTCGTGACCCACTCCGAAGAGGGCTCCCTCGCCCGCCAGCGGGTCGAGGCGGTCGCGTCCACCTCTGACGGCTTCGAACTGGCGCAGATCGACCTCGACCTGCGCCGCGAGGGCGATGTGCTCGGCAGTGTGCAGTCCGGCGGGCGCTCGTCGCTGCGCCTTCTACGCGTGGCCCACGACGGCGACGTGATCACTCTCGCGCGCGAGCATGCCGCCGAGGTGATCGAGTCGGATCCTTCGCTCGCAGACCACCCCGCGCTTGCCGCCGCTCTCGCTCGGCGCCTCGACGATGCCTCGCGCACCGCCCTGTCGAAGAACTGATGCCTCCCGTACCGCGCTGTCGAAGAACTGACGCCTCGCGCGGCGCGCTCCCGGGCAATTTGGCTAGGGTGAGCGAATGAGCACGATCGCCGTCGTCCCCGGGTCGTTCGACCCGGTCACCCTCGGGCACCTCGACGTCATCGTCCGCGCCGCCGGCCTCTTCGACGAGGTGCACGTCCTCGTTGTGCACAACCCTGAAAAGACCGCGTTCATCCCCGTCGAGCATCGGGTCGACTTCATCGCGGACGCCGTCGCCGAGGCGGGTGTCGATCTGCCCTCGCCACTCGAGAACGTCGTCGTGACGAGCTGGAGTGAGGGCCTCCTCGTCGACTACTGCTCCCGTGTCGGCGCGAAGGTGCTCGTCAAGGGCATCCGGTCGCAGGTCGACGTGGCCTACGAGACACCGATGGCGATCATGAACCGCAGCCTGGCGGGTGTCGAGACCGTGTTCATGCTGCCCGATCCGGCGCACGCGCTCGTCTCGAGCTCGCTCGTTCGGCAGGTCGCCGGGCTCGGGGGCGACGTCTCGCCCTACGTTCCCGCCGACGTGACCGCCTACCTCCAGTCGAGAAGCGACTCGGCTGCGAACACTGGAGCACGATGACGACCACGACCCAGACGACTGCCGCCGACTCGACTCTGATGGAGCTCGGCGAGGTCCAGCACCACGCCCGCACGATCCTGGATGCGATCGGCACGGTGATCGACGGCAAGGCGGGCGCGATCTCGACGGCGCTCACGGTCTTGCTCGCCGAAGGGCACCTGCTCATCGAAGACGTGCCGGGCGTCGGTAAGACGCAGTTGGCGAGGGCGTTGGCGAAAGCCGTCGACGCGTCGGTGAGCCGAATCCAGTTCACCCCCGACCTGCTTCCGAGCGACATCACCGGCGTCTCGATCTACGACCGCCAGTCGAACGACTTCGAGTTCAAGCCGGGCCCGGTGTTCGCGAACATCGTGATCGGCGACGAGATCAACCGGGCTTCGCCGAAGACCCAGTCGGCCCTGCTGGAAAGCCTCGAAGAGCGCCAGGTGACGGTCGACGGCATCTCGCACCCGCTGCCGACCCCGTTCCTCGTCGTCGCGACGCAGAACCCGGTCGAGATGGAGGGCACCTACTCGCTGCCCGAGGCGCAGCGCGACCGGTTCATGGCACGGATCTCGCTAGGTTATCCGGATGCCGAGAGCGAGTTGCGGATGCTCCGCCAGCGCGAGACCGGCAGCCCGCTCGACGCCCTGACACCCCTGGTGTCGCTCGAGCAGCTCCGCCGCATGATCGCGGCCGTCCGAGCGGTGTACGTCGCCCGCGTCGTGGAGCGCTACGCCGTCGACATCGTGCAGGCGACCCGTGTCCACCCCGACCTGCGTCTCGGCGCTAGCCCCCGAGCCACCCTGCAGCTCATGCGAGCGGCCAAGTCGTGGGCGGCTCTGAACGGGCGCGGTTTCGTGATTCCCGACGACGTCGACGCGCTCAGCGGTCCCGTGCTCGGGCATCGTCTGATCCTGGCCGGCCGGTCGGGTGCGGGCGCCGTCTTGGCGGCCTACGACATCGTCGAGTCGATCGTGCGGGCGACGCCCGTGCCCCTCGACGAACCCGCCTCCTGACCGTGCGCCGCCCGACCGTCCCCGCGCGACTCGTCGCGGTTGCGGGATCCTGGCCCCTCCCGACCCGGCGCGGCACCCTCGCGATCGTCGCGGGTCTCGTCGTGGCGGTCGTCGGCTACGTGCTGGCCGCCATGCCGCTGGTCTTCGCGGGCGTCGTGCTCCTTGCGCTCGTCGTCGCGTCCGTCGTCTCGGTCGCCGCATCGACGCCACGCGTGGTGGTCACCCGGCACTTCACTCCCGATCGTGCCGTCGCGGGCTGGTCGGTCGTCGAGACGATCACGCTCACGGCGCCTTCGGCTTCAGGATCCGTAGCGGTCCGCGTGCGTGAAACCGTGCCCTGGCGCATCATGGCGCCCTTCGAAGCCGTCGCCATGGTCATCGAGCCGGGCGGTCTTGCCCGCGTGGTCTTCGAGCACGTCGATCTGCCCCGTGGGAGGCACCGCGTCGGCCCGACGCTGGTCGACGTCATCGAGACGTTCGGCCTGGCCCGTCGCCGTCTTGCCATGCCGGGGCGAGACGAGCTGCTGGTGTTTCCGGAGGTCGTGAGTGTGGGCGGCGGGCGCGAATCCCGTTCGCTCGGGGAGGGTGCTCGACAGCGTCGCGACCACAGTCTCGCCGGGGGCCAGGACGACCCGATCACCCGGGAGTACCGGCGCGGCGATCCGATGCGGCGCGTGCACTGGCGCGCGACTGCTCGGCAGGGTGAGCTCATGGTGCGGCAGGAGGAGCAGCACGGCCTCCCAAGCGTCCGTGTGATCCTTCCGGTCGGTCGGTCGCACTGGCGCGACTGGCATCCTGCGCTCGGCTCGGGCGTTCCGGTCAGCGACGGCTTCGAGTGGGCGGTTTCGCTGACGGCCTCGATCGCCGTCGAATTCGGTCTCGCCGGATCGCAGACGCGCGTGGTGTCGCTCGACGGCGCGACCATCGCCCTGCACGACCCGTCGACCACGCCGATGTTCCTCGAGCTCCTCTCCGACGTGGTGTTGGACGACGAGATCGACGAACCGAGCCCCGAGGCGGCTCCGCGCGAGCCCGTCGTGGCCGTCGTCTCGAGCCTCACCGCCGCCGAGCTCGACCGACTGGGCCATGCGCGGGGGCCGGGTGTCGCGGGGGTGGCAATCGTGGTGCACCTCGATGCCGACCTGCTGACCCCCGACGACCGAGAGCGCGATTCGCCGCGAGATGTCGCGAAGGCCCTGGCCGAGAGTGGCTGGCGCGTGATCGAGACCGCGTCGAATGCCGACCGCGAACCCATTCTCCAGACGCCGGGGGTGCTCCGTGGTTGATCTGCGATCGCCGCTCCAGAGTCGAGAGGCTCCGATCAGCGGCACGTCGAAAGGCGACTCCTCCGACCGTTTCGCGCCGGGCAACGCCCGCTGGCTCCTCTCGGCCGTCCTCTGGCTGACGCTCGTCTTCGCGCTCGCCAGTCTCCACCCGCTCTTCCAGGGCGCCGTGTGGTGGTTCGTTCCCGCGCTGGTGTCGGCCGCGGTTCTCGCGGCGTCGGCCGCGGCCCGTGCAGCTCACTGGCCGTCCGCGGTCGCGTCGCTCGCCGGCCTCGTCGTCGGGGGCCTCGCCACGACGCTGGTCGTCTCGGGCGGAACGGCGATCCTCGGTGTCATCCCGACGGCCGAGACTCTCGAGCGTGCCCGCGTCCTCGCCGCTCAGGCGCAAAACTCGATCGTCTCCGATCAGGCGCCCATCGCTGTCAGTGACGCGATGCTCGGCGTCGTGGTCGTCGCCGTGGCGGCTGCCGCGGTGGTGCTCGACGTCGTCGCACGGGTGTGCAAGATGCCGGCGCTCACCGGCGTGCTCTTCGCCGTGGTGATCGTGGTTCCCTCGCTCATTCCCGATGTCGCGCCGAGCTGGGCGTGGGTGGTGGCCACCGTCGTCGGTTACCTGGCGCTGCTCATCGTGTCGAGCGGCCGTCGACCGTCCCGCGCGGGCGTCGTCTCGGGGCTCGCCGCCGTCGTCGTGGCGGGCGTGGTGACGAGTCTGCTGCCGACATCGCTCATCGCACCGATCACCGGCGTCGGGTCGGGCACGGGCATTTCGACCGGGGTCAACCCGGTCATCAACCTCGGTGACGACCTGCGTCGCGGCGATCCGATCACGGTCCTCAGCTATCGCAGCTCGGCTCCCGAGGGCGACTACTTGAAACTCGTCGATCTCGTCGACTTCTCGGGCACCCGCTGGAGTCCGGCCTCTACCCAGCTCGACCGCCGCAACTCGGTCGACGATCTGCCCGCCGCCCCCGGCATCTCCACCTCGACACGCCGAGACACCGTCACGACTGACGTCTCGGTGAATCTCCTCCGAAGCCCCTACCTGCCCCTGCCCGTGCCGGCGACGAAAATCACCGGCATCAGCGACGCCTGGAAGTACGTCGACGACTCCGGCGTCACGGTCCGAAGCACCAGCGAGGGATCCCAGGGGCTCGATTACCGGGTCACGTCGCGTCCGGTCGATCCCACCCGAGAGCAGATCGTCAGTGCGCTTGCACAGCCCTCCGACGACCTCTCCGCCTATCTCGACGTCGATGGCGTTCCCGCCTCCATCACACGGCTGGCATCGAGAGTGACGGCCGAGTCGGCCAATCCGTTCGACGCCGCCGTCGCACTCCAGAACTACTTCCGCAACGGCGAGTTCAGCTACTCCGAAGACACGCCCGTCCGCGAGGGATACGACGGAAGCGGTCTCGACATGGTCGAGACGTTCCTCCAGCGCAAGAGCGGCTACTGCGTCCACTTCGCCTCGGCGATGGCCGTCATGGCTCGTACTCTCGACATCCCCTCGCGCATCGCCGTGGGGTTCCTTCCCGGCACGAGGGTCGGCTCAGGGGAGGAGTGGACGGTGTCGAGCAACGACCTCCACACCTGGCCCGAGCTCTACTTCCAGGGGCTCGGCTGGGTGCCGTTCGAGCCCACGGTCGGCATGGGAACGACGTCGAGCTATCTGCAAGAGACAGGCGCCGAGGCGACACCAAGCGCCGGGGCCACCGATCCGGCGAGCCCGTCGGCATCCGCGACGCCGACCGCCTCGGCCCCGTCGGCCGCGACACCGACGTCGACCGCGTCGGATCCTTCGTCGACCGCGGGAGCATCCGCGAGCAGCGGTGCCGGCGGCATCGGTGGAACGCCGCTTGCCGTCGGGGGAGTGGCTGCACTCGTCGTCGTCCTGGCGCTGCCCTGGTGGCTGCGGATGGGCCGCCGACGACGCCGACTCGGTCAGGGTCCGCCCGACGCGGCTCTCTCGGCCTGGCGCGAGGTGATCGACACGGCCCGAGACCTGGGCATCAGCGTCGACCAGGCGGCGACACCGCAGCAGACCGCGACAGTTCTGCTCGCGAGTGTGGGCGCCCAGAGCTCCGCCGCGGCCGCGCTCGACACACTGACCGCGGCCCTCTCGCGGGAGCGCTTCGGCGGCGTTCCGGCCGGCGAAGAGGCCTCGCGGTCCGCGCGCGAGATCCTGTCCGCGCTGCGCTCAGGCTCGTCGGGCTTCGAGAGGGCCCGCGCTTCGGTCGTTCCCCGGAGTCTCTTCGTGCAGGCTCACCCGCGCATGGCGGAAGGCGCGTAGACTCGTCTCTCGTGCCTCATTTCACCCCGACTCCGTACAGCGTCTCCGTGTACGACCTGATGCGCCGCCCAGGCGAGATGCGCGAGAACGATCTCGATGTCGTTGTCCCGTCGAAGCTCGGTGAGGGTGTCATCGCGATTCCCGAGGGCGCACAGCTCACGGTCAATGCCCGTTTCGAGGGTCTGCACGAGGGCATCCTGGTGTCGGCGCACGTCTCCGGTGGGGCCGTCGGCGAATGCAGCCGCTGCCTGAAACCCATCTCCGAGAGTGTCGAAGTCGATTTCGCCGAGCTTTTCGCGTACTCTGACGACGAAGCTTTTGACTACACGGTTCAAGACGATCACGTGGATCTTGAACCCGTGGTCAGAGATGCAGTGGTTTTATCACTGCCCTTCCAACCGGTTTGCCGGCCAGACTGCCCTGGTCTCGACCCTGAAACGGGCGAGCGCATCGAAGATCTGGACGACTACCAGCCCCGTGAAGTGGTCGACCCCCGCTGGTCGGCGCTGTCCGAGCTCGTCGGTGATACGACGAGGCCGGCAGACTCGCAAAACGAGGCACCTTCACGCTCCACCGACTCCAAGCCAACCGATTGACGTCTGCCACCTGGCAGACACGGCCGTAGATTTCCTCCGGCTCCCAATCCTTACGAAATAGAGAAGAGACAGTCATGGCCGTTCCCAAGAGGAAGCAGTCGCGCGCTAACACGCACGCACGCCGTTCGCAGTGGAAGGCCACGCCCGCCACTCTCGTCAAGACCATCGAAGGCGGCAAGACCGTCTACAGCCTTCCGCACCGCGCCAAGGTCGTCGAAGACTCCGCCGGCACCGCCCTGTACATGGAGTACAAGGGCCGCAAGGTCGCCGATATCTGAATCTCGCTGCTTTCGCAGTAAGATCGCTATATGAGCCAGCCCGTGTCAGAACCCGTTTCTGACCGGGCTGATCTCGTTAAGCTCCTCGACGTCGCGATCACCCCCGACCTGCTCGAGCTGGCATTGACCCACCGCTCGTTCGCGTACGAGAACGGTGGCATCGGCAACAACGAGCGCCTCGAGTTCCTCGGCGATTCGATTCTCGGCCAAGCCGTGACGGTCATGCTGTTCCGTGAGAACCCCGATCTCGACGAGGGCGACCTCGCGAAGCGGCGTGCCAGCCTCGTCTCCACCGTCGCGCTGGCGGAGGTCGCCAAGCACATCGGTCTCGGGCAGTACCTCCGACTCGGGCGCGGCGAAGAGCTGACCGGCGGGAGGGCCAAGCAGTCGATCCTCGCCGACACCGTCGAGGCGATCATCGGCGCGACATATCTCGATGCCGGTCCGGTCGCCGCGACAAATCTGGTGATGCGACTCATCGCGCCCCTCCTGGCCGACCCCGAGCGCTTCGGTGCCGCGATGGACCCGAAGACGAGCCTGCAAGAGTTGGCTTCGGCGCAGGGGCGGAGCAATCCCAACTACGTGATCACCGATTCGGGCCCCGATCACGACAAGCGCTTTCACGCGGTCGTCCGCCTCGGCACCGACGAGATCGCCTCCGGCGTCGGCAGCAGCAAGAAGATGGCCGAGATGGCTGCGGCCCTCGAAGCCTGGACGACCCTCAGCACGCCCCCGTCCGCGCCCGACCAGATTTAGGTGCCCGAGCTCCCCGAGGTCGAGGTCGTTCGCGCTGGCCTCCACCCCGCCGTCACCGGCGCCGTGATCGAGCGTGTCGAGGTGCTCGAGCCGCGCAGCCTCCGTCGTCACGACGGCCCCGTCGACGACTTCGTCGACCGCTTGCGCGAGGCGACGATTCTCTCCGCGGTCCGTCGGGGCAAGTTCCTCTGGTTCCCGTTTGCGGCAGCCGATGGCGATACGTCGCACGCGCTCGTCGCTCATCTTGGAATGAGCGGCCAGGTGCTCCTGCGCGAACGCCACGCCGACGACGACCGCCTCCTTCGCATCCGCCTCGACCTCGCCCATCCGACCCACGGTGACATCCGCCTGGCCTTCGTCGACCAGCGCATCTTCGGCTCGATGGCCCTCGACACCCTCGAACTCACTTCTGACGGTGAGCCGGCGGGGTATTCGGGTTCGCGGCTGCTGGGTTACGACGCCGAGCAGGGCGACGAGCCCCAGGATCCTGCGCCCTGGCTTTCGTCGATACCGCACCAGGTGGCGCACATCGCGCGCGATCCGCTCGACCCGGCCTTCGATGAGCCAGCCTTCTTCGCGCGGATGGCGTCGCGCGGCTCCGGCGTCAAGCGGGCACTGCTCGATCAGGGGCTCGTGTCGGGCATCGGCAATATCTACGCCGACGAGTCGCTGTGGGCGGCGAAGATCCATTTCGATCAGCCGTGTTCGTCGCTCACCCGGAGTCGCGTGAAGCTGCTCCTCGTCGAGATTCGCGCCGTGCTCTACAAGGCCTTGGCAGAGGGCGGCACCAGCTTCGACGCGCAATACGTCAACGTGAACGGGCAGTCCGGCTACTTCGCCCACAGCCTCAACGCCTACGGGCAGCAGGGCAAGCCGTGCCCGCGGTGCGGCACCCCGATCAAGCGGGTGTCGTTCATGAATCGCGGGAGCCACTTCTGCCCTCGGTGTCAGCGGTTGCGCTGAGCTTTGCCGTCCCGCCGACTCGCCACCAGACGTCTCGCGGACAAACGTGCCTGCCGCGGCGCGTCTCGATGACCGCAAGACGTCTGCTAGCCCGCATCTCGCTAACCTAGGGGCATCGCGCGGCGCAGGGCCGCGCCCCAGCGAACGACCCGAAGGGCGGCGGCGTGTACCTCAAGAGCCTCACGCTCAAGGGCTTCAAGTCGTTCGCCCAGACCACGACCTTCGCCTTCGAGCCCGGCGTCACCTGCGTCGTCGGCCCGAACGGCTCCGGCAAGAGCAACGTCGTCGACGCGCTCGCCTGGGTGATGGGGGAGCAGGGCGTCAAGACGCTCCGCGGCGGCAAGATGGAAGACGTCATCTTCGCCGGCACGTCGACTCGTGGCCCCCTGGGCCGTGCACAGGTTGTGCTCACGATCGACAACTCCGACGGCGCCCTGCCGATCGACTACACCGAGGTGACGATCAGCCGCACGCTCTTTCGCAACGGCGGTAGCGAGTACGCGATTAATGGCGACAACTGCCGCCTCCTCGACGTCCAGGAGCTGCTGAGCGACTCGGGGCTCGGCCGCGAGATGCACGTGATCGTCGGGCAGGGTCAGCTCGATGCGGTCCTTCGCGCCACCCCGGAAGAACGCCGCGGCTTCATCGAAGAGGCGGCCGGCATCTTGAAGCACCGCCGCCGCAAAGAGAAGACCCTGCGCAAGCTCGATGCGATGCAGACGAACCTCACCAGGCTGTCCGATCTCGCCGGCGAGATCCGCCGCCAGCTGAAGCCGCTGGGGCGTCAAGCCGAGATCGCGCGGGAGGCGCAGGGCATCGCCAGCATTGTCCGCGATGCACGCGCGCGCTTGCTGGCCGATGAGGTCGTGGGGCTCCGCACGGTTCTGACGGCGCAGGCCGCCAGCGAGAACGAGCGCAAGAGCGAGCGCATCGTGCTGCAAGAGAAGCTCGACCAGAACAAGATCCGGGAGCAACGGCTCGAGCAGGCCATGGTCGGCGACGCCGTTGACGACGCCCGCCGGGTCGCCTTCGGGCTCGAGTCCGTCCAGGAGCGTCTCCGCAGCCTCGCCAGCCTGGCCAACCAGAAGCTGACCCTGCTGGCGCAGCAGGCCGACACGCCGGGCGTGGCGACCACCGTGTCGTCGGGGATGGTGGCCGACGCCCGCGATGAGGCCGAACGCCTGCAGGAGGGCGTCGCCGAGGCCGAGGTCGCTGTGGCGCTGGCCGCCGCTGAGCTTGCTACGTCGCGGGCTTCGCTCGACTCCCTCGACGACGAGATCGCCGCTCAGAGCGCCCTGGTCTCCGAGCATGATCTCGGAGTGGCGCGTCTGTCGAGCGCCGTCGAGGTCGCCCGATCGAAGCTCGCCGCGGTCAAGGGCGAGCAGCTCCGCCAGGCGAATGCGTTGGAGGCCTCCGAGGCCCGGCGCGAGAAGAGCCGCGCCGAGTTCGCCGCGCTCGAAGAGGAGTTCGCCGATGTCGACACCGCGGAAGTCGACCCAGCAGATGCCGACACAGCAGCAGCGGGCGAAAGCGCAGGATCCGACACCACACGACCCGAGACCGATCACGCGGCGATCTCGGCAGCCGCCGACGAGAGCGCCCAGTCCGCTCAGCAGGAGGTCGACGGGTTGCGCGACACCCTGCACCGCGCCGAGCGCGAGCGCGACGCCCTGGCTGCCCGCACGAGCGCCCTGTCGCTAGCCCTCGACCAGAAAGACGCCTCCAGCGCGCTCGTCAAGGCCGACCGGCCGGGCGTTCGCGGGCTGGTGGCCGAGCACGTGCAGATTCAGCCGGGCTTCGAGGTCGCCATCGCCGCTGCGCTCGGATCGGTGGCTGACGCCGTCCTCGCCGACGACCTCGATGCGGCCGTCGGGGCCGTCCAGCACGTGACGGCCGAGGAACTGGGGCGGGTCGAGGTCGTCGTCGCCGCCCCGGGGCGCGGAGTCGGTGCCACCGCGGTGCCCCTGCCCGCCGGGGTCGTCTCGGCGACGAGTGTCGTGACGGCGCCGGACGGGATCCTCGGCGTCCTATCGTCGACCGCGATCGCCGACGACCTCGATGCAGCTCGCTCGGCCTCGACGGCGTTGGCCGACCAGGCTGTGGCGTTCACAGTCATCACCAGGTCGGGGGAGGTGCTCACCGACTACGTCGTCCGCGGTGGTTCGGCCGGGGGGCGGTCTCGTCTCGAACTCGTCTCCGAGCGTGACACCGCGGCTGAGGCTCTGACGGCCGTCAGCCTCGAGATCGAACGCGTCGGGCCGCTGCTCGAGGCTGCGCGCGTGCGACTCGCCGAGGCGCGAACCGCCGCCAAGCAGGCGCAGGCCGCCGCGCGTGAGCACGAGTCGCGCGTCGCCGCTCACGGCCAGCGCGCGGGGCGCCTCCGGGCCCAGGTCGAGGCCGCCGAGGCCGAGGCGAAGCGCCTGTCGGCCTCGCTGGCTGCATCGGCCGAGACGGTCCACCAGGCCGAGCGGGCCGTCGTCGCTGCCGCGACCGCGCTCGACGAGTACAGCTCGACGCCCAGGCCGATTCTCGATGTCTCGGCGCGCGACGGAATGCTCGCGGAGGTCGAGAACGCACGCGGCGTCGAGATCGAGAAGCGCATCCAGCTCGAGACGATCCGCGAGCGGGTGCGGGCCGAAGTGGCCCGGGCGAAAGACCTGCAGCGGCAGCTCGACGAGCAGCGCGCCGCCGCCGAGGAGCACGCCCGGCAGACAGTCGTCCGCCAGCGGCAGATGGCTGCCACCACGAGCGTGCTCGACGCACTGCCCGCCGTGCTCGATGCGGTCGACCGATCCGTGGCCGAGGCTCGTGCTTCCCTTGCCGCGCGCGAGGCCGCTCGGTCCGAGCAGAACTCCGAGCTCGCCGCCCTCCGCCGCGACGAGCGCGAGCTGCGGGAGCGTCTCCACACCGTCACCGAGGGCGTACACGGACTCGAGATGGAGATCTACGAGAAGAAGCTGCACCTCTCGAGCCTCCTGGAACGCGCAGGATCCGAGCTGGGTCTCGTCGAATCGGTGCTCGTCGACGAATATGGGCCAGGCGTGTCGGTGCCTGGCGCCACCGAAGACGACGAGCCTGTGCCCTTCGATCGCGACGTTCAGAAGAAGCGGCTCGCCGCGGCCGAGCGGACCCTCGCTCAACTGGGCCGCGTCAACCCGCTGGCGCTCGAGGAGTTCGCTGCGCTCGAACAGCGCCACAAGTTCCTCACCGACCAGCTCACCGACCTCACGTCGACGCGCAAAGACCTCCTCACGATCATCGACGAGATCGACGAGAAGATGCAGGTCATCTTCAAGAGCGCCTTCGATGACACCCACGACGCCTTTAACCGGGTGTTCCCGATCCTTTTCCCGGGTGGCAGCGGCTCGATTCATCTGACCGAGCCCGAAAACCTCCTCGAGACGGGCATCGAGGTCACCGTCAAACCCGCCGGCAAGAAGATCGAGCGCCTGTCGCTCCTGTCGGGCGGCGAACGCTCTCTGGCCGCCGTCGCACTGCTGATCGCGATCTTCAAGGCCCGGCCGTCGCCGTTCTACATCATGGACGAGGTCGAAGCCGCGCTCGACGACGCCAACCTCGGGCGGCTGCTGACGATCTTCCGCGACCTGCGCGAATCGTCGCAGCTCATCGTCATCACGCACCAGAAGCGCACCATGGAGATCGCCGACGCCCTTTACGGCGTCTCGATGCGACAAGACGGCGTTTCGGCGGTCGTCGGGCAGCGCGTCGTACCACCCGACGAGAAACAACGGGTGGCTGCGGCGGCAGCCGTCGATGCCGGCGGCTCGGCCGACGCTGTCAGCGGGCCGGGCCCCGAACGGGGTCAGGATCCTGCGCCCTCCGCCGACTAGCCTCGGGTGATGCGCACCAACTGGCCACCGCCGATCTGGCTCGTCGGCGAGAAGCCCGTCGATCGCTGGATCGGCCGCTTCGGCGGACTCTGGATCGCCGCCGTCGGCGCTGTGTTCTTCGTCTTCTTGATCCTGGTCGGCG
This sequence comes from Frondihabitans sp. VKM Ac-2883, assembly GCF_015350875.1. Classification (NCBI taxonomy): domain Bacteria; kingdom Bacillati; phylum Actinomycetota; class Actinomycetes; order Micrococcales; family Microbacteriaceae; genus Frondihabitans; species Frondihabitans sp. VKM Ac-2883. The sequence continues at coordinate 15,619 of NZ_JADKSF010000006.1, read as the reverse complement.
GCCTGCTGCTCGACAACGGCGCCGCCATCACTGTCGGACTTCTCGTCGGAGCCGTCACCGTCGCCGCGTCGTTCGTCTACACGATGGCCTACCGACTCGTGCCTCGCGACACCATGAGCCTGTCGCGCCTGTTGCTCGCCTTCGGCCTTGGCGGCCTGATAGCGGTCGCGCTGGGCTCCACCCTCGACAGCTCCGTGCTGAAGCTCACCGGTGGGGGATCGGCGCCGACCCTCACGGTGCTTGCCCTGGCCGGCATCACCGAAGAGCTCGCAAAGATCATCGCGGTCGTCGCCGTCTCGTACAAGCTCCGAGACAAGAGCATGCGCAACGGGCTGTTTCTCGGCGGCGCAGTCGGTCTCGGCTTCGCCGCGCTTGAAGACCTGGCCTACGCCGTCAACTTCTACCAGCACCCGCCCGAGCAGCTCCATCTGACGCCGATTCTGTCGGCCCTCGTGCTCGTACCGGTGCGTGGCCTTCTGACGCCGCTGCTGCATCCGCTCTACACGGCCTTGCTCGGTGCGGCCCTGTTCGCAGCGTCGAAGACCGGCCGGTTCCGCGTTCGTCCGCTTGTCATCGCCGCCTACCTCGCCGTCAGCTTCGCCCACGGCCTCTGGGATGCCTCGGCGGGGCTCCTCCAGATCGTGCCCCCGCGCCTCCAGCTCGTGCTGGCCCCGCTCGTCGTGCTAGTGATCTACCCGGGCATCATCGTCGGCTCCGGTCTCCTCTGGATCAAGGTTGCCCGCCGCGCCCGGCACGCATTCCACTCGCGGGTGCTGTGGTGGCTGGCTGCGCCCCCGGGTGGTGGCTCGGTTTCGCTGCCGCGGGATCCTGCGTTCCCGCCCCCGGCCGCGCCGTCGTGGGCGCCGCCCGCCCCGCACACTCGCGCCTGACGCCGCTCCGCGCCGACGCACCCCCGCCTGGCCATTTTCGGGCTGGCATTCCGGGGTTATTTGGCCACCCGGGGGTGCCTCACGGGCAGGCGGGCATACCTGCACGGTGGTTCGCCGGGACGCCCGAGGGTGCCACCGTCCGGCAGGTCTGCAGGATCCGATGCCCGTTCCGTTCCGCTCTGTTACCCGACCGATCTCGTGCACGCGCTCTGAAACAGAAGCGAGCTGAGGTCGGAGCTGATTTGACGCACGGGCCCTGCACGGTGATCGATGTGGTGCCCGTCGACGCGAAATAGCCGATCTCGGAGCTGTCGGGAACGGCGGCTGTGATTTCGATGGCATCGCCGGTATCGGCAACGGTCCTCACCGAGTAGTCGAGGGCTTGCCAATGGCGGGTCATCGTGTCGATCGTCTTCAAAGGGTCGTAGGTGGCTGGGCCGAAAAGGCTGAGGTCGTACTGCTCGGTCGACGAATCCGAGAGGCACTCCTGAGGCTTGTCGTTGAGAGCCTCACGAGCGGAGAAGGGAGTCGTCTTGTCGTCGAATGTCCAGTGGCCGCCGGACACTGCCATGGTGTCGGTCGCGAGATGGAGGAAGGACTCGTGGGGTGATGCGGATACCGGCTCGCGGGTGGTGTCTGTTGGCTGGAGGAGAACTGCTACGACTACCCCGCCGGCCGCAAGCGCGAGGACGCCGCCTGCCGCCAGCAGCTGGTGCTTCAGCGTCAAGGGCACGAGCTCAGTTCACTGCCTTCACGCAGGGTTCCTGGACCGTCACCGATGTGATACCGGTCGAAGCAAAGTAGCCGAACTTAGGGCCATCGGGAACGGCGGCGCCCTGCACCACATCAGGATCGACGCGGTAGTCAGCCATAGATCCCCCGATCTCGTGTCGCTCACCCCGTTACCCAACACGGGGCGCAGGATCCGGCCCCCGACGTAGGCACTGAGACCTACGATTTCGGGGCTTCCGCTGCCTGCCGGGCCACCCGCTGCCTCAGCGTCGCTCCGCCTCAGACGTCGCTCCGCCTCAGGCGTCGCTCCGCACGATCTCTTCGACGGGGGCGCCGTTGACCGTCAGAACGCGCCATTCGCCGTTCGCCCACTCGACCGTGTTCGCCGCCGCGTTGTCGATGTGGCCGACCTCGAAGCCGAGGATTGCTGACAGGGTGAACCGGATGATCGTGCCGTGGCACACCACGACGATGTTGCTGTCGTCGCCGTCGAGCGGAAGGCGCGTGTCGCGGATGTCTTCGAGCGCGCCGATGCCGCGCCGCGCAACCGACTCGCGAGGCTCGATGTCGGGAAAGTCCTCGTCCGGCTCGTCGGGGATCTTCGACGTCGCCACGGTGCCCTCACGCGAGGCGTAGTCGCGTTCGATGAGCTCCGGGTAGGCCGCGCCCAGCTCGATGCCGAGCTCGGCGGCGATGATCTCAGCTGTCTCGCGAGCCCGGGAGAGGGGAGACGACACGATCGCCGCCCAGTCGTAGGGAGCAAGGAGCGCGGCGGCGGTGTGAGCCTGGGCCCGCCCCGTGTCGTTCAGCGGAGTATTGCTCGACCCCTGCAGCTGGTCGTGGAGGTTCCAGTCGGTCTGTCCGTGTCGGATCAGTTCGAGGCGCATGCGATCGGTCTTCTTCTCGTGGTCGTTCGTGTCGGGCAAGGCCCGCAACACGAAAGATCCGAGGGCCGTGGGGCCCTCGGATCCGTCGGTGGATTTCGGCTACCGAGGCCGAGAAACTACTGCTTCGCTGCGACCTCGTCGGCTCGCTCGATCTGGGCCGACTTGCGAAGGCTGAGGATCGTCGAGACCGCGATCGTGAGCACGATGAACCCGAGAGAGAACCAGATGGGGATCTCGGGGATCCATTCGATCGGACGACCGCCATTGATAAAGGGTACTTCGTTCACGTGCAGGGCGTGGAACAGGAGCTTCACACCGATGAACGCGAGGATCACGGCGAGGCCCTGCGCGAGGTAGACGAGCTTCTCGAGCAGGCCCGAGATCAGGAAGTACAGCTGACGCAGTCCGAGGAGCGAGAACGCGTTCGCGGTGAACACGATGTAGGGGTCTTGTGTCAGGCCGAAGATCGCCGGGATCGAGTCGAGCGCGAACAGCACGTCGGTCAGACCAATGGCCAGCATCACCAGGAAGAGCGGGGTGAACAGGCGACGGCCGTTGATACGGGTGGTCAGGCGGTCTTCGACGTAGTCGTCGCTGGTCGGGACGATGCGGCGAAGGATCCGGATGAGGCGGCTATCAGCCTCGTCCTTCTCTTCGCCATCGTGTCCGCCCTTGACCTGGCTGTACGCCAGCCAGAACAGCAGGATGCCGAACAGGTAGAAGACCCAGGAGAAGTTCTCGATGATCGTGACACCGAGAGCGATGAACACACCACGCGACAGAAGCGCGATTCCGATACCGACGAGCAGCACTTTCTGCTGGTAGATCCGCGGCACGGCGAAGCTCGTCATGATGATGAGGAAGACGAAGAGGTTGTCGACGCTCAACGCCTTCTCGGTGATGTACCCGGCGAAGTACTCGCCGCCGGAGGTCCATCCACCGAAGACACCGACGCCGACACCGAACAGGAGGGCGATCGCGATATAGACGATCGACCAGGTGGCCGACTCGCGGATGGTCGGTTCGTGCGGCGTCTTGACGTGGCTGTAGAAGTCGAAGATCAGAAGGCCGAGGATGCCGGCGATCGTGATCAGCCAGACGAGAAGAGAGGTTTCCATTGGACTCTTTCAGTGCAGGGCCCTGCACGCCGTTCTACGGGTCGTTCAGGCAGGGCGATTCACCGAAGGTCTCTAACACCCTGGCCAGGACTGTAACGACCTGGATCAGGGCCGACGGTACGGAACCAGATCTTCCTGGAACGTATTGACGACACCGCCGCGTTGGGAATACTCCCCTTCAACGAAGACCACGCTACGTGACGGCGATTACCGAGGCAAGCCTCCCGGCTAAAGTTGCAGGCATGGCAAATCCCTGGTCCCTCTCCGGTGCCCTCCGAGGCGTTTTCGCCCGCAAGACGATCGACGACACCACCTGGGACGACCTCGAGACCTCCCTCATCGGTGCCGACTTCGGGCCCGACGTCACCGAGCAGATCACCGAAGACCTGCGCGAGAAGGTCGCGCGCTACAACACGACCGACCCGGCCGATCTCCGCCGCATGCTCCGTGAGACCCTCGAAGAGCGCCTCTCCAAGCTCGACTCCACCCTCAAGCTCACGAATCGCCCGGCCGTCGTACTCGTCGTCGGCGTCAACGGAGTCGGCAAGACCACGACCATCGGCAAGTTCGCCAAGTTCCTCCGCAACTACGACCGCACAGTCGTGGTGGGCGCGGCCGACACCTTCCGAGCGGCAGCGGTCGAGCAGCTGGCGACCTGGGCAGAACGCGCAGGGGTGCAGATCGTGAAGCCCCAGGCACAGGGGCAGGATCCTGCGTCCGTCGCCTTTCAGACCGTCGACCTCGCCAAACGCGAAGGCATCGAGATCGTCATCATCGACACCGCCGGTCGCCTCCAGACCAAGTCCGGGCTGATGGACGAACTCGGCAAGATCAAGCGCGTCGTTGAGAAGCAGTCCGAGATCGCCGAGGTGCTCCTGGTGCTCGACGCGACCACCGGGCAGAACGGCCTCGCGCAGGCGCAGGCATTCATCGAGCACGCGGGAGTCACCGGCCTCGTGCTGACCAAACTAGACGGATCGGCCCGAGGCGGGTTCGTGCTCGCCGTGCAGGAGCAGACCGGAATTCCGATCAAGCTCGTCGGGCAGGGGGAGAAGATCGGCGACCTGACGGGATTCACCCCGCACGTGTTCGTGCAGAACCTTATTGGTTGATCGGCGCCCGCGGCGCCGGGCCTTCGACAAGCTCCGGCCGTCCGGCGCTGCAAGCTCGTGCGGTCCCGCCTCCGAATGTGAAGGAGAAACCCTCTCGGTCCGACGACGACATGCGGATCGGCCGGGGACGCCTGCACGAATCTCCTTCGAATTCGGCGCGGGCACGAGTGCGTTAAGATCGGAGCACCATGGCAACCTTCGGATCCCTCTCTGACCGCCTCGCGGAAACCCTCAAAAACCTCCGCGGCAAGGGCAAACTCAGCCCGGCCGACGTCGACGGCACCGTCCGCGAGATCCGGCGTGCCCTGCTCGACGCCGACGTCGCACTCGACGTCGTCAAGTCGTTCACCGCGGCGATCCGCGAACGCGCTCTCGGCGACGAGGTCAACAAGGCGCTGAACCCAGCTCAGCAGGTCGTCCAGATCGTCAACGAAGAGCTCGTCGGCATCCTCGGTGGCGAGCAGCGTCGCCTCGAGTTCGCGAAGCGTCCGCCGACCGTCATCATGCTCGCGGGGCTCCAGGGTGCCGGTAAGACGACACTCGCGGGCAAGCTCGCCAAGTGGCTGAAGAAAGAGGGCCACACGCCCCTCCTCGTAGCCTCCGACCTCCAGCGCCCCAACGCCGTGACGCAGCTGCAGGTCGTCGGCGAGCAGGCCGGCGTGCCGGTGTTCGCGCCCGAGCCCGGCAACGGTGTCGGCGACCCGGTCAAGGTCGCTAAGAACGGCGTGAAGTTCGCCGCCGACAAGCTCTACGACACCGTCATCGTCGACACGGCCGGCCGCCTCGGCGTCGACGCCGACATGATGAAGCAGGCTGCAAACATTCGCAAGGCCGTCGATCCCGACGAGGTGCTCTTCGTCATCGACGCGATGATCGGTCAAGACGCCGTCGCCACGGCCAAAGCCTTCCAAGAGGGCGTCGACTTCACCGGCGTGGTGCTCACGAAGCTTGACGGTGATGCCCGCGGTGGTGCAGCCCTGAGCGTCGCGCACGTGACGGGCCGCCCGATCATGTTCGCTTCGACGGGTGAGGGGCTCGACGAGTTCGAGCCGTTCCATCCTGACCGCATGGCGTCTCGGATCCTCGACCTCGGTGACATCCTCACCCTCATCGAGCAGGCGCAGGGTGCCTTCGACGAGGCCGAAGCGCGCGAGATGGCCGAGAAGTTCGCCACCGACAGCTTCACGCTCGACGACTTCCTCAAGCAGATGCAGCAGCTCCGCAACATGGGCTCCATCAAGGGCATGCTCAGCATGCTTCCCGGGGCGAAGGGCATGCGCGAGCAGCTCGACAACTTCGACGAGAGCGAGATCGTCCGCACCGAGGCGATCATCCAGTCGATGACGAAGGCCGAGCGAGCCAACTCCAAGCTCCTCAACGGGTCGCGTCGCCTCCGCATCGCCAAGGGTGCCGGTTCGACCGTCACCGAGGTCAACCAGCTCGTCAATCGCTTCGAGCAGGCCGCGAAGATGATGAAGACCGTGGCGAAGGGCGGCGTGCCTCAGGTGCCGGGAATGGGGCCGATCCCCGGTGCCGGATTCGGCGGCGGTCGCAAACAGGTCGCCAAGAAAAAAGGATCCAAGGCGGGCAACCCGGCGAAGCGCGCGGCAGAGAACGCCCGGATCGCCAGTGGTGAGAAGGCTGCGCCCGCGGCACCCACCGGTGGCGGCTTCGGTCTCGGTGGCCGCAAGGGCCAGGCGGCTCCGACCGAAGAAGAGCTCGCGAGCCTGCAGAAGTTCCTCGGCCGCTAGGCCGGGCGGGCTCGCCGTTTCGAGCGCGTCTACCGGGTCGTCGTCACCCCGTCGCGAAGTTCGGCGACGAGCGAGGCGACGACGGCTCTCAGCGAGCCCTCGTTGCGGGCGGCCACTGCCAGCTGGCGCTGATACGAGGCCCCTCCCTCGATGATGGTCCGCACCGACTGCAGCTCGGCCTGGCAGCCGAGACGCTCGGCTGCCGGCTCGAGCCGGGCCAGCAGGTCGATCGTGTCGTCGGTGACGAGGCGCTCGTCTCCCTCGGAGTTCTGGATCACGATGGCGTCCATGCCGTAGCGGGCGGCGCGCCACTTGTTCTCGCGAACGAACCAGGGCTGCATGCGGGGGAGTTCCTGGCCGTGGTCGAGGCGCTCGGAGAGGTCGTCGACGAGGCACTGTACGAGAGCCGCGACACCCGCGACTTCGGCGACGCTCGAGATGCCATCGAAGACGCGCACCTCGAGGGTGCCCCACTTCGGTGAGGGGCGGACGTCCCACCGCAGCTCGGAGAAGTCGTCGATCACGCCGGTGTGGGTCATGTCGGCGACCATCGCCTCGTACTCGGCGTACGAGTCGAACTGGGGCGGCAGCCCCGCGGTGGGCAGTTGCTGGAACATCATCGCCCGGTTGGAGGCGTATCCCGTCGACTCGCCGACCCAGAACGGGCTCGATGCGCTGAGCACCTGGAAGTGGGGGAGGTAGGTGAGCAGTGCGTTGAGGATCGGGAGCACCTTGCGGTGATCCTCGATGCCGACGTGAGCGTGGACGCCCCAGATCATCATCTGGCGGCCCCACCAGCGGGTCCGGTCGATCAGCGTCTCGTAGCGTTCGGAGCCGGGGGTGACGTCTTGCTGGAACCACTGGCTGAACGGATGCGTTCCGGCGCACATGAGGTCGGCGTTCAGGATCTCCGCTTCGGCGCGCACGAGGTCGATCGTGCCGGTGAGGTCGGCGATCGCCTGGTCGACCCGGTGGTGCACCCCGGTCACGATCTCGACCGTGTTCGTCAGGAGCTCCTTGGTCACGCGATCGCCGTCGTCGTTCAGGTGACGCAGAGCCGGGAGGATCGCGGGTGCGTGTGGCGCAAGTTCGCCGCTCGCCCGATCGACGAGAGCCAACTCCCATTCGAGACCGAGCGTCGACCGCTCCGACGACGCGAACGGAATGGGCTGCGGTGCTCTCATGCGTTAATCCTGCCAGCCCCGGCCCCTGGAACGTGCAATGGAGGGCGTCAACAGGCGTAACGTGTTGTGGCGGGACCGCCGCATTCCGAGGTTCGCACTCCAATGACGTAGATGGGTCCCGTCGTAGCAGGAGGAGAACAGACAAATGCAGCTTGTCGTTCGTGGAACAACTACCCGCCTCGAGGGCGTTCTCGATGTGCCGGTCTCGAAATATCACGCGCACCGGGCGCTCGTGCTGGCGTCGTTGGCTCCGGGTCGAAGCGTCATCACGGGGGTCTCGACCACTCGTCAGGTGGAGTGGACGATCGGTACGCTCCGGGCCCTCGGAACGAAGATCACGGTCGACGGCGACCGCTACATTGTCGAGGGCGGGCCCTACCGGGCGACCGACGTGGTCGACCACGGTTCGAAAGGCGCCGAGGGTCTACTCAACATGGGCTCGTCGGGAACGACGCTCTACTTCATGGTCGGCCTCGCTTCTCTCGCCGACCAGCCGATGACGCTGACGGGAATGAAGTACTTCCGCAGGCGGCCTATCCGGGCTCTGCTTGACTCCCTCGAGCAGATGGGCGTCCAGCTCGAGGCCGATCAGGATCGACCGCCGGTCCATGTGCAGCCGGTCCGGCCCATCGGGGGCGAGGTCTCGATTGCGGGCACGCTCAGCCAGTGGCTGTCCGGCCTGCTTCTCGTCGCCCCCTTCGCCGAGAACGACACTGTCATCCACGTGACCGGCGGCACCCTCAACGAACAGCCCTACGTCGACCTGACCATCCGCATGATGCGCCTGTGGGGCCTCGAGGTCGAGCACGACGATGACTGGCTGACCTTCCGGGTCCGCGGGAACCAGACGGCGACCCCGCACGACTACGTGATTCCGCCCGACATCGGTTCGGCCGCCTTCGGTATCGCGGCGGCCGCGATCCATCCCTCCGACGTCCTGTTCCGCGGTCTCTCGGCGAAGACAACCGCGGAGACCGACCACCCCGAATCGGAGTTCCTCGACCTGGCGACTCAGATGGGCGTCGATCTCTCGATCGACGACGAGACCGGCTTCGTCCGGATCCAGAGCGACGGCTCCCCGCTTACGGCCATCGACATCGACTGTCAGCCGATCCCCGACCTGCTGCCGATCCTCGCGACGATGGCGACCTTCGCCGCGGGCACGTCGACTTTCCGCAACGTCGGGCACATCCGCCTCAAAGAGAGCGACCGGGTCTCGGCCATGCTCCAGCTCAACACTCTCGGCGGCAAGGCCGACCAGACCCACGACGAACTCCGCGTGACGGGAGGCACACGCGGCCTCACGGGGGCGCCTCTCTCGTCGTTCAACGACCACCGCGTTCTCATGTCGCTGGCCATCGCTGGCACGCGTGCCCGAGGTGCCACGTCTCTGACCTATCCGCGCGCCTACCGCATCTCGTACCCGACGTTCCTCGAGGCGATGACGTCGATTGGCCTCGACCTCGACATGGGCGATCCCAAGGCTCTTGAGAGCGCCGAGAACGTCGAGGTCGAGCGCGACACCCTCACCGAGGGCGCCGCGCTGCAGCAGGCCCCGCTCGAGTTGCAGGGGGTCGACGCCGATCCGCTCGTGCTCAGCGAAAAGGTTCGCCAGATGGCGGCGAGCCACCCCGACGACGCGGCCGTGATCGAGGTGGGCGGGATCGAACCCGTCACCACGACCTGGCGTCAGCTTCAAGACGAGGCCGACCGCGTCTCGCAGCTGCTCCTCGAGCTCGGGGTGCAGCGAGGGGAGTCGGTGGCGATGCAGCTGCCGAACTGGATGGAGTTCGTCGCGATCACGCTCGGCACCGTTCAGATCGGGGCCGTGGCCACGCCGATCATGCCGGTGTTCGGTCCGCGCGAGACCACCATGACGCTCGCGCGATCTCGTGCCCGGGTCGTCTTCCTCCCCAACGTCTTCCGCCGCCGTCGTCCCGCCCTCGAGCTTCTGGACGTCATCGACGAGGCCCACGCGCAGAAGCGACGACTCTCGGTCGAGCACGTCGTCGTGATCCGCAGCGAGAGCCGCGGCGAAGAACCCGGCCGAAGCGACGTGGCACCGATTCCCGCCGATGCGGCCAAGGCCGTGGAGGCGTCCGAATGGAACTGGCGCTACTACGACCGGGCTCTCGCGGCGGTGACCCCGGACGTCGAGCTCATCACCTCGCTCTCGCCTCGACCGGACGACGTCTGCCAGCTGCTCTTCACCTCGGGCACGACGGGTGAACCGAAGGGTGTGCAGCACCCGCACCGCACCCTGGGCCTCGCCACCGCGATGGAGGTGGCCCACCTCGGGCTCGGCGACTCTGACCGCATCTACATCCCGTCTCCGCTGGCGCATCAGACCGGCTTCCTCTATGGCATGCTGCTGTCGTGGCGGCTCGGAGTGGCAAGCGTCATCCAGCCCGTATGGGATTCCGGAGTCGCTCTCGAGCAGGCTTTCGGCCAGGCGAGAGCCTCCTTCGTCCAGTGCGCCACGCCCTTCCTCACCGACCTGGTCGAGGCGGTCGAACAGGGCGCCAACCCGCCCGAGAGTCTCCGCATCTTCGTGGCCACAGGGGCCGCCGTCCCGCGGGCCCTCGCGCAGAAGGCGACCTCCGTGCTCCAGACGAGCGTGCTCGGCGCGTTCGGCACCTCCGAGACCTGCCTCGGCGCACTCTCGACGCCTTCCGACGCGGCCGAAGACGCCTGGGGTGCCGACGGGCGCGCCCTGCCCGGCATCCGACTCCGCATCGTCGACGACGAAGGATCCGAGGTGCCCGCCGGTCAGGAGGGCAACTTCGAGCTCCTCTCGCCCACGATGTTCGGCGGGTACCTCGACCGTCCCGACCTCACCGACGACGTCTTCACCGCCGACGGCTGGTATCGCACGGGCGACCTGGCGAGCCTCGACGACCACGGGTTCCTGCACATCACCGGGCGGATCAAAGACGTCATCAACCGCGGCGGCGAGAAGATCCCGGTCGTCGAGATCGAGAACCTGCTTTACCAGCACCCGCTCGTGAGCGATGCGGCGATCGTGGCCATGCCGGATCCTCGTCTCGGAGAACGAGCGTGCGCGTTCGTCGTGGCTGCCAAGAACGGCGAGCAGCTCGATTTCGCCGCAATGCAGCACTACCTCGCCGAAGCCGGCGTCTCGAAGTACTACTGGCCCGAGCGGCTGGAGTTCCTCGACGAGATACCGCGCAACGTCGTCGGTAAAGTCCAGAAGAACGTGCTTCGCGAGCGGGCCGCCGCCCTGGTCGCCGACGAAGCCCGAACCTCCCACACCGCAGTCCAGGAGACACAGTCATGACCCTCACCGCTCCAGCCCCCGTCTCGTTCGACGAGGCCGAATTCCAGGCCATCAAGGCCGATATCACCGCGTGGGTCGAAGGCCCCGGCGAAGACATCGCCAACGAGATCGAGGCCACGGGCGCGGTGCCCGACCGTCTGCTGCCCGAACTGCGCGACCGCGGCTACCTGAGTCTCGCGGCGCCGGTCGAGCTCGGCGGCCGAGGCATCCCGTTCTCGCGCTACCTCGAGCTCATGGAGATCGTGTCGCGCTCGCACGCGTCGATTCGAATGCTCGTGCACGTGATCAACGGCACCTGGCGTGCCATGGTGCCGTTCGCGACGCCGGAGCAGATCGAGGAGGTCGTCAAACCGTCGATCGCCGGAACGAAGCTCGTCGCCTTCACGCTCACCGAGGCGACGGCGGGTACCGGCCAAGACCTCCGCACCACGGCACGCCTCGAGGGCGACACCTGGTACCTCAACGGCGAGAAGCACCTCATCACCTTCGGCGTGAAGTGCGACTACTGGCTCATCGCGGCGCGAATCGAAGGCTCGACCGATAAGAACGGCTTCGTTGCGTTCTTGATGCCCAACACGGGGCTTCCGGGCGCGGAGGTCATCGATGACTCCGAGACGATGGGGGTGCGCGGCACCGACCATGCGATCCTGCGGTTCACCGAGACGCCCGTTGCGGCATCGGCTCTCCTGGGGGAGCAGGGCGACGGCCTCGAGGTCGCGCTCGGCGGCTTCCTCCTGCCGAGCCGCGTCTCGGTCGCCATGAGCGCCGTCGGGCTCGCCGAGCGGGCTCAGCAGCTCGCCGTCGAATACGCCAACCGGCGCGAGACCTTCGGCAAGAAGCTCTCCAGCCGCCAGGCGATCCAGTTCTACCTGGCCGAGAACTACGCCGACATCGCCGCAGCTCGAGCTCTCGTCATCGAGGCAGCGAAAGCGTACGAGGAGGGCCGCGCCGATGCCGGCGCACTCTCCAGTGCCTCGAAGATGATCGCCGTCGACATGCTCGCGCGCGTCACCGACAAAGCCCTGCAGGTCCACGGCGGGCAGGGCTACTGGAAGCGCAACACGATCGAGCGTGTCTACCGCGATGCTCGGGCGCAGCGCTTCGAAGAGGGCACGAACGAGATCCAGAAGCTGATCGTCGGTCGGGCCGTCGTCACCGGCGCGGTCTCGTACTGACCTCCCTACCTCCCCTCTCTCCTGAAAGGCCCTCCTTGGCTCCCGAAACATCCACCCGACCGCTCGCTCTGATCACGGGTGCATCCCGAGGCATCGGCAAGGTGCTCGCGCTCAAGCTGGCGGCGCGCGGCGTCGATGTCGTCGTCACCTACAAGAAGAACGCCGACCTCGCCGACGAGACCCTGCGCGAGATCCGAGCCCTCGGGGCCGACGGCATCACGGTGCAGCTCGACGTCGAGCAGCCCGAGTCGATCGAGGCGCTCTTCGCGACTGTGACCGAGAAGTACGGCAAGCTCGACATGTTCATCGCCAGCGCGGCGGCCTCGGCGTTCAAGCCGGTCGCCGAGCTCAAGCTGCACCACCTCGACCGCAACTACGCGACGAACATCCGGTCGTTCGTGCTCGGTGCCCAGGCGGCGGCCGCGATCATGCCCGACGGCGGACGCATCGTGGCGATCACGAGCTACGGCTCGCTCCGCGCGTTCCCGACCTACGCCTCGCTCGGCGCCGCCAAGGCCGCCAACGAGGCCTACGTCAAGTTCATGGCCACCGAGTTCGGGCCCCGGGGCATCACGGTCAACGCCGTCAATGGTGGGCTCATCGACACCGACTCGCTCGACTACTTCTACAACTCGGTGCCGGGCATGGCACCGATCGAGACGGTGCTCGAGAAGATCCCGTTGCAGCGCAAGGGCACGGCCGACGAGGTCGCCGACGCCGTCGACTTCCTCCTCTCCGAGAAGGCCGGCTACATCACCGGTCAGACCCTCTCGGTCGACGGGGGACTGACCGTCGTCGCGCCGCCGTTCTGGGCCGACACCACGAGCCCGCTGCGCGAGGCCGTGCTCCGGTCGACCGTCGACGGCGATGGCTCCGGTGCTGCCGACGTCTCCTGAGTCGGAGCGCCTCGGCGTCACGATGACGCCGTGGTCGCTGGGCTCCCTCCGCCTGCCGCACCGCGTCGTCATGGGAAGCATGCACACGGGGCTCGAGGTGCGCGACGACGGCGGAGCCGCTCTGGCGGCGTTCTACCGTGAGCGCGTCGAGGGCGGGGCAGCGCTCATCATCACGGGTGGTCTCGCCGTGAACTCGGAGGCCCGTGGCGGGGCCGACTACGCCGTCCTCGGCGAGTCCGCAGCCGATGCGCGGTTCGCTCGCGCGGCGCAGGCCGTGCACGAGGCCGGGGGAGCGATCTCGGCACAGCTGTTCCACGCCGGTCGGTACGCTCTCACCGATGGCCTCGTCGACGAGGGGGGAGCGCCCGCGCAGGCCGTCGCTCCGTCGGCTGTCGCCTGGCGAGGCGCCCGCGGGGCCGTGCCGGTTGCGCTCGACGAGCGTGGGATCCTGCGCACCATCTCGTCGTTCGCCGACGCCGCGCGCACAGCGCAACGTCTCGGCTTCGATGCCGTCGAGATCATGGCGTCCGAGGGCTATCTCATCAATCAGTTCTGCTCGCCGATCACGAATCTGCGCGACGACGAGTGGGGTGGCGATGCCACACGTCGTCGACGGTTTGCCGTCGAGGTCGTCCGCGCGGTGCGAGACGCCGTGGGGCCGGAGTTCCCGGTGAGCATCCGCGTCTCGGGCGACGACCTCATGCCCGGTTCGTCGACCCCGTCCGACGTCGACGCGCTGGTGCTCGAAGTCGTCGAGGCCGGTGTCGATGCGGTCAGCGTCGGGGTCGGCTGGCACGAGTCCCGCGTTCCGACGGTTCAGGCGGCGGTGCCCCATGGCGTCTGGGTTCCGTACGCCGAACGACTCGCCGCGGTGGTCCGGTCGTCCGGTCGGCCCGAGGTGGCCGTCATCGCGAGCAACCGGCTGACCGACCTCCGTGATGCCGAGGACGTCCTCGTTCGCGGCGTCGTCGATGCGGTCGCCCTCGCGCGGCCTTTCCTGGCTGACCCCGACATCGTGCAGAAGAGCGCCGACCGACGCTTCGATCTGGTGACGACCTGCATCGGCTGCAACCAGGCGTGCATCGATCGCTCCCTGTTCGGAGAGGCCGTGTCGTGCCTCGTGAATCCCCGTGCCGCGCGAGAGCTAGAGTTTCCGCGTGTTCCGTCTCAGTTACGTCGATGGGTCGCCGTGGTCGGAGCAGGGCCCGCGGGTCTCGCCTCCGCGGTGGATCTCGCCCGACGCGGAAACGACGTCGTGGTCTTCGAAGAGCGCGCGGGTCTTGGTGGTCAGTTCGATCTGGCCGCGTCGATTCCCGGCAAGGAGGACTACGCGGGCCCCGTGCGTTCGTGGCGCGCCGAACTCGACCAGCTCGGCGCTCGGATCGAGACCGGTCGCCGGGTCGACGCCTCCGATCTCGTCGCGTTCGACCACGTCGTCGTCGCCACGGGCGTGCGTCCTCGTGTGCTCGATCTGCCCGGAATCGACCTCCCGCACGTCCTCTCGTACGAGCGTGCGCTTCGCGAGGGGGTGCCGGCAGGAACGGTCGCTCTGATCGGCTCGGGTGGCATCGCCATCGACACCGCGGCCTTCTTGGTCGAGTCAGGTCAGGAGTCAATCCGCGCGGAATCGTTCGTCCGCGAGAACGGATTGCCGGCCGACGGCGTGCGCGGATCCGCTTCCCCTCACCGTCACGACGCGACGCGCCCGCACCCGACCCGCCCAGGATCCTCCGTTTCGATCGTCTCGCGCTCTGAGCGCTTCGGCAGGGGTATCGGCCCCACCTCGCGCTGGGTCGCGGTCGGTCGGCTGCGGCAGGCGGGTGTCCACTTCGTCTCGGATGCCCAGTACCGAAGGATCCGGCCCGGCGCCCTCGAAGTCGAGGCCGACGGCGGGGTTCTCGTCAGCATCCCCGCCGAAACGGTCATCGTCTGCGCCGGTCAGGAGTCGCGCGGCGACCTCGCCGTGGCGCTCGACGCCGCGGGCATCGCTTACACCGTGATCGGGGGCGCTCTCGATGCGCGCGCTGTCGATGCCGTGCGTGCGACGTCGGAGGGTCTGGCCGCATCTCGACTGATCTCTCCCTAGCGCGATTTGGCGGCGGGTCCGAGCCGTCGTGCAGGAGTCGCGCCACCAGGGCGACACGGCCTCGGCAAAGATTCGCCAGAACGTTGCCGGTCTGCAACAATGAGAGGTCGAGTCCGCGGCACCCGACCCTCTAATCAGGTGTCAGTGCGACTTCATCAGAGCTTTCGAGCCGAGTGTGCCCCCACGCTCACGGCTAGCAACTCGCCCCAAAAAGAAATTCCTACAGGAGAATTGTGGCTGTCAAGATCCGTCTGAAGCGTCTCGGTAAGATGCGCGCTCCCTACTACCGCATCGTCGTTGCCGACTCGCGCACCAAGCGCGATGGTCGTGTCATCGAAGAGATCGGTAAGTATCACCCCACCGAAGAGCCCTCGTTCATCGAGGTCGACTCCGAGCGTGCACAGTACTGGCTCGGCGTCGGCGCTCAGCCGACCGAGCAGGTCGCTGCGCTCCTCAAGCTGACCGGCGACTGGGGTCAGTTCAAGGGCGA
>NZ_JADKSF010000005.1:0-319884 GCF_015350875.1 Frondihabitans sp. VKM Ac-2883 | reverse complement strand
AGATCCACTGAATGCCGAGGTATAATTTGGCATTTGACAATGTGCACGCTGTTGAGTTCTCAAGGACCAAACGCACCTGAGACCCGATGATGTTTATCATCTTCGCTCAAGGCAACTTTGAAACCTTATCCACCCCGTCGGGCCCTGTCAAACCCACTCTTTCAAGAAGATTTGATGGACTTCAAGAGTCTGTGAAGACTCTTGCGCCTGGCCTTAGCCAGGAGGTGAAGGACTTGCAACCTTACTCACAACCGGTTCCAAGTTCAAGACCGAAGTCGAAGAAGAACCGGGGAAGAAGGGCCCCCGCTTGAGGCCGGTAAGAGGAGCCGCTAGGCCCTTCCGTTTCCGTTCCTTTGGGGTGACAAGAAGAAACAATACGGGTGGATGAACACCTCGGCAAATCTCCGCCGCATCCCGGGCGTGTCGCGACACGCAGGCCCGAAAGTACAAGGGTTAACGCACGATGGCCCGGTTCTTCCCGTTAGGAAAGCACACCGGGCCATCATCCTCACCGCCTCAATTCGAGACAGTCACGCCGGCAAGGGTCTTCTTCCCTCGTCGAAGAACAGCTCGCTTGCCCTCGAACGCGAGTGACACCACGAGCGCCGAATCGTCACTGATCCGTTCGTTGTTGACGTAGATGCCTCCCTCGGCGGTGGCCCGGCGAGCTGCACCAAGCGATGCCACCAATCCGGTGGCGACCAGAGCCTGCGACACGGTGGTCGAGGAATCGACGATCGCGTGGGGCAACTCGGCAATGGCCGCCTCGAGCACGTCGGAAGGAAGAACCGCCAGGTCACCTTGGCCGAAGAGCGCGGCCGACGCATCGATCGCGGCCTGCGCGGCCTCGGTGCCATGAACCAATCCCGTCACCTCGAGTGCAAGACGCTTCTGTGCCTCGCGAGCGAACGCACGCTCAGCAACCTGCGTTTCGAGCCGCTCGATCTCCGCCCGATCGAGGAACGTGAACACCTTGAGGCGAGCCACCACGTCGGCGTCGTCCTGGTTCAACCAGAACTGGTAAAAAGCGTACGGCGAGGTGAGAGACGGGTCGAGCCAGACGGCATTGCCCTCGCTCTTGCCGAACTTGGTGCCGTCGGAGTTCGTGATCAGCGGGGTTCCGATCGCGTGAACCGCGACACCCTCTGTGCGACGAATCAACTCGGTGCCGCTGGTGAGGTTGCCCCACTGGTCGCTCCCCCCGGTCTGGAGCAGGCAGTCGTACGTCCGGTAGAGCTCTCGGAAATCGAGCCCCTGGAGGATCTGGTAGCTGAACTCCGTGTAGCTGATTCCCGCATCCGAGTTCAGGCGGGCCGAAACAGCGTCTTTCTTCAGCATCGTGTTGACTCGGAAATTCTTGCCGATGTCACGAAGGAACTCGATGGCGCTGAGCGGCTCGGTCCAGTCGAGGTTGTTCACGACACGGAGAGCGTTGGATCCCTCGCTCGAGAGGAACTTCTCGACGTGCACCCGGATGCTCTGCACCCACTCGGCCGTCTGCTCCCGCGTCTTGAGCACGCGCTCCGCCGTCGGGCGAGGATCGCCGATGAGCCCCGTCGACCCGCCGACCAACCCGAGCGGCTTGTGCCCGGCGAGTTGGAGACGCCGCATGAGGAGCAGCTGCACCAGGTTTCCGAGGTGCAGGCTCGGTGCGGTCGGGTCGAATCCGCAGTAGAACGTGATCGGGTCGCCGCCGAGGAGGTCACGCAGAGCACCCTCGTCGGTGGAGACATGCACGAGTCCGCGATAGACGATTTCGTCCCACACGGTGTCGAAGGTGGGATCGTTCGCCTGGGTGGCCAAGAGGTCGGCCGTCGTCTGACTCGTCACCCCCTAACTTTAGCCGCGGCGGCGCGAGACGGCGGGACGATACGCCGACACCGTCGGGTCGTCGGCGATCCAGAACCGCCAGGGGTAGGCGTTTGTGCCGGCGTGCCCTGCGACGCCGACGCGGGGGCCGGTTACGACGTCGAACGACTGCTCAGTCGGCAGCGTCAGTGTGAATGGCGGCGCGTCGATGGTCGCACCGTCATCGTTGAGCGAGATACCCAGCGCCGAGCCGAGCCGCCCGGGGCCTCGGGCGAGCTCGACGTCTCGGCGCGCAGCCGGTCGGCGTGACCTGGCCACCTCGAGACCGTCAACGATCTCACCAGCACGAAGCAGCACTGCCGAAGCGGACCCTTCAGGCCCGCAGACGAGATTCAAGCACCGGTGGATTCCGTAGGAGAGATACACGTAAAGGGTTCCCGGGGCCAGCCACATGCTCGCGTTACGGGCAGTTGGGCCGTTGTGAGCATGCGACCCCGGATCCTGACTCTGCCCTTGGTACGCCTCGACCTCGGTGATCCGAAGAGCCACGGGCCCCGACCGGAAAACCGCGCCGAGCAACATCGGAGCCACCTCGAGCGCGGGCCTCACGAGTGCGACCGCCACCGACGTCACGAATCAGAAGAAACGCTGGCCGGTGACGACCGTGTAGGCAACAGCCGCGGCGACGATGAGCACGCACACCACGATGACCACTCGCAGCAGGATCGGCCGCCTCTGCTGATCGCTCACGGCGTTGCCTGGAGACCGAGGTCGGCGACGAGGCTCCGCACCTGCGACGTCAAGGAGACGAGCTGCTCGGCGACCCGGTTCGGCGCCGTGCCCCCGACCCCGTCGCGGCTGGCAATCGATCCCTCGACGGTCAGCACGGCGCGGATCTCGGGGGTGAGGTGGTCGGAGACTTCGCGGTACTGCTCGTCGGTCGGCTCGTCAAGGTCGAGACCGTTCGTCTCGCAGAACTGCACGAGCGAACCGCTGATCTCGTGGGCGTCTCGGAACGGCACGCCCTGCTTGACCAGCCACTCGGCGACGTCGGTCGCGAGCGAGAACCCCTGGGGAGCCAGCTCGGCCAGCCGGCCCTCATCGAACTCGAGCGTCGCGATCATCCCGGTGAACGCCGGCAGAAGCACTTCGAGCTGCGTCACCGTGTCGAAGACCGGCTCTTTGTCTTCTTGCAGATCGCGGTTGTACGCGAGCGGCAGACCTTTGAATGTCGCGAGGAGCCCCGTGAGGTTGCCGATGAGCCTGCCCGACTTTCCGCGAGCGAGCTCGGCGATATCGGGGTTCTTCTTCTGCGGCATGATCGACGACCCGGTCGAGAAGCCGTCGTGCAGCTTGACGAAGCCGAACTCGCGGGTGTTCCAGAGGATCACCTCTTCGGCGAGCCGCGACAGGTCGATGCCGATGGAGGCCGTCACGAAGGCGAACTCCGAGACGACATCACGGCTGGCGGTCGCATCGATCGAGTTCTCGGTGGTGCGGTCGAAGCCGAGCTCCCGGGCGACGAGCGCAGGGTCCAGGCCCAGCGACGATCCGGCCAGCGCCCCCGATCCGTACGGCGACGCGCTCGCCCGCCGTGACCAGTCGCGGATCCTCTCGAGATCGCGCACCAGAGGCCACGCGTGAGCGAGGAGGTGGTGGGCGAGGAGCACCGGCTGGGCGTGCTGGAGGTGGGTACGACCCGGCATGACTGCGGTATCGTGCGCGGTCGCCTGCGCGACGATCGCGTCGATGAGGTCGGTGACGAGTCTCGCGATCACGAGGCCGTGGTCGCGGAGATACATCCGCACGAGAGTCGCGATCTGATCGTTGCGGCTGCGCCCGGCACGGAGCTTGCCGCCGAGCTCCGGCCCGGTGATCGACATCAGGTGCCGTTCAAGGGCGGAGTGCACGTCTTCATCGCTCTCGGCCGCCGTGTAAGTGCCGTCAGCCACGCCGCGCTCGAGCGTGTCGAGAGCCGCGAGCATGCTGTGGAGCTCATCGGCGGTCAGATAGCCGGCGGCGTTCAACGCGGTGGCGTGCGCGCGGGATCCTGCGATGTCGTAGGGGTAGAGCTGCCAGTCGAACTCCGTCGACTTACTCAGCGCCGTGAGCTCGGGGCTGGGACCGGATGCGAAGCGGCCGCCCCAGAGGGCGCCGGCCTCCGCGGCCCGGTTGCCGCCCGTCACTTCTGCTCCAGGAGCCAGGTGAGAAGCGCCTTCTGCGCGTGGAGCCGGTTCTCCGCTTCATCCCAGATGACGCTGCGGGGGCCGTCGATGACGTCGGCCGCTACCTCGTAGCCGCGATCGGCAGGCAGGCAGTGCAAGAAGATGGCGTCGTCATCGGCCTCGGCAAGGAGCGCTTGGTCGACCTTGTACGAGCCGAAAGTCGCGACCCGGTGAGCTTTCTCGTCTTCTTTGCCCATTGACACCCAGGTGTCGGTGACGACGATATCGGCACCGCGAACGGCGTCGACGGCGTTGGTGATCACCTGAGCGGAGCCACCCGTGGTGGCGGCGATCCGCTGAGCATCGGCGACGACAGCGGCCTCGGGAGCGAACTCCTCGGGAGCTCCGATGCGAACGTGCATGCCCGCCGTCGTGCCCGCGAGGAGGTAGGACTGAGCCATGTTGCATCGGCCGTCGCCCACGAACGCGACGGTCAGGCCCTCGAGAGTTCCCTTCTGCTCGCGGATGGTCAGGAGATCGGCGAGCAGCTGGCACGGGTGGAAGTCGTCGGAGAGGGCGTTGACGACCGGCACCGTGGTGCCCTTGGCCATCTCTTCCAATCCGGCCTGGCCGTACGTGCGCCAGACGATGGCCGCGACCTGGCGCTCGAGCACGCGAGCGGTGTCGCTGGGCGTCTCCTTGCCCCCGAGCTGGCTCGAAGCGGTGGCGATGATGAGCGGGACTCCTCCGAGGTCGGCGATACCGACGGCGAACGAGACACGGGTGCGCGTGGACGACTTGTCGAAGATCACGGCGACCGTCTGCGGGCCCTCGAGCGGACGAGCCTTGTAGCGATCGGCCTTGAGAGTCTCGGCGAGGTCGAGAACGGCGGACTGCTCGGCGGGACTCAGATCGTCGTCGCGGAGGAAGTGGCGGGTCATACGAGACCTTTCAGAACGGAGGTGAAGATCTCGGTGAACTCGGCGATCTCGGAATCGCCGACGATGAGCGGCGGAGCGATGCGGATGCTGGAGTCGTTGGCGGCATTGACGATGAGGCCCGCTTCGAGGCAACGGGCCGAGATCTCGTTGGCGATCGGCTCGTGCAGGCCCACTCCGATGAGGAGCCCGCGCCCGCGGACCTCCTTCACGTGCGGCGACGCGATCGCCGTGATGGCGGCCCGGATCTGCTCGCCCCGAACGCGGGCGTTCTCGACCAGGCCCGCGGACTCGATCTCGCCGAGGACCGCATTGGCCGCCGACGTGGCGAAGGGGTTGCCTCCGAAGGTCGAGCCGTGCTGACCGGCCTCGAAGAGGTCGCTGGTGTCGCCGAACGTCACGAGCGCACCGATCGGGATTCCCCCGGCGATGCCCTTCGCGACGGTGATCGCGTCCGGCACGATGCCGAACTGCTGGAAGCTGAACCAGGTGCCCGTGCGGCCGATTCCCGTCTGGATCTCGTCGAGAATGAGGAGCGCACCGTGCTTGGCCGTCAGCTCGCGCGCGGCCTTGAGGAACCCCTCGGGAAGGTCGACGACGCCGGCCTCGCCCTTGATCGGTTCGATGATGATGCCCGCGACACGGTCGTCGATCGCGTGCTCGAGCGCCTCGATCGTCGTGTCGATGTGCTCGACGCCCGGAAGCATGGGCTCGAAGGGCTCGCGGAGCGCCGGTTTGCCGGTGAGGGCCAGGGCGCCCATGGTGCGGCCGTGGAACGAGGACTGGAGGGCGAGGATCCTGGTCTTCGTACCATCGGGGCCCTTGTTGAGGCGCAGCAGCTTGAAGGCGGCCTCGTTAGCCTCGGCTCCCGAGTTGCCGTAGTAGACCCGACCCTGCTCGCCGGCTCCCGAGATGGCCTTGAGGCGCTCGGCGAGTTCGACCTGCGACGGCGTCGCGAAGTAGTTCGAGACATGGATCAGCGTCGCAGCCTGCCTGGAGACCGCCTCGACGAGAACCGGGTGGGCGTGGCCCAGAGCGTTGACGGCGATACCGGCGAGGAAGTCGAGGTAGCTTTTGCCCTCGACGTCCCAGACCTGGCAGCCTTCGCCGCGCTCGAGCATGACCTTGGGGGTCGAAAGGCTCTTCATGATGGAGTCACCGAATCGGCGCTGCCACGTGCCTTCGGTGGTCGGGGTGGTCGTGGTCATGACTGTCCTCTCTTCTGCTCGTGCGTTCGTCTGCTGTTGGGGATGACCTCGGTGCCCGCACCGCGCTGGGTGAAGATCTCGAGGAGAATGGAGTGCGGGATGCGACCGTCGATGATGGTCGCCCCGCCGACGCCCGCAACGACGGCGTCGAGGCAGGCAGTCATCTTGGGAATCATGCCGCTCTCGAGGCTCGGCAGGAGGCCTGTGAGTTCGTCGACGGTGATCAACGCCACGAGCGAGTCGCGGTTCGGCCAGTCGGAGTAGAGGCCCGGCACGTCGGTCAGCATGATCAGCTTGGACGCCTGCAGTGCGATCGCCAGCGCGGCCGCCGCGGCATCGGCGTTCACGTTGAGCGCCGAATCGGGATCCATGTCGTTCACGGCAATGGAGGAGACCACCGGAATCCGGCCCGCCGCGATCTCGGCGAGGACGCGCGACGGATCAACGTCGGTGATGTCGCCGACGTGCCCCAGATCGAAGGTCTCGCCGTCGACCTCGACGCCGCGGACATGCCCTTCGAAGAGCTTGGCCTCGTCGGTGCCGTCGCTGAAGACACCGCGCGCGAGGTCGCCGTGCTCGTTCATCATGTCGACGATCTCGCGGTTGACCTCGCCGGCCAGCACGTCGCGCACGACCGAGATCGCCTCGGTCGTCGTGACCCGGTAGCCGCCACGGAACTCCGACTCGATGCCGGCCGCTTTGAGCGCGGCCGAGATCTGCGGCCCTCCCCCGTGCACGACGACCGGGTGCAGCCCCACCGTGCGGAGGTACACCATGTCTTCGGCGAAGGCGCGCTTGAGATCGTCGTTGATCATGGCGTTGCCACCGAACTTCACGACGACCACCCGGTCGCGGTAGTTCAGCAGCCACGGCAGCGACTCAATGAGCGTCGCGGCCTTGACCGCGGCCAGGGCCTGCTCGGACTGCGTGGCGTGCTCGGTATCCATGCTCACGCCCTCAGCTCGAGTACGCGCTGTTCTCATGCACGTAGTCGTGCGTGAGATCGTTCGTCAGGATGGTCGCCGAAGCGGGGCCGGCATGCAGATCGAGAAGGATCCGCAGTGCTCGCGGACTCATATCGCAGTCGGTCACGGGGCGGTCGGGTGCACCTTTGGCACAGAGTCGCACCCCGTTGAACGAGACGTCGACGTCGTACGGGTCGAACTGCGCGCTCGTCGTACCGATGGCGGCGAGAACGCGGCCCCAGTTGGGATCGTTACCGAACACCGCGGCCATGAGCAGGTTGCTGCGGGCGAGCGACCGGCCCACCTCGACGGCCTCGTCTTCGCTGGCCGCACCCACGACCTCGATCGTGACGTCGTGCGACGCGCCCTCGGCGTCACCCTGGAGCTGCTCGGCGAGGTCGGCGCAGAGGGCCGTCACGGCCCGGGTAAATGCGTCGTCGTCGGGAGTGATGCCCGACTCGCCGCTGGCGAGCAGGACGACGGTGTCGTTCGTCGACATGCAGCCGTCGGAATCGAGGCGGTCGAAGGTGACGTGCGTGGCGCCCCGGAGGGCGGAATCCAACTTCGCTGCCGGAACGTCGGCATCCGTCGTCAGGACCACCAGCATGGTGGCGAGACCGGGTGCGAGCATGCCGGCACCCTTCGCCATACCGCCGACGACCCAGCCGTCGCCCTGGACGACCGCCTCTTTGGCGTGCGTGTCGGTCGTCATGATGGCAGTCGCCGCAGCTGTGCCGCCCGTCGGGCTCAGTTCGACGACCGCGGACTGGGATCCTGCGATCACCTTGTCGCGGAAGGTCTGGTCGCCCACGCCGATGAGACCGGTCGAGCAGACGACCACGTCGCCCGCGCCGATATCGAGCGCCTCGGCGACTGTCTCAGCCGTGAGGTGCGTGGTCTGGAAGCCAAACGGCCCGGTGAAGCAGTTGGCCCCGCCCGAGTTGAGCACGACCGCCCGGGCCTCACCGTCGGCCACCACCTGTTGCGACCAAATGACGGGGTGCGCCTTGGCGCGGTTACTCGTGAAGACACCGGCGACCGCGGCCCTGCGACCGCGGTTGACCACCAGCGCAACGTCGGGTTTGCCGGTCGACTTGAGGCCGGCGACGACACCGGAGGCCTCGAAGCCCTGTGCTGCTGTGACGCTCACGGGGCGACTCCGTTCGTGGTGAGACCGAGGGTCTCGGGGAATCCGAGGGCGATGTTCGTCGACTGGACGGCGGCACCGGCCGTGCCCTTTGCGAGGTTGTCCAGAGCGCTGACGACGATGACGCGGCCGGCTGCCTCGTCGACCGCAAGCCCAATGAGGCAGACATTCGCGCCGAGAGTGTCGGCGACTCGCGGGTACTCCCCCGCGGGCAGCACATGGACGAACGGCTCGTCGGCGTAGGCGGCCTCCCACGCGCGGCGGATGTCGGCCTCGGTCACGCCGGGAACGAGCTTCGCGGTGGTCGTCGCGAGAATGCCCCGCGCCATCGGCACGAGCATCGGCGTGAACGAGAGAGTCACATCGGTGGCGCCAGCGACCCGGAGATTCTGCTGGGTCTCGGGGATGTGCCGGTGGGTTCCGCCCACACCGTACGCAGAGGCCGAACCGAGCATCTCGCTGGCGAGGAGGTGCGGCTTGAGCGCTTTGCCGGCGCCCGACGGGCCGACGGCGAGAACCGCGACGATGTCGTTAGCCGACACCAACCCGGCCTCGACGCCCGGAGCGAGCCCGAGGGTCATGGCGGTCACGTTGCAACCCGGCACCGCGATGCGGGTCGCCCCGACGATCTCGTCGCGCTGCTTGCTGCCGCCGGCGTGGAGCAACTCGGGCATGCCGTACGTCCACGCACCGTAGAACTCGCCGCCGTAGAAAGCAGCCCAGTCGTCTTCGCTGGTGAGCCGGTGGTCGGCGCCGCAATCGACGACGAGGGTCTCGCTCGGCAGCTGGGCGGTGATCTCACCGGACTTGCCATGTGGCAGAGCGAGGAACACCACGTCGTGGCCGACGAGGTTCTCGGGAGTCGTCTCGACGAGTGTCAGGTGCGCGAGAGAACGGAGGTGCGGCTGGGCCGCGATGAGTGGCTGACCGGCGTTCTTGAACGCCGTGACGGTGGTCACTTCGAATTCTGGATGCTGAGCGAGGAGCCGGAGGAGCTCCCCGCCTGCGTAACCGCTTGCGCCTGCAACGGCGACGGATAAAGGCATGCTTCTACCCTAATGTTCGACTGGACGGGATCGGGGCGGCGACGCCTCGCGACGGTCAGTCGCGGAGAGTCGCCCCGAATCGCTCGCCAGCCAGACGGACGGCGCCGGCCTTGGCCTCAGAGGCCTCGGCGGCGGTCAGGGTGCGATCGGTCGCGCGGAACCGCAGCGCGAACGTGAGGGACTTCGAGCCCTCATCGATGCCTTCGCCACGGTAGTCGTCCACGAGGCGAGCATACTCGAGAAGCTCACCCGCACCGAGCACGACCGATTCGAGCACCTCGCCGGCAGGGGCATCGACGCCGACGACCAGAGACAGATCTTGAGTCGCGATTGGGAACGCCGAGATCGGCTCGGGCTGCAAGTCGACCCGGGCGAGCTCCATGGCACGCTCCAGATCGAACTCGGCGACGACGAGCCCGCGGGGCAGATCGAGCTCGGAAGCCAGAGCGGGAAGCAACTCGCCGGCGGCACCGAGGAGTTCGCCCGCGACCACCAGCTCGGCCGTGCGTCCGGGGTGCAGAGACGGGTGACGACCCTGACGAACCGTCAACTCGGCACCGATCGCGCGAAGAGCCACCCGCACGTCGTCGAGAACGTCGGCGAGGTCGGCCTGCACGGCGGGCTGCCCCGGCTGACGCTCGATCGTCGAACCCGTGCGCAGCAGTGCGAGGTGACGCGGCTGCTCGGGAAGGCTGGCGTTCAGCTCGGCGAGGACTTCGTCGGAGGGCTTGGCGGCACCGACCGGGATGAAGTCCGTTCCCGGTGAAGCGGCTTCGGTGGAAGCATCCGTCGAGGCTGTCGTCGAAGCATCCGTCGAGGCGACGAAGAACACCGAACCTGACTCGAACAGCGCAAGGTCGAGCAGACCACGCGAGATGTTGCGGCGGGCCGTCTCGAGAAGCCCCGGAATCAGCGACATCCGCATCTCGCCAGCGGCGGTGTCGAGCGGATTTGCCAGCGTCACCGGGGTGACGCCAGCGGCCCGATCACGGACCGGCGCGAACGCCCCGTTCTTCTCGGGCGACAGGAACGGATACGCGAACACCTCGGTCAAGCCGGCCGCAGCGAGCCCGGTCGACACAGCACGGCGCAGAACCTGCTCGCGAGTGAGACCGCGACCGGGAGGCGCGACGGGCAGGACCGACGGAATGCGGTCGTAGCCCGTGATTCGAGCCACCTCTTCGACGAGGTCGGCATCGGTGGTCAGGTCGGGACGCCACGTCGGCGGCATGACGGCGAAGCCACCGTCGACGACAGCGACGTCGGCACCGATCGCCAGCAGGGATTCTTCGACCTCGGCCGCGGTGTAGTCGACGCCGATCAGGCGAGAGGCGCGGTCTTCGGCGAGGAAGACGGAGGCAGGGGTGACGGATTCGTCGAACGAGGATCCGAGGACGTCGCTCGTTCCGCCTGCCAACTCCACCAGCAGTTCGACAGCGCGCTCTGCAGCTGGCGCCGCCACGGCCGGGTCGACCCCGCGCTCGAAGCGTCGCGACGCCTCGCTCGGCAGCTTGTGGCGGCGCGCAGTGCGCGCGATGCTGATCGGCTCGAAGGTCGCGGCCTCGATGACCACGTCTGTCGTCGTCGCCGAGACCTCGGTGCGCTCTCCGCCCATGACGCCGGCGAGGCCGACGGGGCCCTCGTCGTCGGTGATAAGGAGGTCTTCGACATCGAGGGCGCGGTCGCGTCCGTCGAGAGTGGTGAGGTGCTCCCCCGGAGCCGCGCGACGAACGGTGAGACCACCGACGAGCTTGTCGAGGTCGTAGGCATGCAACGGTTGACCCGTCTCGAGCATCACGTAGTTCGTGATGTCGACGGGCAGCGAGATCGAGCGGACGCCGGCGAGCCGGAGGCGGGAGCGCATCCACGGCGGAGTCGGACGCGTGGCGTCGATGCCTCGAACGACGGCTGTCGTGAAGGTGCTGACCCCGACTCGACCGCGGACCGGGGCGGCGTCGGCCACGGTGACGGAGAAGTCGCTGCGAGTCGTCGGCGTGAATGCTGCTGCGGGATCCTTGAAGGCGGCCCCTGTGGCGTGTGAATACTCGCGGGCGACACCGCGGATGCTGAAGGCGTATCCACGATCCGGTGTCACGTTGATTTCGACTGCTGCGTCGTCGAGCCCGAGCAGCGAGATCGCATCGGCGCCGATTTCGGGATCGAGGCCGAGGTCTTTGAGCAGCAGGATGCCGTCGTGCTCATCGCCGAGACCGAGCTCGCGCGTCGAGGCCATCATGCCGTCGGACACGTGCCCGTAGGTCTTGCGCGCCGCGATCGGGAACGGCCCGGGAAGCACCGCACCCGGCAGGCTCACCACGACCTTGTCGCCCACGGCGAAGTTGTGCGCGCCGCAGACGATGCCGCGCACGTCGGCGTCGTCGGTCTCGGGGTTCGGGCCGACCGCGATGCGGCACCAGTTGATGGTCTTGCCGTTCTTCTGGGGCTCGGGCGTGAACTCGAGTACCTGCCCCACGACGAGTGGGCCCGTCACGTCAGAGAGATGCACGTCTTCTTCTTCGAAGCCGACGCTCACCAGCGCCGCATGGACGTGCTCGAGCGTGACGTCTTCGGGAAGGTCGACGTATTCGCCGAGCCACGAGAGAGGGACGCGCATCAGACCACCATTCCGAACTGCTCACTGAAACGAACATCGCCCTCGACCATGTCGCGCATGTCGTTGAGATCGTTGCGGAACTGCAGGGTTCGCTCGATTCCCATTCCGAAGGCGAAGCCCTGGTATTCGTCGGGGTCGATACCCGCCGCACGAAGGACGTTCGGATTGACCATGCCGCAACCACCCCACTCGACCCACCGCGCGCCACCCTTGGCGTTCGGCTGCCAGACGTCCATCTCGGCGCTGGGCTCGGTGAACGGGAAGTAGTTGGGGCGAAGGCGGATCTGCGCCTCGTCGCCGAACATCTGGCGGGCCAGGTGCTCGAGCGTGCCACGCAGGTGAGCCATCGTGAGGCCCTTGTCGATGGCGATGCCCTCGATCTGCGTGAAGACGGGTGTGTGCGTAGCGTCGAGCTCGTCGGTACGGAAGACCCGCCCCGTGGCGACGTTGTAGACGGGGAGCTCTTTCGACAGGAGCGTGCGGATCTGCACCGGCGAGGTGTGCGTGCGCAGCAGCAGGTGACGGTCGACGGGCTCGACGAAGAAAGTGTCTTGCATCGCTCGGGCCGGGTGGTCGGCATCGAAGTTCAGTGCATCGAAGTTAAACCACTCATGCTCGAGCTCGGGCCCCTCGGAGAGCTCCCACCCCATGCTGACGAAGATGTCGGCCATCTTCTCTTGCAGGAGGCTCAGCGGGTGGCGGCTGCCCTGACGGCGCCGGACCGGCAGCGCGGTCACGTCGATGCGCTCGGCCTCGAGTCGTGCGGCCTCTTCGGCGACGGCCAGCTCGGCCTCTCGAGCCGCGACAGCCTGAGCGACACGGCCCCGGGCTGCCCCCATCAGTTTGCCAGCGGCGGCTTTCTGATCGTTCGGTAGCGAGCGGAGACCGGCGTTCATGCGCGCCAGCATCGACGCCTCGCCGACATGGTCGGACCGCACAGCCTTCAGCTCGGCGACGGTGGAGGCCGCCTGAACCGCTTCTAGGGCGGCATCGACGGCACTCGCGACGGAGTCTTCGGAGATTGCTGGCGTGTCTGACACGAGAAGCAAGCCTACCGAATGCTCGCCAGGCATCAGGAGCGCTGAGCGAACGCACTCTCGTACAGGCAGACCGACGCAGCGGTGGCGAGGTTCATGCTCTCGGCGTGGCCGTAGATCGGCACGACGACGGCGCGATCAGCGCGGGCGAGGTCTTCGTCGGTGAGCCCACGAGCCTCGTTGCCGAAGAGCCACGCGGTGGGGTCGGCGAGAATGCCCTCCTTGCGCGCGGCAAGGAGATCGTCGCCCTTCACGTCGGCAGCAAGCACTCGGACCCCTGCCTCGGTGCACCGAGAGAGAACGGCGGAGAGTTCGAGGCCGACCGCGACCGGAACGTGGAACAGCGAACCTGTCGTCGCCCGCACGACCTTCGGGTTGTAGAGATCGACGCTGCGCCCCGTCATGATGACGGCGTCGGCGCCCGCCGCATCGGCGGCGCGGATGATGGTGCCCGCGTTGCCGGGGTCGCGTACCTCTTCGAGGATCGCGATGAGACGCGGGCCGTCGTCGGCGAAGATGTCTTTGATCGCGGTCGGGAACTGACGGCAGACCGCGACGAGACCCTGCGGCGTGACCGTGTCAGCCATGGCCGTGAGCACCTGCTCGGTGACAAACTCGATCTCGACGCCCGCATCGACGGCAGCCTGAGCCAGCTCGGTGTACCGCTCGAGGGCTGTCGGCGTCGCGAACAGCTCGACGACCAGCTCGGGGCGGAACGTCAGGGCTTCGGTGACCGCCTGCGGGCCTTCTAACAGAAAAAGCCCGGTCTCAGACCGGGCGTCTCTCTTGGCCAGTTTGGCCACCGCCCGCACTCGCGGCGAACGGGGGTTGTCGATCATCTGGTTGCTGGGCACGCCCCCACCCTACGGGGAGAGCGGCGTGCCCAGCCACGAGACACGACTAGGGGAACGAAACCTACGCGGCCTCGACCTTGGGGGCCGACGTGTCGGCGGGAAGCGCAGCCTTGGCGGTTGCGACGAGGCCAGCGAACGTGGCGGGCTCGTTGACAGCGAGGTCGGCGAGGATACGGCGGTCGACCTCGACGCCAGCCAGGGCGAGACCCTGGATGAGGCGGTTGTAGGTCAGGCCGTTCGCGCGCGACGCAGCGTTGATGCGCTGGATCCACAGGCGACGGAACTCGCCCTTCTTGGCACGGCGGTCGCGGTACGAGTAGACGAGGGAGTGGGTGACCTGCTCCTTGGCCTTGCGATACAGGCGCGAACGCTGACCGCGGTAGCCCTCGGCGCGTTCGAGGACGACGCGACGCTTCTTGGCGGCGTTGACCGCTCTCTTGACTCTTGCCATTGTTCTTACTTCCTAACGATTAGACGGATGCCGACCAGGGGTCAGCGGCCGAGAAGCTTCTTGATGACCTTGGCGTCGGCCGGGGCCAGCACCTGGTCTTGGTTCAGGCGGGCCTTGCGCTTCGCGCTCTTGACCTCGAGGTTGTGACGCATGCCGGCCTGCTGCTTCATCAGCTTGCCGGTGCCGGTGACCTTGAACCGCTTCTTCGAGCCGGAGTGGGTCTTCATCTTGGGCATAGTCGTTGCTTTCTTCTCTGGAACCTCGGGGCGGAACGAGTAGGTGGTGCCTACTCGGCCGATGCCTCGGTGGTCGTGGTCTCGGCGACGGCAGCGTCGGCTGCCGCGGGGGCGGGGTGCTTGGGGGGCTTGTTGGCCTGCTTGCGAGCCTCGGATTCGGCCTTCGCCTCGGCCTTGTTCTTCAGCGGGCCGATCACCATGACCATGTTGCGGCCATCGATCGTGGGGTTGTTCTCGACGGTGCCCCACTCGGCGACATCTTCGGCGAAGCGCTGAAGCAGACGCACGCCCTGCTCGGGTCGCGACTGCTCGCGGCCTCGGAACAAGATCATGGCCTTGACCTTGTCGCCCGACTGGAGGAAGCCCTCAGCGCGCTTGAGCTTGGTCTCGTAGTCGTGCTTGTCGATCTTCAAGCGAAAACGGACCTCTTTGAGAATCGTGTTCGCCTGGTTGCGCCGGGCCTCTTTGGCCTTCTGCGCAGCCTCGTACTTGAACTTGCCGTAATCCATGATCTTTGCCACGGGCGGCTTCGAGTTCGGTGCAACTTCGACCAGATCCAGGTCGGCCTCTTGCGCGAGACGCAGGGCCATGGCGATGGGGACAACGCCCACCTGCTCGCCAGCGGGCCCGACAAGTCGGACCTCAGGGACGCGGATGCGGTCGTTGGTACGGGGATCGCTGATGCGGGACTCCTCTAATTCTTGATCAACACTCGACGGGTGGTCGGGCGGGCGAAAAAGAGGAAGTCACATGCCGGCTGACGCCAACACGACACCCTTAGAGCTGCTGGCCTCGAAACCTTCGTCTCGATGCCGTGCGGGGTGTAACTACCCGGTAACGTTGAAGTCGCGGGTGGGATAAACTCCTCTTTCGAACAGGGCATAAAGCCCCGTAGCCGCATGAAGCCTAGCAGAGAGATCGCTTGTGAGCCACAACCCGCCAGCCGACGACCACATCTCCCCCTACGACACGGTGGGCGACGGGGTCGAAGAGATCGGGGCCGAGCGCGATATCGCCGACGTTCCGGCGGTCGAGGTCATCAACACGGTCGCGGTTCACCTGCTCAGTGCGAGCGCCGTCAAGCTCGGGCTCGCCGACGCACCCGAGACCCAGATCGACCTCGACGAGGCCCGCAAACTCATCACGGCTCTGGCCGGACTGGTTACTGCCGCAGCGCCCGAGATCGGCGACACCCACGCCCGCGCCCTTCGCGACGGGCTCCGTACCGTGCAACTGGCGTTCCGCGAGGCGTCGCCCATCGCCGATCCGGTGGGCAAGGGGCCGGGCGAAAAGTACACCGGCCCGGTCAACTGACGGGACGGTTCGCGGCGCCGCGCCCGGATCCTTGTCGAGCGCGCTCTGTCGTCAGACTGCAGCCACGACGCGAACGGCCATGCTGTCGACGCGCTTCGCGATGACCTCATCGGACGCCCAGGCGGACTGCAGCCTCGCGAGCAGTGCTGCCAGCGCCTCGCGATCAAGGCCCGGCCGCAGCCCCAGCTCGACGACGAGCTCAGGGCCGCTCAGTCGTGCACTCGCCGACGAAGCGGCGACCGTGACGCTGGCGACGGACTGCTCGTCGGAGGTGGGACGCAGGAAAGCCTCTGCCACCTCGTCGTCGGCGTAGGACGCCACCCACGGCAGGTCTTGGGCGAGCGCCCACAGTGCGGGTCGCCGGATGCCGAATTCGGTCTCGGAGCCGGGGTCGAGCACCAAGAGTTCGGTCGACTCCCCCGCCGCCGCGATGGCCACGCGACGAGCTTCGGCCGGCACAGGCCGAGCCGTGGGGTTCCAGGTCGAGAGGGCCGCGACCGAGGTGAACGCCGGTAGCACGCTCCGCCCGTCAGGGCCCTCGACGGTGACGATCGCGAGTTCTTGAGTCTTGTCGACGGTCACGCCGTGCTCGTTGACCCCCTCGTCGCCCGCGTGGGCGATCAGCGGGATCAGCAGACGGGCCGAACGCAGCGCGTCGACCACAGCCGATTCGCCGACCTCCTGGGCGCGGAAACGCTGCAGCGCATCGAGAAGCCTCGCATCGGCTGTTCCGTCGTCGGCGGCGTAGGCCGTGTCGTGCGCCTGAAAAGTTCGGCCGGCCCAGGGTGTGCCCGCACTGTCTCGATCGGAATGGCCGTGATCGCCGTGGTGGGAACTCGCCGCCATCAGCGCCCGGCGACGTCGAGGGCAGCCGCAAGCGTGAACGCACCGGCATACAGCGCCTTGCCCACGATTGCGCCCTCGAGGCCGTGGGGCACCAACTCGCGAAGAGCGATCAGGTCGTCGAGGCTCGAGATACCGCCGGACGCGACGACGGGGCGATCGGTCTGCTGCATGACCTGCTTCAGCAGCTCGACGTTCGGACCCTGGAGGGTGCCGTCTTTCGTGACGTCGGTCACCACGTATCGAGCGCAGCCTGCGTCTTCGAGACGAGCCAGCACCTCGAACAGGTCGCCGCCCTCTTTGGTCCAGCCCCGTGCGGCCAGCGTGGTGCCGCGCACGTCGAGCCCGACCGCGATGGCGTCGCCGTAGCGTGCGATGACGGACGCCGCCCACTCCGGGTTTTCGAGCGCAGCCGTGCCGAGGTTGATGCGTTTGACGCCGGTCTCGAGCGCGGCCTCGAGGGACGCGTCGTCGCGGATACCGCCCGACAACTCGACGTGGATGCCGGTGACCTGCTTGATCACACGGTGGATGACCTCCCGGTTGTGCCCTCGACCGAAGGCGGCGTCGAGGTCGACGAGGTGCAGCCATTCAGCACCCTGGTCTTTCCAGTCGGCTGCCGCATCGACCGGGTCGCCGTAGTTCGTCTCGGTGCCGGCCTCCCCCTGGGTGAGGCGGACCGCCTTGCCGTCGGCGACGTCGACAGCCGGAAGAAGGGTGAGGGCGGGGGTGGAGGTGATCTCGCTCATGGTGCTTTCTGGGGAGGAAGGGCGGAGAGATAAAGGATCCGGCACGGCCGGCTTCGTCGGCGGACTACAGCGTCTGCAGCCAGTTGGTCAGCAGGCGGATGCCGGGTTGGCCTGACTTCTCGGGGTGGAACTGGGTGGCCCAGAGGGGGCCGTTCTCGACCGCGGCGACGAACGGACCGCCGTGATCACCCCAGGTGACGAGCGGGCCCTTGCGGGCTCCGTGCCCCTCGAGGCTCCAGGACTGGGCCGCAAAGGAGTGGACGAAGTAGAAGCGCTCGTCGCGGACGCCGTCGAAGAGAAGCGACTCGGTCGGCGCGTCGACGGTGTTCCAGCCCATGTGCGGCAGAACCTCCGCCTTCAACTCGTCGATGACGCCGGGCCATTCGCCGAGGCCGTCCACCTCGGAGCCACGCTCGACGCTCCGGTCGAAGAGCACCTGCATTCCGACACAGACACCGAGGACCGGGCGACCGCCCGCGAGACGCCGATCGATCTTCTCGGCCCCGCGGACGGACTCGAGCTGGCTCATCACCGCGGAGAACGCACCGACACCGGGAACGAACAACCCGTCGGCTTTCGCGACGCGGTCGCTCTCGGCAGTGAGCTCGACATTGGCGCCGGCGAGCTCGAGCGCTTTGATGGCCGAGTGCACGTTGCCGCTGCCGTAGTCGAGCACGACGACCCTAGGGCGGGCACCGGCGGCCGTCACAGAGCACCCTTCGTCGAGGGAATACCCTCGACGCGAGGATCGGGCTCGACGGCAGCCCGAAGCGCCCGAGCGAAAGCCTTGAATTCTGCTTCGGCGATGTGGTGCGGATCACGACCGCCGAGCACGGTGATATGCACGGTGAGCCCCGCGTGGAACGCGATCGCCTCGAAGACGTGGCGAACCATCGACCCTGTGAAGTGGCCACCGATCAGGTGCATCTCGAACCCGGCCGGCTCGCCCGTGTGCACGAGATAGGGACGACCGGAGACGTCGACGACCGCCTGCACCAGCGCCTCGTCGAGGGGCACGAGCGCGTCACCGTAGCGACGGATGCCCGCCTTGTCTCCGAGCGCCTGCTTTAGCGCGGTGCCGAAGGTGATGCCGATGTCTTCGACCGTGTGATGCACGTCGATGTGGGTATCGCCGGTGGCCTTGACACTGAGGTCGATGAGCGAGTGCTTCGAGAGCGCGGTGAGGAGGTGATCGAAGAACGGCACCGATGAGTCGATACTCGCCGAGCCCGTCCCGTCGAGGTCGAGTGACAGGTCGATGCTCGACTCGCTCGTGGATCGACTGACCGACGCGGTGCGATCGCGGAACGCCTGGGACGCTGTGCTCATGCTCCGAGCCTAATGTCGCTCATGGCCTCGAGGAACGCCGTGGTCTCAGCAGCCGTGCCGGCGCTCACGCGCAGGTGCCCCGGGATCGCGAGATCGCGCACGATGATGCCACGAGCGAGGAGCTGCTCGAAGACCGCCTCGGGATCGTCGACGCCGCCGAAGAGGACGAAGTTCGACCACGTCGGCCACGGCTGATAGCCGAGCTCGGTGAGCGTCTCGACGATGCGGTCACGCTGCGCCTTGATGTCGTCGACCATGGCGAGCATCTCGTCGGCGTGCCGGAGCGCGGCGACGGCGGCGGCCTGCGTCAACGACGACAGGTGGTACGGAAGCCGCACGAGTCGGAGCGCGTCGATCACCGCAGGGTCGGCGGCGAGGTAGCCGACTCGGGCACCTGCGAATGCGAACGCCTTACTCATAGTGCGGGAGACGAGCAGACGGGGTCGCCCTTCGAGGAGCGTGACCGCCGAGGGTCGATCGGCGGGCATGAATTCGGCATACGCCTCGTCGACCAGGACGATGCCCCGGGCAGCCTCGTAGGCCGCCTCGATGGTCGCCAGCTCGACCGGCGTGCCCGTGGGGTTGTTGGGCGCGCACAAGAACACGATGTCGGGGTCGACCCGGCGGATCTCGCGAGCGACCGTCTCGGGCGAGATCTCGAAACCCTCGTCTCGAGGCGCTTCGACCCACTCGGTACCCGTGCCCCTGGTGATGATGGAGTGCATCGAATAGGTGGGGGGGAACCCGAGAGCGGTTCGGCCCGGCCCGCCAAACGCCTGCAGGATCTGCTGAATGACCTCGTTGGAGCCGTTCGCCGCCCAGATCTGCGCCGGCTCGATCGCCTCACCGGGCTCGAGGCCACCACTGAGATAGCGGGCCAGCGCCTCGCGAAGGGGCGTGAACTCACGGTCGGGGTAGCGATTGACCTCGAGCACAGCGGCGGCAACGGATTCGACGATGTCGCGAGCCACGTCTTCGGGAATCGGATGGGTGTTCTCGTTGACGTTCAGCGCGACAGGCACCTTCTTCTGAGGTGCGCCGTAGGGCGACTGACCTCGGAGGTCGTCGCGAATGGGAAGGTCGTCGAGAGTGATAGCCACAACACCATTTTACGGGGCGTGCTCGCGCCGCAACTGCGTTCTCCACAGGCTCTCCACTGTTGGCGACTCCGGGCCGTGACTGCAAACGGCGGCTGCAGGCGGCACCGGATGGGGCCCACCGTCTGCACTCCATCGAAGACGCGAACGGCGCCACGCGTGAGCGCGGCGCCGAGGGGCGGTCGAAGACCTGATCAGCTCTGGCTGTACTGCACCGGGATGGCGAGCGACTGGCCCGGCATGACCTGCGTCGAAGAGAGATCGTTCAACTTGACGATGTCGGAGATGACGTCGCGCGGGTCAGAGTCGGGAGCGACGCCCTCTGCCACCTGCCACAGGGTCTCGCCCGCCGAGACGGTGACGTGGTCGAAATGGACGTTGCCCGCTGAACTCGTCGCGACGGCGCTGCCGCCGGTGAGCAGGAAGCCGGCAATGAGGGCGAGTGCGGCAACGACGACGGCGAGCGTCAGAACCAGGCGACCGCGGCGCGTGATGCGGAGGTGGGTCGGCACGTCAGTGGGGACCGGACCCGAGGTCGAAACCGTCGCGGCGCGGGAGGTAGAAGGAACCAGTGCGGTGATCGTAGCGCTCATGCTGTTGCCTCTCTCATCGAACACGATCGGCCCGTAAGACTGCGGACTCGAAGGCGTGTTCCGAACATATCTTCGATTACGGCCGATTTCAAGAGCTCGGTACCAGAAATTTGGCAAAAAACACGCGACACACTCGAACATGTGTTTGTTCTGCCATATCTGACCGGATACAGTTTCGATCGGTGGGATCAGTAGACCAGCGACCACCGACATTCGAGAGGGCGAGATGGCACGCGAGACCGCACGACGCGAAACCCAGGGCGATCAAGGCGCCGACGCCACGTCTCCGAAGAAGGCCCTCACCGCGAAGCAGACGCTGATTCTCACGGCGATCCGCGACTCGATCGGCAGCCGTGGCTACCCGCCGAGCATGCGCGAGATCGGCGATGCCGTCGGGTTGGCCTCTCTCTCCAGCGTGACGCACCAGCTCAATCAACTCGAGCTGGCGGGAGCGATTCGCCGAGACCCGAACCGGCCACGCGCTCTCGAGGTTCTTCTCGAAGACCCGGCCAAGTCGGATCCTGAGCCCTCGATCGTCCGTTATGACGACGACGACAACATCACCGCCCGGGTGCCCCTAGTCGGGCGAATCGCCGCGGGTATTCCGATCACGGCCGAGCAGCAGGTCGAAGACGTTATGCCGCTCCCCCGCACGCTCGTCGGCAAGGGCGAGCTGTTCATGCTCAAGGTCGTCGGCGAGTCGATGATCGACGCTGCGATCTGCGACGGCGACTGGGTTGTCGTTCGCCAGCAGGGCAACGCCGAGAACGGCGAGATCGTCGCCGCGATGCTCGACGACGAGGCGACCGTCAAAGTCTTCCGTCAGCGCGACGGTCACACCTGGCTGCTCCCCCGCAACTCGAACTTCGAGCCGATCGTCGGCGATCACGCGCAGATCCTTGGCAAGGTCGTCGCCGTGCTGCGGTCGCTCTAACAGCTTTCGAAAGTGCAAAAACCGCCCCCGAGCCCAAGCTCGGGGGCGGTTTTCGTGCACTCGGCGGAAGTGTCCGCCTCTAGTGCGCGAACTCCTGCAGTGTCGGGGCGTCCTGCGGATAGACCCGGGCCGTCACCCGAGTGCCCTCAGCGACGTATTCGACGTCGACGACGCGTCCGATCTCGTGAATTCGAGACACGACATCACCGCGATCGAACGGCACGAGTAGATCGAGCTCGACCTCGGGCCGGGGCAGCAACTCGGCGATCCGCGCTCGCAACTCGTCGATACCGGCGCCCGTACGAGCCGACACGAAGATCGCGTCAGGCACCATGCCCTGGAGCACCAGACGCTGGCTCTCGTCGATCAGGTCGCTCTTGTTGAAGACGACCACCTCGGGAATGTCACGCCCGTCGACCTCCGAGATCACCTCTCGAACCGTCGCCAGCTGAGCAGCCGGATCGGGGTGCGATCCGTCGACGACGTGCACGATGATGTCGCTGTCCTGCACCTCTTCGAGAGTCGACCGGAAGGCCTCGACGAGCTGGTGCGGCAGGTTGCGCACGAATCCGACGGTGTCGGAGTACGTAAACGGCCGGCCATCGTCGGTCGACGACTTGCGAACGGTCGCGTCCAGCGTCGCGAACAGGGCGTTCTCGACGAGGACCCCCGCGCGGGTCAGACGGTTCAGCAGGCTGGACTTGCCTGCGTTGGTGTAGCCGGCTATCGCCACGCTCGGAACCGTGTTGCGCACCCGGTTGGCCCGCTTCGCGACTCGAGCCGGCTTCATCTCTTTGATCTTCTTGCGAAGAATCGCCATACGGGTGTGGATGCGGCGACGGTCGAGTTCGATCTTCGTCTCACCCGGCCCACGGGAACCCATACCGGCGCCCGCGCCACCGACCTGGCCACCGGCCTGGCGCGACATCGAGTCACCCCAACCGCGCAGTCGCGGGAGGAGGTATTCCAGCTGGGCCAATTCGACCTGCGCCTTGCCCTCGCGGCTCGTGGCGTGCTGACTGAAGATGTCGAGGATCACAGCCGTGCGGTCGATCACCTTGACCTTCACCACGTCTTCAAGCGCGCGCCGCTGGCTCGGAGCCAGCTCGGTGTCGGCGATCACGGTGTCAGCGCCAAGGGCTAATACGGTGTTCTTCAATTCGAGCGCCTTGCCCGACCCGAGGTACGTGCTGGGGTCGGGGTTGGGGCGACGCTGCAGGAGCCCATCGAGGACCACCGCGCCCGCCGTCTCAGCCAACGCCGCCAGCTCGCGCAACGAATTCTCGGCGTCGCCGAGCGACCCCTGCGAGTACACGCCGATGAGAACCACGTTCTCGAGCCGAAGCTGTCGGTACTCGACCTCCGTGACGTCTTGGAGCTCGGTCGAGAGGCCGGCCACGCGCCGAAGCGCCTGCCGGTCTTCGCGGTCGAACTGATCGCCGTCGTGGTGATCGTCTCCGGTACCGTCGCCTCTCGTGCCGAGACCCTGGGTCTGGATGGCCTGGGCCGGCGAGAAGACGGACAGGCCGGCTCGCGACGAGGCATTGCTCAGGATCCGGTCGACGACGTCGTCGCGCTCGGCGCCCTTCTCCTCTGTGGTGCTGTGCTCTGTCATTCGAGTCACATTAGACCTTTCGTGTTCAGTAATCTGGGGTGATGACCAGCGATCACTACTTCTCGAGCTCCCCCTCGAGCGAGCTCCGACCGAGAGAGATCACGGTCGAGCTCGCCGGGCGTGAGCTCACGCTGGCAACCGCCGCGGGCGTCTTCAGCCCGGGGCGGATCGATCCGGGTACCGCGGTACTTCTTGGATCAATGCCGACGCCACCGAGCGACGGCACCTTCTTGGATGTGGGGTGTGGATGGGGGCCGATCGCGCTCACTCTCGCCCTTCGGTCGCCCGAGGCGACCGTTTGGGCGGTCGACGTCAACGAGCGCGTCCTCGAGCTCCTTCGCGAGAACGCCGCTCGCGTCGGCCTCACTAACGTCAACGCCGTGCTGCCCCCAGACGTTCCCGATGATCTCGTCTTCGACGGAATCTGGTCGAACCCGCCCATTCGAGTCGGTAAAGAGGCTCTCCACGGCATTCTCAGCCAGTGGCTGCCTCGCCTCGGCATCGACATGGAGGCATACCTCGTCGTGGCGAAGAGCCTCGGCGCCGACTCGCTTCAGCGATGGATGAACGAGACGATGGCCGAGATCGTCGAAGTCGAACGGGAGACCACGTCGAAGGGATACCGCGTACTGCGCGCAGTCCGACAGTAGTGGCGCTTCGTCGAAAGGGACGCCGAACCCCGGCGAGCGACTGGGTCAGATGGTCTTCATGCGAGAAGACTAACCCGCGAGGCGTCAGAGAACCAGGTCTCCGGTGAAGACGAGCTCCGCGGGGCCACTCAACGAGACGTGCTCGCCGTCTTCCGTCGCGAACATTCGCACGCCGACGGTGCCACCGGGAACGTCGACCCGCCACTGATCGGGAGCCGAGGGCCCCGCCCAGTAGCGAACGGCAAGGGCCGCAGCCGCCGCACCCGTGCCACACGAGAGAGTCTCACCGGAACCGCGCTCGTGCACTCGCATGCTGATGCGCCCGATCCCGTCGGCGACCAGCGGATCGGCAGGGACGACGAACTCGACGTTGGCCCCGTCGACGGGATTCGGCTCGAGGATCGGCACCACCGTGAGATCGACGTCGGCGAGCTCGTCGGCCGAGGCGAGAGCGACGACGACGTGGGGGTTGCCGACCGTAAGTCCGAGGCCGGGCCTCGCCGCATGCAGATTTCGAGCCCGCACCTGGGCCTCGTCGGTCAGCCCCCACCGCCCCAGGTCGACCTGGAACCCCGACCGGTTGATCTGAACGTCGCGCACACCAGCCCTCGTGCCGATCGCCAGGGTCTCACCCGGCTCGAGGGTGACCAGGCCCTGCTCGAGGAGGTACTTCGTGAAGACGCGAATGCCATTGCCGCACATCTCGGCCACACTGCCGTCGGCGTTGTGATAATCCATGAACCACTCGGCACCGTCGTCTTCGGCCAGACTCGACGCGCCCTCAGGGTGGCTGTCGCTGCGCACCGCTCGAATCACGCCGTCGCCGCCGACACCGAATCGGCGATCGGCCAGCGCGCGGATGCGATCCGGTGTGAGATCGAACGAGCCATCGGGGTCGGAGAACAGCACGAAGTCGTTGCCCGTGCCCTGGCCCTTGGTGAAGCGGACGGTGGTGGTCACCCCACGAGTGTATCGGCGGCGGCTGACACGGATCCTGCGCTCCCTGCCCCCGACCAGGCGACCCGCGGATACCGCCGGAACCAGCTCACCTGTCGGCGGGCGTACCTCCGTGTGAGCAGCTTGGTCGAGTCTTTCGCCTCGCCCTCGGAGACCTCGCCGCGCAGCTGCTGCAGGGCCTGGGAGTAGCCGATGGCTCGGCTCGCGGTCGCGCCCCGTTCGATCCCCTGCTCTCGCAGTCTCTCGACCTCGGAGAGGAGCCCGTCACGCCACATGCCGTCCACTCGGTCGTCGAGTCGCTCGACGAGGATCTCACGCGTCTCTTCGAGGCCGAAGAACGCGGGCGAGTGCCACGTCGGGGCGTCGTCGGGCAGGCCCACCGCGAAAGGCCTGCCCGTGAGCTCGCCCACCTCGAGGGCTCGCACGATACGCCGGCCGTTGTGCGAGCCGATTGCCCGCGCCGCCTCCGGATCACGTTCGAGGAGCAGGCGGTAGACGACGCCGACCCCCTCTGCCGTCAACTGCGACTCGTATTTGTGGCGGACGACCTCGTCGGTGCCGGGAAAGGCGAAGTCGAAGACGGCCCCCGACACGTAGAGACCTGAGCCGCCGACCAGGATCGGGACGGCCCCCCGCTCGAAGATGCCGCTCGCGACCTCGCGTGCCCGTCGCTGGTACCACTCGACGCTGGCCTCGTCGGTGACGTCGAGTTCGTCGAAGAGGTGATGCGGGATACCCCGGCGTTCGGCGACCGGAAGCTTCGCGGTGCCGACGTCCATTCCCCGGTACAGCTGCATCGCGTCGGCATTGACTATCTCGGCGGTGCGCCCGCGAGTGGCGAGTTCGTCAGCGAGGTCGAGCGAGAAGGTCGATTTACCGGTGCCGGTCGCCCCCACGACGACGGCGAAATCGAGGCGCGGCAACGCGCTCACTGGCGACGCGCCTACCGTTCGGAGTCGGACGAATCGTAGATCGGCGTCGTCGACACCCGAAGCGTGGGCAAGCCGAGCGACACCCGCGGCTTCGTGGCCGACGCCACACCCGTCGAGCCGCTGGGCAGACCGCAGGAGGCCGCCTGGGCGAGATCCCACGCGTCGCCCGCCCGAGTACGCCGAACGGAGAACGGGCTCGTTGCCGTCTGATCGGAGAGGAGGTAGAACGGCTTTGCCTCGGTGATCTCGACCGTGACCATGTCTCCGGGACGAGGCGCCTCGATGCCCGCGGGCAATTCGAAGTGCACGAGACGCGAATCTTGCGCGCGACCCGAGAGCCGGTGTGTGGCCTCGTCTTTGCGCCCCTCGTTGGTTGCCACCAGGAGCTCGACCACGCGCCCGACCTGCTTCTGGTTCTCTTCGTACGAGATGCGGTCTTGCAGAGCGGCGAGACGCTCGAAGCGCTCCTGGACGACCGCCTTCGGAATCTGATCGGCGTAGTCAGCGGCGGGTGTGCCCGGGCGGACGGAGTACTGGAATGTGAAGGCGGTAGCGAACCTCGACTGCTCGACGACGCGGAGCGTCTCTTGGAAGTCGTCTTCGGTCTCGCCGGGGAACCCCACGATGATGTCTGTGCTGATGGCCGCATCGGGCATCTGCGCGCGGACACGATCGAGGATGCCGAGGAACTTCTCGCTGCGATAGCTGCGGCGCATTGCCTTGAGAATCCGGTCGCTCCCCGACTGCAGCGGCATGTGAAGCTGCGGCATGACCGAGGGTGTGTCGGCCATCGCGTCGATGACGTCGTCGGTGAAGGCGGCGGGGTGGGGGCTGGTGAACCGAATGCGCTCCAGACCGGCGATCTGACCGGCGGCACGAAGCAGCTTCGCAAAGGCGCCCCGGTCTCCGAACTCGACGCCATACGAGTTGACGTTCTGCCCGAGGAGCGTGACCTCGACGGCGCCATCGTCGACGAGGGCCTGAATCTCGGCCAGAATCTCGCCGGGACGGCGGTCTTTCTCCTTGCCCCGGAGCGCGGGCACGATGCAGAAAGTGCAGGTGTTGTTGCAACCGACCGAGATCGAGACCCATCCGCTGTAGGTCGAGTCGCGCTTCGTCGGCAGTGTCGAAGGGAAGACGTCGAGCGACTCGAGGATCTCGAGCTGTGCCTCGTCGTTGTGACGCGCGCGCTCCAGCAGAGTCGGCAGAGCGCCCATGTTGTGCGTTCCGAAGACGACGTCGACCCACGGAGCTCGGTCGAGGATGATTGACTTGTCTTTCTGGGCGAGGCATCCCCCGACAGCGATCTGCATGCCCTCGTGGTTGCGTTTCGTCTGAGCCAGATGCCCGAGCGTGCCATAGAGCTTGTTGTCGGCGTTCTCTCGCACCGCACACGTGTTGATGACGACGATGTCGGCCTCGGCCCCGTCGGCGGGTACGTAGCCGGCAGCTTCGAGTGATCCGCTGAGCCGCTCGGAGTCGTGGACGTTCATCTGGCACCCGAAGGTGCGCACCTCATAGGTGCGTGCGCGGGCATCCGTAGGAACGGGTGCGCTGGTTTCGAGGACCGTCGACATAGTGCTCCAGTGTAAATCTTTGCGGGCCGCGCCTCGTACCCGACGATGTCGGAGCCGAGGATCCGCGACCCCTCACTCGAATCGAACACCCCCGCGCGATCCCCCGCCGCGAGACCCACCCCGGGGCAGAGCCTTCTCGACCGCTCGTCGGATGACCTCCGACCGGTAGCCCCGCCGCATCAGGTAGCCGTTGAGTCGCCTCTCCGCGGTTGCCTGGTCGAGTCCGCGGAGCTGCCCGGCGCGCTTGGTCGCCCAATCGTCGGCGCGTGCCTGCTCCTCGTCATCGTCGATCTCGGCGATGGCCGCCTCGATCGACTCCTGTGCGACACCGCGCTGACGGAGTTCGGCCGTGATAGCGCCCTTGCCCAGGCCCTTGCGATCTTGCTTGCTGCGGACCAGGTTTTCGGCGAGCTCGTCGTCGTTGAGCAGGCCGACCCGTTCGAGACGCTCGATCTCTTCGGCGACGACCTCGTCAGGGAGATCACGCGACCGAAGGGTCTTGGTCATTTCGGCCGACGAGACACCCCGGCGGGAGAGCGCATGCAGGCTGATGTTCTCCGCTCGAGCCTTGGCCGCTTCGTACGACTCTTCGGGTTCGGGCTCTGTTTCGGGCTCGGGCTCAGGCTCGACGTCCGGGCCGGCTTCGGAGCCTTCAGACCGGGCCGCGAACGCGGCGTAGGTCGGCAGGGCCGAGACCACGGCACCGTCAGGCTCTGCCGCTTCACGGCCCCGCTGCGACAGAGACCCGTGTGAGGAATGCCCACCGATGTCGGCGATCCCGCCATCGGCTGCCTCGACGTCGCCCCGAGTGGCCCGCGCCTCGAACGACGCGGACTCGTCGGGGTCAGCCCACTCCGGCTCGTCAGGGGCCCTGGTGCCCGGCTTTGCCCACCCGGCCCCGAAGAGCGGGGTTACCGGCGCGAGACGATCGTCGTTGTCGCTCATGCGCCCTTGCGCTCTGCCAGCTTGCGCTGGATGGGTGCGACCGAAGGAGCCGCTGCCGGTGCCGCGGCTGCTGCGGCCGCGTCGTTTGCGGCCTTCGCAGCCGCGCCGTCGGCGCCGACACCAAGCTTGGCCAGGATCTTCTGCTCGATCTCGAGAGCGATCGACTTGTTGGACAGCAGGAAGTTGCGGGAGTTCTCTTTGCCCTGCCCGAGCTGGTCGCCCTCGTAGGTGTACCACGCGCCCGATTTGCGCACGATGCCGTGCTCGACGCCGAAGTCGATCAGGCTGCCCTCACGCGAGATGCCGACACCGTAGAGGATATCGAATTCGGCCTGCTTGAACGGCGGTGCCATCTTGTTTTTGACGACCTTGACGCGGGTGCGGTTACCCACGGCATCGGTGCCGTCTTTGAGAGTCTCGATGCGACGGATGTCGAGGCGGACGGATGCGTAGAACTTGAGGGCCTTACCACCGGCGGTCGTCTCCGGGCTTCCGAAGAAGACACCGATCTTTTCGCGCAGCTGGTTGATGAAGATCATCGTGGTGCCGGTCTGGCTGAGACCACCGGTGAGCTTGCGAAGCGCCTGCGACATGAGTCGAGCTTGGAGGCCGACGTGAGAGTCACCCATCTCGCCCTCGATCTCGGCGCGCGGCACGAGGGCTGCGACGGAGTCGATGACGACGAGATCGATGGAACCGGAGCGGACCAGCATGTCGGCGATCTCGAGCGCCTGCTCACCGGTGTCGGGCTGCGACACGAGAAGGGCGTCGATGTCGACGCCGAGCTTCTTGGCGTACTCCGGGTCGAGGGCGTGCTCGGCGTCGATGAAGGCGGCGATGCCTCCGGACTTCTGAGCGTTCGCGATCGCGTGGAGGGTGAGGGTCGTCTTACCCGACGACTCGGGCCCGTAGATCTCGACGATTCGACCCCGCGGAAGCCCGCCAATGCCGAGCGCGACATCCAAGGCGATCGAGCCCGTGGGGATGATGGCGACGGGAGCGCGCTCGTCGCTTCCGAGCCTCATGACGGCGCCCTTACCGAACTGGCGGTCGATCTGGGCGAGTGCGGTCTCGAGGGCTTTCTCGCGGTCAGCAACTGAGGGCATGGTGTTCTCCTTGGATGACATCCGGTGCGGATGGGCGGTGCGCCTATAGGCTGTCGTGCCCCGACCGGCCGATGGTGCAAGGCCGGATG
Organism: Frondihabitans sp. VKM Ac-2883; assembly: GCF_015350875.1. Classification (NCBI taxonomy): domain Bacteria; kingdom Bacillati; phylum Actinomycetota; class Actinomycetes; order Micrococcales; family Microbacteriaceae; genus Frondihabitans; species Frondihabitans sp. VKM Ac-2883. The sequence goes on along the minus strand of NZ_JADKSF010000005.1, from coordinate 290,684 downwards.
TTCTTCGACAAGGCTCAGGGGAAGCGCTGGTGAAAAGAACGCTACGGAGAACCACCGACACTCAGAGCGGCAGCAGGCCTTCCGTGGAGAACCGGGCTCCAGCGAGCCCCTGTGAAGACGAGGCTAACACTCAACCGAACACATGTTCGAGTGGCTCAGGGGCGGCGTGTCGCTCATGCCGCTGCCCGAATTCGAAGGAAAAACCGGCGCGCGCGACCGTAGTTATGCGGATCCGGGGCTGCGCGGCGACAAATCTCCTTCAAATTCGGACGGGAGGACGTCGGCGGCCCGATCAGCTCCGCGGCTTCGGCAGACCCACGCCGTGACGACGCTCCACCGGCACGTCTTCGGCGTCGCAGAGCGCCAACCACACGTCGCGCGGCTCATCTCCGCGGGCGATGGCCGCGTCGGCCGACACATTGCCGAGCGCCGGGAGCACGGCGTCGCGGGTCACGACCCGGCCGTAGCCCTCTCCGAACTCGTCGATCACAGCCCGGGCGAATTCACTCTTGCGCACCGGTCGAGGCTACCCGCCCTGTGGGAAATGAGCCGTCGGATCCTGGAGTTCGACTCCGCGCGGGCGAACCCGCGAGCGTGACGCACCTCACAAGCCCCATACGAAAGAACGCCCCGACCAGAAGGCCGGGGCGTTCGAAGCTCGAAACGGAATGTGACTAGCGGACCGCGAGGTCAGCGTCGAACTCGGCGACGAGGTCGTCGGGGAGCGTGTCGGGGATGCGGTTCAGCCCCTCGATGACCGCCATGCGGTCACCGACTTCACGCATGATGGTGGAGATAGGCGTCTCGAGAGCATCCGCAACAGACGCGAGGATCTCGGAGCTGGCCTCTTTCTGGCCACGCTCCACCTCGCTGAGGTACCCGAGCGCGACGCTGGCCTTCGATGCGACCTGACGAAGCGTGCGACCCTTTTGCAAGCGGAAGTCACGAAGGACGTCGCCGATTTCTTGACGTACGAGAACCATAGGGACCCTCCTTCTGAGGACGACCCACCGAAGTCGAAGTACTTCTGTGGGTGAGTAACACTAACTGTCGTCGCTGGTGTAACTGTAGCCAGCAGGCTTTGAATGCGCCGTGTGTACCTGCGAGATGTAACGAGACCGAAACCCTGTCTATTCCCGAGGCCGTTCGAGCAGTCGTTGAAGTGCCGAGAGTGATTCGTCGACGGTAGCCGATCGGATTGCTGTTCGGTCACCCTCCAGTGCGAGGGGTACGACCTCGGAGTGGTCTTGCCAGACGATCCCGACGTAGACAGTGCCGACGGGCTGGCCGTCTTGCCCCTCCGGCCCGGCGACGCCCGTGGTGGCGATGCCGATGTCGGCCTGACGGTGCCCGAGCGTCAGACGCTCGCGGACGCCTCGCGCCATCGCGATCGCGACGTCGGGGTGGACGGCGCCGTGCTGGGCCAGGAGCGACGCCGACACTCCGAGCAGGGAATGCTTGACCTCCGTCTGGTAGGCCACGACTCCCCCGGCGACGACCGCGGAGGCGCCGGGCACGGAGACGAGCTCGGCGACGAGCAGGCCACCGGTGAGCGACTCCGCGACGGCGATGGTAAGGCCCTGGGCACGGAGCGAGGCGACGACGTCGACGACGAGGGTCATGCGCGGGCTCGCGAATGGCGAAGGGCGACCCGCATGTAGTCGAGGCCGGAGAGCACCGTCGCGACGAAGGCAGCTGACATGACGACGATGTTGACCCAGGTGAACCAGTCGCCCAGCCAGGTCGTAAACGGGATTAGCGCCAGCGTGAGAGCGACGCCCTGCAGCAGGGTCTTGAGCTTGCCGCCGCGCGAGGCCGGGATGACCCGGTCGCTGAGCGCCACGAACCGGTAGACCGTGATGCCGACCTCGCGGATGAGGATCACGATGGTCACCCACCACGGCAGTTCGCCCAGCACGCTGAGGACGATGAACGCGCCACCGGTCAGCACCTTGTCGGCGAGCGGATCGACGATCTTGCCGAAGTCCGAGACCAGATTCTGTCGTCGGGCCAGGAACCCGTCGAGGCTGTCTGTCAGGATCGCCACCACGAAGATGACCGCGGCCCAGATGCGCAATGACCCCATCTCGCCGTCGTCGACGAGGAGCAGCACGAAGAACAGCGGTGCCATGAGGATCCGCACCACCGTGATGATGTTGGCGATGTTGGCCGTCGAAGCCGGGCCGTCACCGCGGCGGACGATGCGGCCGGTGAACGGGAAGGCCTTGGCGCGGGGGCTGCCGTCGGGATCGTGACTCATGGCTCTAGTCTCGTCCCGTCAGGCCCCAGGCGTCTTCCGACTGCTCGTCGTCGCCGTCCACCTCGCGATATCCGCGGGTCATGTCGCCCACGGGGTCGGCGCTGTAGATGTCGGCGCCGTCGTCGGGGCGGGAGACCGAAAGATCCGGGGAACCCTGGCTCGAGGCCGGCGCATCCTGCCCGCGCAACCGTGCGAGCACCCCCGGCAGCTGCTCCACCGTCACGAGCACGTCTCGCGCCTTCGACCCCTCCGAGGGCCCGACGATGTCGCGCGACTCCATGAGGTCCATCAGGCGTCCGGCCTTGGCGAAGCCGACACGGAGCTTGCGCTGCAGCATCGACGTCGATCCGAACTGCGTCGAGACCACGAGCTCGGCCGCGGCGAGGAGGAGTTCGAGGTCGTCGCCGATGTCGCCGTCGATCTCTTTCTTCTCGATGACCTGGGCCACGTCGGAGCGGTAGTCGGGTCGAGCCTGACGGGTGACGTGCTGGACGACCTCGTTGATCTCGCTCTCCTGCACCCAGGCGCCCTGCACACGCATGGCCTTCGAGGCGCCCATGGGCAGGAACAGGCCGTCGCCCTGACCGATGAGCTTGTCGGCGCCGGGCTGGTCGAGAATGACCCGCGAGTCCGTCACGCTCGTCACGGCGAACGCGAGCCGCGACGGAACGTTGGCTTTGATAAGTCCGGTGACGACGTCGACCGACGGACGCTGCGTCGCGAGGACGAGGTGGATTCCCGATGCTCGAGCGAGCTGCGTGATACGGACGATTGAGTCTTCGACGTCTCGGGGCGCGACCATCATGAGGTCGGCGAGCTCGTCGACGACGACCAGGAGGTACGGGTACGGCTTGAGCTTCCGCTCGCTCCCCTGCGGCAGGACTATCTCGTTGTTCACGACGGCCTTGTTGAAGTCGTCGATGTGGCGGAACCCGAACGACGCGAGGTCGTCGTACCGCATGTCCATCTCCTTGACGACCCACTGGAGCGCCTCGGCGGCCTTCTTGGCGTTCGTGATGATGGGAGTGATGAGGTGCGGCACGCCGGCGTAGATGGAGAGCTCGACGCGCTTCGGGTCGATCAGCACCATGCGCACGTCGCTCGGCTTGGCTCGCATCAACAGCGAGGTGATCATCGAGTTGACGAAGCTCGACTTACCCGAGCCGGTCGAACCGGCCACTAGGAGGTGGGGCATCTTCGCGAGGTTGGCGACGACGTACCCGCCCTCGACGTCTTTGCCGACGCCGATCGTCATCGGGTGGCTGCTCTTCGTAGCGACCGACGAACGGAGCACGTCGCCAAGCGACACGATCTCGCGGTCGGTGTTCGGGATCTCGACGCCGATCGCGCTCTTGCCGGGGATCGGCGAGAGGATCCGCACCTCGTTCGAGGCGACCGCGTAGCTGAGGTTTTTCGAGAGGGCGGTGACCTTCTCGACCTTGACCCCCGGCCCGAGCTCGATCTCGTAGCGAGTCACGGTCGGTCCGCGGCTGAAGCCGATCACGCGAGCGTCGACGTTGAACTGGGTGAGCACCTCGGTGATGGCAGCGACGATGATGTCGTTCGCCTCGCTGCGCGTCTTGGCCGGGTCGCCGGCGCTGAGCGTCGAGACGGCCGGCAGCCGGTAGGGCGTGTCGCTGGCCTGGTCGTCGACGATCTCGAGGCTCGGCGGAGCCTCCTCGTCTCCGGGCTCGAAGAAGTCGGCGGCGGCGTCGGACGGCCCGAGGTTCATCGCCGGAACGACGGGAGCAGGCGTGGGGACGGGTGCGGAGGGTGCGGTGAACGCCCTGGTGAGTCCGTCGGATCCTGCGGTTGCCGCCGTCGCAGCGGACGCGTTCGCGACCGCCTGCTCGGCGAAACCGAGGTCGCTGAGAAGGTCGGTGCGAGTGTCGGGTGCGTCGTCGGACGGCGAGCCGGTGATGACCTCGGTGAACGACGCCTCGGCGGGCTCGGACTTGGCCTTACGACCGCGAGGCTGGCGACCCAGCGCATCGGTCGGGGCCGTCTCGGCGACGACCGGGGAATCGTAGGCGGGATCTTCTTCGCGTCCGCTCTTGTTGCGGCGCCACCACGGCATCTGCTCGGCATCCTCGTCGGTCGTGTCGTCGAGCTCGGCGGCCTCGCTACGTTGCGCCTCGACCGAGCCCGGCTGTGGTGCGCCGAAGAGGTAGGAGTAGAGCTCGTGGAGCCTGTGGCCGATGTGATTCGGCGGGGTCTTTGTGATGATGAGCAGCGAGAGCGCCAACACGATGCAGACGATAGGAACGGCGACCCACGCGGTGAGCAGGCTCACCATCCACGAGGCGACGACCCAGCCCAGGATCCCGCCGGCCGACGCCAGACCGACCATCCCGCCGGCGGCTTCCGGTCGCCCGCCGAAGATGTGGCAGAGACCCGAGATCGAGACCACCATGAGCCCCAGGCCGATGCCGATGCGGGTGTTGTCGTGCACGGATGCCGGGTGCCGGAAGAGCCACCCCGCGAAGACGATCATGATGACCGGGAGGGCGTACGCGACGCGTCCGAAGAGGCCACCGAACGTGTAGTGGTCGAGTGCCATCGCGATCGGATCGGTCGGGTTCAGCCACTCGACGACCGCTCCGGCGATGGCCAGGAGGACGAGGAAGAAGGGCACGCCGTCGCGGCGCTCGTCGGGGTCGAGCGACTCGCGACCGAGAACGCGAAAGCCCGCGCCCACCACGTGGGCCAAGCCGAGCCAGGCCCGAGTGCCGATGCCGGGCCCGTGGTCGATGACGACGGGCGACTTGGAAGCGGGGAGCTTCTTGGTCGGCGTGGCTCTGGTCGCGGCGGTCTTGGTGGCGGCGGTCTTGGCGGGCGACTTGGAAGCGCCGGAGCCGCCCGCGCGCGAGGCAGCGCGGCCCGTGGTGCGGGCGCGCGGCGAGGGCTTAGTGCTCGTAGGCATGCCGCAAAGCTACCTTGCACCACTGGTTGAAGGTGCATCTGGGGCGCGCGTGTCAGTTCACAAGAGTCACAGGAGTCACATTGGTGGGGGCCGGAGGGCCTGCAGGAATGACGTGAGGGGGTGGCGAGTCGCTGCGTCGCCGGACGACCGGAGCTTGTCGGAGGTCCGGCGCCGCGGCGACGCGCCGCGGAATCAAGCTGAGATGACGACCGGAACGATCATTGGACGACGACGGTGCTGGCTGTTCACCCAGCGGCCGACGGTGCGACGGACGACCTGGCTGAAGGCATTCGCGTCGCGGGTGCCGTTCTCGGCCGCCTCGGTGAGCGCCGCGAGGATCTTCGGACGGACGTCGTCGAAGACACGCTCGTCTTCGGCGAACCCGCGCGACTGGATCTCGGGGCCCACGACGACGCGACCGGTGGTCGGGTCGATCGCGAGGAAGATGCTGATGAAGCCCTCTTCGGACAGCACGCGGCGATCCTTGAGGTCGGCCTCGGTGATCTCACCCACGGTGGAGCCGTCGACGTAGACGTAGCTGAGGTCGAGCTGGCCGGCCACGGTCGCGACGCCGTCTTTGAGGTCAACGACGATGCCGTCCTGGCCCAGGATGATGTTCTTGCGCGGCACACCCGTCTTCTCAGCCAGCGCGGCCGACGCATAGAGGTGGCGGTGCTCGCCGTGAACCGGGAGCACGTTCTTCGGACGCAGGATGTTGTAGCAGTAGAGCAGCTCGCCGGCCGACGCGTGGCCGGAGACGTGCACCTTGGCGTTGCCCTTGTGGACGACGTTCGCGCCCAGCTTCGTGAGCCCGTCGATCACTCGGTAGACGGCGTTCTCGTTGCCGGGGATCAGGCTCGAGGCCAGGATGACCGTGTCGCCCTCGCCGATCTCGATCTGGTGCTCGAGGTTCGCCATGCGGGCGAGGACGGCCATCGGCTCACCCTGCGATCCGGTCGACATGTAGACGATCCGGTCGTCGGGGAGGTCTTTGGCCTTCTTCGAGTCGATGAGGACGTTCTCGGGCACCTTGAGGTAGCCGAGGTCGGCCGCGATCGTCATGTTGCGAATCATGGAGCGTCCCATGAAGGCGACGCGGCGGCCGTTCAGGTGCGCGGCGTCGAGCACCTGCTGCACACGGTGCACGTGGCTCGAGAAGCTCGCGACGACGACGCGACGAGGCGCGCGCGACATGATGTCGTCGAGAACGGGCCCGATGTCGCGCTCGGGGGCTGTGAATCCGGGCACGTCGGCGTTGGTGGAGTCGGGCAGGAACAGGTCAACGCCCTCCTCGCCGAGACGCGCGAACGCACGGAGGTCGGTGATGCGGTCGTCGAGCGGGAGCTGGTCCATCTTGAAGTCGCCGGTGTGCAGCACGAGGCCGGCGCTGGTGCGGATCGCGACCGCGAGAGCGTCGGGGATCGAGTGGTTGACCGCGATGAACTCGAGCTCGAACGGGCCGAGTTTCTCGATCTGCCCCTCCTTGACGGCCAGCGAGTACGGCTGGATGCGGTGCTCTTTGAGCTTCGCCTCGACCAGCGCGAGCGTCAGGGTCGACCCGATCAGCGGAATGTCTTTGCGGAGACGGAGGAGATACGGAACGGCGCCGATGTGGTCTTCGTGGCCGTGCGTGAGCACGACGCCGAGCACGTCTTTCAGGCGGTCTTTGATGGGACCGAAGTCGGGCAGGATCAGATCGACCCCGGGCTGGTGCTCTTCGGGGAAGAGCACGCCGGCGTCGACGATGAGGATCTTGCCGTCGAGCTCGTAGGCGGTCATGTTGCGGCCGATCTCGCCGAGACCGCCGATCGGGATCACTCGCAGAGTGCCCTTCTCGAGGGCGCGGGGAGTCTGGATTGTCGTAGGCATAAGTTCCTTGGGTGTAGAAGTCGAGGTCGTGAACCTCCGGTGTAGGTCTGGTGCCGGTCGGAGCCGGCGAACGCTAGCGCGTGGTGCCGTGGATCTTCGGCAGGGCGCCGCCCGCGGCCGCGTTGCGGTCGGGGCGGAATCGCGAGAGGTCAACGCCGGGAATCTCGCCCACGTGCGACAGCTCGTCTTCGATGAGGGCAGCCTCGGTGTCTTCGGGGCCGACGAGGGGCAGGCGCACGCGAGGGCTCGAGATGCGCCCCAGGCCGTGCAGGATGTACTTCGCGGCGACAGTTCCGGGCACGTGGGTCATGACGGCCCGCACGAGGGGCTCGAGCTGCTGGTGCGCGAGGGTCGCGGTGGGCAGGTCGCCCGCGTTCACCGCGTCGATGATGGTGCGGTAGGGCGCTGCGGCGATGTTGGCGGTGACGCCGATGAGGCCGGTCGCTCCGATGGCGAGGTGCGGCAGTACATTCGCGTCGTCGCCGGAGAAATACATCAGATCGGTCTGGTTGAGCACCCGGCTGACCTCGGCGAAGTCGCCCTTGGCGTCTTTCACCGCCACGATGTTGGGGTGCTTCGCCGCGCGGAGGATCGTCTCGTACTTGATGGGGATGCCGGTGCGGCCGGGGATGTCGTAGAGGATGACGGGCAGGTCGGTCGCGTCCGCGATCATGCGGAAGTGCGTCAGCACGCCCGCCTGCGTCGGCTTGTTGTAGTACGGCGTGACGATCATGACGCCGTCGGCGCCCGCCTTCTCGCTGGCCTTGTAGAGCTGGATCGCGTGGGCGGTCTCGTTCGAGCCGCCCCCGGTGATGATCTTGGCGCGACCCGAGGCGACGTCTTTGCCGACCTCGACGAGCTTCAGCTTCTCGGGGTCGGTGAGAGTCGAGGTCTCGCCCGTGGTACCCGTGACGACGATGCCGTCGGCACCCGAGGTGATGCAGTCGTCGATGTGCTTCTCGACGCCCGGCCAATCCACTTCACCGTCTGCGGTGAAGGGGGTGACGAGTGCGACGAGGACCTGCCCGAAGGGGTTTGCGATGTTCGACACCCCCCTAGAGTATCGGCACCCGCCCCTAGGGGGCGACGCGGCCGTTCTTGCCGAAGGCGGCGTAGGTCAGCGGCATGAGCTCGGCCCAGATGTCTTCCATCTTTTCGGCGCACATCTCGATCTCGCGCTGTGGGAACGACGGGAAGTGCGTGCCCTCGCGCTTCGTGCGGAGCGACAGGAAATTCATGAGCGAGCGGGCGTTCACGGTGACGTACATCGACGAGTAGATGTTGAGCGGCAGGACGATGCGCGCGACCTCGCGGGCGACACCCGCCTCGAGCATCTTCTGGTACGCGTCGTAGGCGAGCGTCGAGGAGGCCTTCGTCGCCTCGGAGACGAGCTCGTACTGCTCCGGGCTGCCGGGCAGGAAGTCGTAGGCGCCGGGCTTGCCGACCTGCACGAGGTTACGGGTCTCGCCGGGCACGTAGAACACCGGGTTGAGCTCGCGGTAGCGGCCCGACTCTTCGTTGTAGGACGCCATGCGGTGCCGCATAAACTCGCGGAACACGAAGATCGGCGCCTGCACGTAGAAAGTCATCGAGTTGTGCTCGAACGGCGAGCCGTGTCGGTCGCGCATAAGGTAGTTGATGAGGCCGGCGCCCTTGGTCGCCTGCTCGCCGTCAGCGGAGGCCTGCGCACCGTCGAGGGTGAGCTCGCCCATCGTCGAGACACGCGCAGCGAACAGCACGTCGGAGTCGTGGGCGCTCGAGCGGACGAGCTCGACCGTCACGTCGCTGCGGAATTCGATTTCGGGGGTGGCGGGGGTCTCTTCAGGCACGGCTCCGAGACTACCCTCCGAGCACCCCCGGACACCGCCAGCACCCCCGTCTAGTGTGAGGACTCGACGAAGGGCAGGCAATGACGGGACAGAACGAGACGGGTCTCACCGTGTTGATCGCGGGAGCATCGGGTTCGATCGGCACGGAGGTGACCCGGCAGGCAAAGGCGCAGGGCCACGAGGTGCTGAAGCTGGTGAGGCGACCCACGACGAAACCGGACGAATTCACCTGGTCGCCGTCCGCCGGCATCATCGACTACAACCTGCTCGATCGCGCCGATGCGGTGATCAACCTGTCGGGTGCGTCGCTGACGAAGCTCCCGTGGACCTCGGCGTACAAGCACGAGATCCTCGAGTCTCGAGTGACGGCTACGCGCACGCTGGTCGACGCCATGCAGCACGCCGAACACCCGCCTGCGACCTTCTTGAGCGGCTCCGCGGTCGGAATCTACGGCGACCGTCCGCTCGACATCCTCACCGAGGACTCCCCCCGCGGCGAGGGCTTCCTCGCCGACGTGGTCGCGGAATGGGAGGACGAGGCGAAAGCCGCCCCCGACGCGACGCGGGTCGTCCTGCTCCGAACGGGCATCGTCATCGCCCCCGGAGGCGCCATGAAGCCGCTTCTCGCCCTCACGAAGGCCTTCCTCGGCTCCCGTCTGGGCACCGGCACGCAGATCTGGCCTTGGATCAGCCTTCATGACGAGGCCGCCGCCATCGTTCACCTGCTCACCAGCGACGTCTCGGGCCCGGTCAACCTGACCGGCCCGGTCGCAGCAACGAGCGATCGCATCACGGCTCGCACGGCAGCTGATCTCGGCCGCCCGTACAAGCTTGCGGTGCCCGAGTTCGCCATCCGCACCCTGCTCGGCGACGCTGGCCAGGAGATGCTCCTCTCCAGCCAGAAGGTCACCCCGCAGCGACTCATCGACGACGGGTTCGACTTCCGCTTCGACACCGTCGAAGACGCTCTGGACGACCTCATCAAGTAGGGCGGGGCCCGGCGGGGCGATCAAACGAAGGATCCGCCGGCTCGCCCTCGAATCAGGCCGACGCGCGGCGCCTGAGCCCGAACGACCTCCGGATCGCCCCACGGGCCCGGCGTCGGTCGCCGCACGCGTCGTACGCCAGCCCCAGCCGGAACCAAGCGCGCCAGTCGTCCGGTGCCGCTCGAGCCGCCGCGGCGTAGGCGGGGAAGGCCGCGTCGGCGGCTTCGCGTTCGTAGCGGCCCGACGGGCGACGCGGCAGGTCGTCGACGGGCAGGGCGTCTTCGGCCTCCAGCTGCTTGACCATGCGCTCGGTGAGAATGCCAAAGCGGATCTCGAACAAGAGGGCCGCGACCCCGATGATCGGCAAGACGAGCAGGGCGACGCCGATCACGATCGCGATGGGCTCGCCCGCTGCCATGAAGAGCACGGCCCGCTGCCCCACCAGCACGAGGTAGAGCACCAGCAGGGCGCACATGACGAGAGCTGCGATGCGGCCTTTCACCGTCGGATCCTGACGTCGGTAAGTGCGACTGAGTCGCTCATGCGGCGGGAGAGCGGAGCGGAAGCACTCGATCGAGCCCCACGACGACGCCCACGGTAGCGGGTGCGGCGGCGAGAGCGACCAGGATGCCCTTCTCGTACGCGGCCTGCGAGGTCGTGTCGTGGGTCAGCGAGAGCGTCTCGCCCGAGCCGCCGAAGACGACCTCCTGTCGGGCCTCGATGCCGGGAAGGCGGAGGCTGTGCACGGGCACGCTGGCGATCTGCTGCCCGCGGGCGCGCTGGTCGACGTGCGGGGCACGCACGGGGCCGAGGTCGCGACGGGCGTCGGCGATGAGCTCGGCCGTGCGAATGGCCGTGCCCGAGGGCGAGTCGACCTTGCCGGGGTGGTGCGTCTCGATGATCTCGACGGAGTCGAAGAACCGAGCGGCCATGGTCGCGAAGGTCGTCGCGAGGACCGACCCGACCGAAAAGTTGGGGATCACCAGGACGCCGGGGCCGTCGACCTCGGCCACGACGCGACGGAGATCGGCGAGTCGAGGCTCCGACCAGCCGGACGTGCCCACCAGCACCGGGATGCCGGCACGGACGGCCTTCTCGACGATGCCGGGGCTCACCGCGGGCACCGTGACGTCGACCACAAGATCGGCTCCGAGCAGCTCATCGAGCGAGTCGCGCGACGACAGCCCGGCGTGGAGTTCGAAGCCGTCGGTCTCTTCGATGAGACGGAGGAACAGCTGGCCCATCCGCCCGGTGGCTCCGACGACAGCGACGCGTATGGACATGCCTCCAACCTACCGGGCTCGGTAGCATCGGTGCTCGTGGTGCACTACCGAGAAGTTCCTGTCGACGCGCCCGAGGCGCACGCCCTCCTGGACGCCTATTTCACCGAGCGCATAGCGACCTTTCCCGATCCGGCCGGCTACAAGACGACGTTCCCGGACGCTTCGCTCTTCACTCCCCCGCACGGGGTCTTCGTGGTCGTCGACCTGTCGGACGACGAGCGGGGCGTCGCCTGCGGCGGAGTTCGCAGGATCCGAGACGGCGCGGCCGGCGAGGTCCGGTACGAGATCAAGCACCTCTTCGTGGCGCCGTCGGGCCGGGGTCGGGGGCTCGGCAAGGCTCTGCTCGGCGAGCTCGAGCGTCGGGCGCGCGCGTTCGGCGCGACGGAGGCCGTGCTCGACACGAACGACAGCCTGACGGCCGCGGGCGGCCTCTACCGTGCGTCCGGCTACGCGACGATCGAGCCGTACAACGACAACCCCAATGCGACGCACTGGTACGCCAAGCCCCTGGCCTAGTTCGCCGTCTGTCGCCCAGAAGTCTTCAGCGCTTTTCGCGGAAGGCAGCCGCTCACCGGAGGATCGGAGCCTGTCGGAGATCCGGTGGGCGGCCGTCTGACGCCCCAGAATCACAGCGGCTGCTCGACCGGAAGGCCCGTCCGCAACTCGACCGGAAGGTGACCGAGGTCGTTGTGGGTCACGAGCTCGGGCGGCTTGGCGGAGCGCACCCGGATGATCGTCAGCCCGCAGTTGGCCTGGTTGACGCCCATCCAGCGCCACGACGGCGCCCCGAACACCTCGCGCACGAACCAGCCGATCACGAAGTTGTGGGTGATGAGGAGGTCGTGACGGTCTTCGCGCGCCGGGGTCAGCCACTCGGCGACCGCATCGGACATCTGTGCCTCGCCGGCCTCGATCTCTTCTCCGGTGACCCCGCCGAAGAACGGCTTGTAGGCCTGCGGCATATCGGGGGTCGGCCCCGACGGGATGCAGTCGAAGAGGAGGGTCGAGGGCTCGGGGGTGAGGGCCGGCATCATCTCGGTCATGATGGTCGCCGTCTCGGCAGCCCTCTCGAGTGGCGAGTGCCAGGCCGCGTCGAAGGGGACGCCGCCGAGTCGTGCGGCGATGGCGCGGGCCTGTCGCTTACCGCGTTCCGAGAGCGGCCCGTCGGGCAGACCGTATTCGGCGTCCTGCTGCTCGCCGTGTCGGACGAGGTAGAGGTAGTGCGACACTGTCGCCTCCTTCATCGGATTTCGGGCGGCGTCGTTGCCGCGCCGGAAACGGTCGAGGCGCCGAAGAGCTCGGGCTCGATGTCGCCGACGACCACGGTGGACAGTACGCCCGAGCGGAGTTCACCGGCGAGAGCGGCGACGTCGTTCGGGGTCACTTTCGCCAGGCGGGCGAGCGATTCATCGAGATCGATGAATTCACCCATCGAGATCTCCGCCCGACCGAGGCGGTTCATTCGCGTGTCGCTGTCTTCGAGAGCGAGGGCGGCGGCACCGCCCAGCATGCCGAGGGATCGCGAGTGCTCCTCGTCGGTGATGCCGTCAGCGGCCAGCCGATCGAACTCCTCGAGCAGGAGAGTGGTTACCTCGCGCGCGTTTCTGGGCGCGCACCCGGCGTACAGCCCGAAGAGGCCCGCATCGGAGTAGCTGGCCGCAAACGAGTAGACCGAGTACGCGAGACCGCGCTTTTCGCGGATCTCCTGGAAGAGACGTGACGACATGCCTCCACCGAGGACGGCGTTCAGAATGCTGAGGACCGGTCGTCGGGCGTCGGTGAGGGACAGCCCGGGCACGCCGAGCAGCACGGTCGCCTGCTCGAGCGGCCTCGGTATGACCTGGGTCGGAACGCCCTGCGACAGGGGGCTGACGAGGGTGCTGCGGCGCTCGACGGGTGCCCCCGGTGCATCAGGCCAGCCAGCGAGACTCAGGGCGGCCTCGATTCGACCGACGAGGGCCTCGTGGTCGACGGCTCCCGCCACGGTCACGACGAGGTCTTGCGGCCGGTAGTTGGCTCTGTAGTGGTCGACGACGTCGTCGCGGCGTGCTGCGCGGATGCTGTCGGGCGAGCCACCGATGGGTCGACCGAGCGGGTGCTCGCCGAAGACCGATTCGAAGAGGCGTTCGCTCCCGACATCGGCGGCGTCATCGTCGGCCATTGCGAGCTCGTCGAGGATCACCCCGCGCTCTACCTCGAATTCGTCGGGGTCGATCGTCGACGAGGTGACCATGTCGGCCAGGACGTCGACGGCCATGTCGAGGTCGACGTCACGCACCTTGGCGTAGTAGCAGGTGTACTCCTTGGCGGTGGCGGCATTGTGCTCCCCTCCGACCGACTCGAAGCTCACCGAGATCTCGAAGGCACTTCGAGACGGGGTGCCCTTGAACAGGAGATGCTCGAGGAAGTGCGTCGAACCGCGTTCGTGACCGGTTTCGTCTCGGGAGCCGACGGCGACCCAGAATCCGACCGTGGCGCTGCGGGAACCCGGCATGCTCTCGGTCAGTACACGTGCCCCCGTCGACAGGACGCTGCGCCGGACCAGTTCACCTCCGGAAGCGCGGAAGGAGAGGTCGGCGACATCGAGGGGAAGAGGGACGGCACCGTTCATCGGGCACCCCCGCGCACGAGTCGATTCAGCACTGCTTCGTTCATCGCGTCGAGCCTACGGGATGGGTGACACCCGAACTGGGGTACGCAATTAGTGGACAGACAGACTCGTCTGTTTGTCCTCCTGTGTGATACTCTGGTTTCACTGATCGGGTCCGCTTGAGGCCGACTCGATCGGCGGCTAGCCGGACGTTCGATGTCGGCACCGTCGTTTCCCTCCTTTCGACGGCCCTGCCGAATGTCCTCAAGGAGCCACGCTGTGACGGTCGAATTCCCCCCATCGGCCGTCCAGCGTTCCCTCCTCGTCGAGCCCACCGCAACCCGGGTCCACCAGCCCGGTCCCGGTGCCAAGCAGCGCGTGTTGACCACGTCCGACCGCCTCTTCTACGACGAGGGCATCCGCACGGTCGGCGTCGATCGCCTCATCTCCGAGTCGAGCGTGACGAAAGCGACGTTCTACAAGCACTTTGGTGCCAAAGACAACCTCGTGGTCGACTACATCGGTCGACGGCACGCGTCCGCCGTCGCCGAGGTCGAGGCCATCACAGCCCGCGAGCCCGACGCCACCGGCGTGATTCGCGGCGTGATCGCGTCGATCACCGCCGACATCCAGCGGCCCGAATTCCGCGGGTGCCCATTCGTCAACGCGGCTGCCGAGTTTGCGAATTCGTCACACCCGGTTCGCCAGGTCGTTCTCCAGCACCGCGAGTGGTTCACCGACACCCTTGTGGAGCTCTTCCGCAAGGCGGGCCACCCACTCTCGGGCGACGCCGCCGACGAGTTCCTGCTCGCCCGCGATGGCGCGATGGTCGGCGGCTACGCCGGCGACCCCATCGCCGCCACCGCCGCGCTGTCCCGGGTGGCCGAACGACTCCTCGCCGACTGCGTCTGACCCCCGCTCAGCGCGCCCGCACGGCGGCAAGTGGGACACAGCGACTGTCGGGCACGGCACCCAGCAAGCACTGCTCCTCGCGAACGCTGCTCCTCGGGAACACGGCGCCCGGTGAGCTCAACTTCTAGTGGGCGCTCACCCGGTCGAGCTCGGCCACGTCATGGCGCGTCAACTGCACGCGAGCAGCCTCGACGAGCTCGATCACCTGCGACGGAGACGTCGCGCTGACGACCGGCGCCACGACGTTGGGCTTCGTCAGAAGCCAGGCGAGGGCGACTGCCGAAGCCGGGGCGGCATGCAGAGAGGCGATCCTATCGACCTCGGCCAGGATCCTGAGGTTCTTCTTGGTCAGCAGCTTGGCGACCTCGCTGCCCCTCCGGTGCCCTTTGACATCGGCGCGTCGGCGGTACTTGCCCGAGAGGAATCCGCTCGCAAGGGCGAATCGAGGCATGACGGCCAGGCGCTGCTGCGAGGCGACCTGCGCGAGGTCGCGCTCGTACTCGGAGCGCTCGACGAGGTTGTAGCGGTTCTGCAACGCGACCATCGGTGCGACGCCCAGCATTCCGGCGGCGATCCGGGCCTCGTAGAGACGGTTTCCGGAGTGGTCTGAGCCACCGAACCAGCGCACCTTGCCGGCACGGATCAGCCGGTCGACCCCCAGCAGCGTTCGCTCGAAGGCCACGTCGGTGTCGTCGACGTGCAGGTACAGCAGATCGATGTGGTCGGTGCCGAGGCGCCGGAGCGAGGCCTCGACGGCGCGTTCGATAGAAAGCGGCGTGAGACCCGGGTTGTCGAGGCTCTTGCCGATCTTTGTCGCGAGCACCACGTCTTCGCGCATGCGGCGGGAATGCATCCACTCGCCGATGAGCTCTTCGCTGCGGCCATCGCCGTACGAGTCGGCCGTGTCGACGAAGTTTCCGCCGACCTTGAAGTAGGTGTCGAGCACGTCGAGGCTTGATTTGTCGTCGGCCGTCCAGCCGAAGACGTTTCCGCTCAGCGCCATGGGGAACACGCGCAGGTCAGACGTGCCGAGGCGGCGCCGAGGCTGGATGATGCCGAGGTCGACAGGCACCGTCGAGATGGGCGACGTGAGGGCGGCCCGACGCCCGTGGCGCTGGCTTGGTGCCTCGGTTGCCGGAGCAACGACGTCGGAAGGCACGGTGCTAGGAGTCTCGATGCTCGAGGGCGACTCCGTCACCTGCGTCTCCTGATCCCTGGGTTGAGACGAGAATACGGTCTCCTCGTCCAGTCAACAGCGCGCCGCACCAACTCGTTACCAAATTCGCCACCCCAATTCGGGAAAACAAAGGATCCCACGGGGGACGCTCCACAGCCACCTCATCGTGACCGTTCAGCAGACGCAGAGTCAGCGCAAGTGCTCCCCTCAGGGGCCGTCCGTAATGTTCTTCTCGTGCGGTTCCTGGGAGGGTTCCGGGGCATCGTTCTTCGTGGTGGGGAGCGGTGTCGTCACTATTGCATCGGTACGCATGATCGATGCCAGAAGGGCCGGGCCGCGGTGGGGATCGCGGTTCCGGCCCTTCGCCAATTCTTGGGTCGGGCACGCTGTGTCGCGTGGCGGGTGCCACGCGCCTGGTGCTACGTCCCGAGTGCCGCCTTATGCCGTCTACGGCGGGGGCGGCCCGGCATTCGGCGGCACTCGGCACACTGATCAGGCACAACGAGAACGCCCGCCCCTGCCGAAGCAGGAGCGGACGTTCGTCGATCAGTCAGCTCGAGGGTCAGACCTCGACGGAGGCGTCAGTCGACTCCTCGGTCGCGCCGGAACCGTCGGTGTCGGCCTCGTCGGCCACGACCGGGGCGAGCGAGAGCTTGCCACGGTCGTCGATCTTGGTGATCTCGACAAGGATCTTCTGGCCGACTCCGAGCACGTCTTCGACGTTCTCGACGCGCTTGCCACCGGCGAGCTTACGAACCTCGCTGATGTGCAGCAGGCCGTCTTTGCCGGGGAGAAGCGACACGAACGCACCGAAGGTCGCGATCTTGACGACCGTGCCGAGGAACTGCTCGCCGATCTCGGGGTTGGTCGGGTTCGCGATCGCGTTGACCTGCGCGCGCGCGGCCTCGGCGGACGGACCGTCGACAGCGCCGATGTACACGGTGCCGTCTTCTTCGATGGAGATGTCGGCGCCGGTCTCGTCCTGGATGGCGTTGATCGTCTTGCCCTTCGGGCCGATCAGCTCGCCGATCTTGTCTTGCGGGATCTGCACGCTGATGACACGAGGAGCGGTCGGAGCCATCTCGTCGGGGGTGTCGATTGCGCTGTTCAGCACGTTCAGGATGGCCGTGCGGGCCTCCTTCGCCTGCTTGAGAGCGGCGTCGAGCACAGCCGAGGGGATGCCGTCGAGCTTCGTGTCGAGCTGAATCGCGGTGACGAACTCGGAGGTACCGGCGACCTTGAAGTCCATGTCGCCGAGGGCGTCTTCGGCGCCGAGGATGTCGGTGAGAGCCGCGTAACGGGTCTGGCCGTCGACCTCGTCGGAGACAAGACCCATGGCGATACCGGCAACCGGAGCCTTGAGCGGCACACCGGCGTTGAGCAGCGACAGCGTCGAGGCGCAGACGGAGCCCATCGAGGTGGAGCCGTTCGAGGAGAGCGCCTCGGAGACCTGACGGATCGCGTAGGGGAACTCTTCGCGGCTCGGCAGGACGGGGACGAGGGCGCGCTCGGCGAGGAAGCCGTGGCCGATCTCGCGACGCTTCGGCGAACCGACACGGCCGGTCTCACCGGTCGAGTAGGGCGGGAAGTTGTAGTGGTGCAGGTAGCGCTTCTTCGTGATCGGGCTCAGCGAGTCGATCTGCTGCTCCATCTTGAGCATGTTCAGCGTCGTGACGCCCAGGATCTGGGTCTCGCCGCGCTGGAAGATGGCGGAACCGTGGACGCGAGGAATGACCTGCACCTCGGCGTCGAGCGGACGGATGTCGGCGAGGCCACGACCGTCCATGCGGATCTGCTCGGTGAGGATGCGCGTGCGGACGACCTTCTTGGTGACCGACTTGTACGCACCTGAGACCTGGCCGTTGGCCGTGGCGGGCAGTTCGCCGGCCTCGACCTTGGCGGCGACAGCCGCCTTGACGCGGCCCTTGAGCTCGTCGTCGGCGTTCTGACGCTCGACCTTGGCCGCGATCTTGTAGACGGCCTTCAGCTCGTCTTCGGCGACAGCGGCGACGGCCGAGTAGACCTCGTCGGTGTACGGCGGGAAGACGGGGTAGTCGGCGATCTCTTTCGCGCTCTGCGCGGCGAGCTTCGACTGAGCCTCGACGAGGACCTTGAGGAACGGCTTCGCCGCCTCGAGACCCTGTGCGACGACGGCCTCGTCGGGCTTCACGTCGCCGCCCTGGATGAGGCCCCAGGCGTGCTCGGTGGCCTCGGCTTCGACCATCATGATCGCCACGTCTTCGTTGCCCGCGGCATCGGTGACGACACGGCCGGCGACGGTGAGGTCGAAGACGGCGTCTTCGAGCTGCGACGCCTTCGGGAACGCGACCCACTGGCCCTTGATGAGCGCGAGGCGCACACCGGCGACGGGGCCAGAGAAGGGCAGACCGGAGATCTGGGTCGAGGCGCTGGCGGCGTTGATGGCCAGAGCGTCGTAGAACTCGTCGGGAGCGATGCTCAGGACGGTGATCACGATCTGGACCTCGTTGCGGAGACCGTCGACGAACGACGGACGCAGCGGCCGGTCGATCAGACGGCAGACCAGGATCGCCTCGGTGGAGGGGCGACCCTCACGACGGAAGAACGAGCCGGGGATCTTGCCCGCGGCGTACGAGCGCTCTTCGACGTCGACGGTCAGCGGGAAGAAGTCGAAGTTGTCTTTCGGGTTCTTCGAGGCGCTGGTGGCAGACAGAAGCATGGTGTCTTCGTCGAGGTACGCGGCGACGGCTCCCTGAGCCTGCTGCGCGAGACGGCCGGTTTCGAACCGGACCGTGCGGGTGCCGAACTTGCCGTTGTCGATGACGGCTTCGGCGAACTTGATTTCTGGACCCTCCATATGGGGGTTTTCTCCTCTTTGTTTTGAATCGTCTCCCCGTGTGGGAGGCGATGTCACTCAGTAGGAGCAGGAGGCTTCGAGGCACGAGAGGTGCGCACACGAACCCGGAGCGCCGAGAGTGGCGCCTGCGGTGGCGTATGCCTGGTCAACAGTAGAAACGCTCGGGCCCGACTCGAAAACAACGTCGAGGCCCGAAGATCACCACCGGTGACCAGCTGCTGCCAGCCTGGTCCTATGTGGTCGAGAGTAGCACCAGGCGATATTTTTCCTCCTGGCACGCGCCGAATGTGGCTCATGTGACTGGTGTTACTCGTGTTATCGGCGTTATGGTCGGGACCATGCCATTCGCCCGAGTGCGCCCGCGCACGCTGCGCCGTCGTTCGCTGACCGTCGTGAGCGCGGTGGCCGTGGTCACCGTGACCTGCGGGATCCTCGTCTCTCCTCTGCCGGCGTCGGCGTACCCCTCGTGGAGCCAGGTCGAAGCGGCCAAGGGCAATGCCAGCGCCACGAAAAAGCAGGTCGCGAAGATCACGTCGGCCCTCGACGACCTCGAGCAGGCCGCTGCCACGAAGAGCCAGGCGGCGCTGCAAGCCGACGCCGCCAACTCCGAGGCCCAGCAGAAGTACCAGGCCGCGAGCAGCCAGGCCGATGCCCTCGACGCCGAGGTGGCGAAGCAGAAGACCAAAGCGGCCGAAGCCCACCAGGAGGCCGGTCAGCTCGCGGCGCACCTGTTCCGTATCGGCGGCTCGTCGATGGAGGGTCAGCTTCTCACCGGCGAGAACGCCGACAAGACGCTGTACAAGCTCGGCGCCCTCTCGCAGTTGACGACGCAGTGGCAGACCGTGCTCGACCAGGCCACCGTCGCGAGTCGTTCGGTCTCGTCGCTGAGCGACCAGGCGAAGGTCGCCGCGGATGAGCGCGACCGCCTTGCCGCCACCGCGAAGACGACCCTCTCGACCGCGCAGTCGGCCCAGCAATCAGCCGACGACGAGGTGGCGACCGCCACCCGCACGCAGTCGACCCTCTACTCGCAGCTCGCCGCACTGAACAGCACGTCGGCCACCCTCGAGAAGAAGTACCGCCAGGGCGAGGCCGCCAAAGCCGCCTACGCCGCGCAGCAGAAGCGGGCAGCCGCGGCCGCCGACGCGCTGGCCGCCCAGCAGGCCGAGGCAGCGAGGAAGGCTGCGGCGCCGGTTGCAGCGGCGCCGGTCTCGTCGGGTTCGTCAGGATCGAGCGGGTCGGGCGGATCCTCGGGATCCGGGTCGTCGGGTGGTTCCGCTTCGTCGGGCGGTTCAGGATCCGCGGGAGGCTCGCTCGGGTCGGGCGTCGTCGACGATCCCGCCGGAGCCCAGGCCTACGCCCGCGGCGCCCTCCCCTCGCACGGCTGGGACTCGTCGCAGATGTCGTGCCTCGTGCTGCTCTGGAACCAGGAGTCGGGCTGGCGCACCAGCGCCCTCAACCCGTCGAGCCAGGCGTACGGCATTCCGCAGGCGCTCCCGGCGACGAAGCTCGCGACAGCCGGACTCGACTGGCAGACCAACTACCGCACGCAGATCAACTGGGGCCTCGGCTACATCGCCGCGGCCTACGGCTCCCCCTGCGGCGCCTGGTCGCACGAGGTCGCCCACAACTGGTACTGATCTGCCACGACAGTCGACGCCCAGCACACCGGAGAGACTAGAGGATCCGGGTCTGCCGACCACAACGAGAACAGCCCGCCTTCCGAAGAAGGCGGGCTGTTCGAGTGAAGAGTGTAAGCCGCGAACGGCTTTGCTTCAGTTATCGAGAATGGTCGTTATCGACGCAGTCCGAGACGCTCGATGAGAGCGCGGTACCGCGTGATGTCGACATCGCTGAGGTAGCCCAGGAGGCGACGACGCTGGCCCACGAGCAGAAGCAGGCCACGACGCGAGTGGTGGTCGTGCTTGTGCTCTTTAAGGTGCTCGGTGAGGTCTTTGATGCGCTGAGTCATCACAGCCACCTGAACCTCAGGGGATCCCGTGTCGCCGGGGTGGGTCGCGTATTCTTCGATGATCGCAGTCTTCACTTCGGGTGCAAGTGCCATAGCTGGATCCCCTTTCAGTCGTTGCGCGGTGCTCGGCGCCGGATGCGCGAGCTCTCTTTCTCCGCGGCCGTTGGACGGCAACCTGCCTAGCGTACCAGCCTGGCGGGCTCCCGACGAGCCGGCGTCGAAACGGGCTTGCGGCCCGCCGACGCGAACGGCAGGAACATCAGCCGCAGCACAAGGGCGATCATCGCTCCGATGAAGCCGCCGATGCCGTTGTGCTGGATGTCGGCGGCGTCGCTCACGCGGGAAGAGAGGAACGAGCCCTGGTAGGCCTCGATGCCCGCGGAGAGGAGCACGCAGAGCCCCACTGCCACGAAGAAGAGCCGCTTCGGAAAGAACAGGGCCAGGAAGAAGCCGAGCGGCACGAACATCAGGGCGTTCGCGATCGATTCGACGACGGAGAAGGTGAGCCAATTGGTGGCGTCGTGGCGTTCGAAGAAGCCGAGAGCGCGGTAGAGGTACTCCCCCGTCGTGTGCCCGTAGACGGAGGGGCGCAGGGTCATCCACGCAACGGCCATCAGGTACAGGACGGTCACGACGAGGAGCCAGGGACGAAAGCGCATCCGAACAGTGTGCGGCACGGGCACCGGGTGAGCCTGTGTGCACCCGGTCTATCTGCTGATGGGATCGGTATTCGGGTCTGGAGGACGACGGCCGGTCATCCTTCCGGGTGAGAGGAGGGCCGCCAGCGGGCGACCGGGACTGTCAGCGGCTCTCTCTAGGCTTGCGGCGTGGACATCCTCGCCTCGCTCTGGTCACGGGCAACCCAGACTTCTCCGCCCCTCGAGTTCGCGATGCTCGCCGGGGCTCTCGTGGTCGGGGCACTCCTCGTCATCCTTCCGGGCACCTGGCACACGGTCCGGCACGCCGTGACGGTTGTGCACGAGGGCGGGCACGGTCTCGCGGCCGTCGTCACTGGGCGCCGCCTGACCGGCATCCGACTGCACTCCGACACCTCCGGCCTGACCGTGTCGAAGGGCCCGCGCACCGGGCCGGGAATGGTGATCACCCTGCTCGCCGGCTACACGGCACCCGCCCTCGCCGCGCTCGGCGCCTCCTGGATGCTGAGCCGAGGGTATTCGGCGGGGCTCCTCTGGGCACTCCTGCTCGTGCTGGCTCTGATGCTGATCCAGATCCGCAACTGGTTCGGGCTCAGGGTGATCCTCGTCGGCGCAGCCATCGTGTTCGCCGTGACGTGGTTCGCCACCCCCGAGTGGCAACTCGTCTTCGGGCACGTGCTCGCCGTCGTGCTCGCACTCGGTGCACTTCGCGCCAGCATTGAGCTCCAGGCCAGCCGCACCCGCAGCCGCACGCAGAAGTCCGACGCCGATCAGCTCGCCAGGCTCACCCACCTGCCCGGGCTGTTCTGGGTGTTCGTGTTCGTCCTGGTGGCTCTCGTTGCCGCAGTTGCCGACGTGTGGATGCTCGTGCCACAGGGGCTGCTGACCGTCTGAGCCGCCGAACGGGCGGCCCTCCGGGGTCAGGCCGGGGCAGAGGCGAGCGCGTGCACGGGCACCCGGGAGTCGAGGCGACCGCGACCATCGAGCCCGTCGAGCTCCAGCAGCACGGCGATGCCGACGACCTCGTAGCCGGCGCGTTCGAGCAAAGTCATCGAGGCCTCGGCCGTTCCGCCCGTCGCCAGCACGTCGTCGACGACGAGTACCCTCGAGCCCGCGGGCAACTGGCCGGGGCGCAACTCGATCGACGCCTCGCCGTATTCGAGCGCATACGTCTCGCTGAGCACCTCGCCGGGGAGCTTGCCGGCCTTCCGCACCGTGAGCACGCCGGTGCCGGTCTGCGCGGCGATGCCTCCGGCGAGCGCGAAGCCCCTCGCCTCAATTCCGGCGACCGCGGTGAAGCCCCCTTCGAAGGGCTCGGCGAGGGCGGCGCACACGACGCCGAACGCCTCCGCATCGGCGAACACGGGGGTGATGTCGCGGAACAGGATTCCGGGCTTGGGAAAGTCGGGGATGACCGCCGTGAGGCGATCGATGAGCTCGGAGGCGCTGGAAGCAGACATACCCTCCAGCCTAGAGAACCGACTGCGGATCCTTCGCCTCGCCCCTGTGCCCCGGACTGGGGTGACTCCCTCCCCCGAACGGGCGCTCGTTGTTTGTGTGCCCGACTGATGGACTTGGACGACGGCCGACGCCGAGTGCACGGGGTGCTCGCGGGGCCGATTTCAGGGGTGTCTCATCGCGATGTCAGACCAGCGTCTTCGATGGATCGTGCGCGTCGTCGCGATGACGGGCGCCGCGGCCGTCGTCGGAGTCGGCCTATTGCAGGGGATGGACGTGCACGCCGCGCCGGCGAAGGTGCTGACCGTGGCGCAGGTGCAGAAGGCGAAACCGAAGACGCTCTTTCCGGGCGGTCTCGCGACGCAGCCCGACACGAAGGCGGCCTCCGTCGTCGCCGACCTGAAGAAGGCGAAGCGCACCGCCGATGCGAGAGCCATCGCGCAGATCTCGTCGCAGCCCGTCGCGGTCTGGCTCGGCGACTGGTACACCACGGCCCAGCTCAAGTCGGTCATCGCGAAGTCCCTCTCCACTGCGGAGGCGCAACACCGCACGGCGACCTTCGCGACCTATGCGATTCCCGACCGCGACTGCGGCGACTACTCGGCGGGTGGGCTCACCGCGGCGCAGTACGGGCCCTGGAACAGGGTCATCGCGGCAGCCCTGAAAGGGCACCGCGCCGCCGTGATCGTCGAGCCGGACGCCCTGGCGATGATCAGCAACTGCCCCTCGGTCGAGAAGACCCGCGTGCCGCTGATCAAGGCGGCGGTGTCGACGCTCGCCGATGCCGGCGTCACCACCTACCTCGACGGGGGCAACTCGCACTGGGTCGACCCGGCCGTCATGGCTTCCCGCCTCCGAGCCGCCGGCATCGCCAAGGCCCGAGGTTTCGCAACCAACGTCTCGAACTACTACCCCACCGCCGACGAACGCGCCTACGGCACAAAAGTGTCGAAACTCACCGACGGATCGCACTTCGTCATCGACGTGTCGCGAAACGGAACCGGCTGGAAGGGCACCTGGTGCAACGCCACGGGCGCGGGCCTCGGCGTCAACCCGCGCGTCGGATCCGGTGCCACGAAGGTGGATGCCCTGCTGTGGGTCAAGACGCCGGGCGCCAGCGACGGCACCTGCAACGGCGGGCCGACCGCCGGCAGCTGGTGGGAGGATTACGCCCTCGCCCTGGTGAAGAACCGCACCGTGACGAAGTAGCCCCCGAGCCGTCTTCTCTAGGGGACGTCGACCACGGTCAGCCGCTGCGTCGGCCGAGTCATCGCCACGTAGAGCGAGGCATTGCCCCGCGACGACAGCGCAAGGATCCGAGACGGCGAGACCACGACGACCGAATCGAACTCGAGACCCTTCGACGTCGCCGGGCTCAGCACACTGATGGGCCGGGTGAGCGAGGCGGTGCCGGGAGCGACCTGACCCGGGAACCGGGCGTCGAGCGTCGCGACGAGAGTCGTGACGAGCTCGGGCGGGGCGATCACGGCGAGGGTGCCGGAGTCGTCGATGTCGCGGTCGACGACGACGGCCTCGAGCGTGGCTGCCGCAGGATCCTGCGAATTTGTCTCTCGGACCGGCCACTCGCTGGCGCGCACCGACCGGCTCGGGGTGATCGCCAGTCCGCTCGCCCGGGCGACGCCCTCGGCGTACTCGACGATCTGGCTCGGGGTGCGGTAGTTGACGGTGAGCTCTTCGAGACGCCAGGCGCCCTCGCGGCGGCGGCGGCCGAGGAGACTCTGAAGGGCGCGCTCCCACGAGTCGGCCGATGCCGGCGACGACGCCTGGGCGATGTCGCCCACGACGGTGAATGACCGCAGCGGGCAACGACGGGCGAGGAGGCGCCACTGCATGGGCGACAGCTCTTGTGCCTCGTCGACCACGACGTGACCGAAGGCCCAGGTGCGGTCGCCGCCTGCCCGCTCGGCGGTCGTCATGGAGGCGGCCCGCTCGGCGAAGTTGCCCGCGATGTCGGACGCGGTGACCATTCCCTCGACCTGCATGTTCTCGATGGCGCGCTCGGCGTTCTCGATGTCGCGCTTCTGCTGCTGCTTGCGGGCGCGCTTCTCGGCGTCGACCACCGCGTCGAATTCGCCGAGCAGCTCGGCGGCCTCGTCGAGCAGCGGAACGTCGCTGATCGTCAGCGCCTCGCCGCGGGGTCGCCGGAGGAGCGCCCGCTGCTCGGGGGTCCACTGGGGGGTCAGCGAGGCGAGCCAGTTGGGCCGGGCGTAGAGGTCGTCGAGGAGCTTCTGCGGCGTCAGCGGCAACCAGGCCGTGTTGAGGAGCACGCGCACGTCGTACGACTGGCGGATGTCGTCGCGGAGCACGAGTTCGTCGGAGTCGTCGATCGTGGTGCCGCGGGCCTTGAGCTGGGCGACGAGCTGCTTCGACAGGGCGGCGAGCGCGTGCTTGTTGAACGTGACGCGACCCTCGTTGTGCGGCTTGCCGCGCTCCTGAGCACGACGCATGGCCTCGGCGACGAGCTGCGGCTGAACCGTCATCCGCTCGCCGTCGATGTCGACCACGGCGGGCTCGGTCGGAACGATCTGCCGCGAGCGGACGGCGCGCTTCAGCAGGTCGGCCATGCGAGCCGACCCCTTGGCTGCGGCGACGTCGGGTGCGTCATCGACCGTCGCCTCGACGCCGGGATAGAGGCCGCCGAGGCTCGACAGCACGACGCCGGACTCGCCGAGTGACGGCAGCACCTGTTCGATGTAGCGGAGGAACGACCGGCTCGGGCCGACGACGAGCACCCCGGAACCGCGGAGGCGCTCGCGGTGGGAGTAGAGCAGGAACGCGGCCCGGTGCAGGGCGACAGCCGTCTTACCGGTGCCCGGCCCACCCTGGACCACGAGGACCCCGTCGAGGCCGGAGCGGATGATGCGATCCTGTTCGCCCTGGATCGTCGCGACGATGTCGGTCATGCGACCGGTGCGCTGCGCCGTCAGAGCGGCCATCAGCGCACCCTCGCCCTGCAGCTGCGCGTCGCCGCGGTCGAGCAGGGTCGGATCGAAGACCTCGTCTTCGATACGGGTGACCGTGCGCCCCTCGAGCGTCAGATGCCGGCGAGCGCGGGCTCCCATCGGGGTCGCGGCGGTCGCCTGGTAGAAGGCGCTCGCACCCGGAACACGCCAGTCGAGGAGGATCGGGTGATGCTCGGTGTCGCGGAGCCCGACCCGGCCGATGTAGCGGTAGGCGCCGGTGCTGCCGCCGCCGCCGCTGCCGTCAGTGCTGTCAGTGCTGCCAGGAGTGACGGTGCTGTCAGCGCTGTCAGTGCGGTCGCCCGCACGCAAGGGGCTCGTCGTCTCGTCGGGCTGCTCGAGCTCGAGGCGCCCGAACGCGAGCCGGTCGTCGACCTCGCTCAGCTGGGCGAGGGTGTCTTCGTAGAGCCGCGCATACGCGTCGCGCTCGCTTCGGCTCTGATGATTGCCACCGACCATGTCGCGGCGGGTGGCGACCAGCCGTTCTCGGGCTTCCGCTTTGAGCAGGTCGAGGCGTTCGTAGAGCGTCGACACGTAGTCGCGTTCGCGGTCGAGTTCAGATGGCAACAGGCGTGCACTCCTCGGGAAAAGTCGGCCTCAATTCTACCCACCCGTGACCGGGCCCTCCGGACACCCGGTCTAACAGCGAAGACCCGCACGACCGGTGTGAACGCTCCCCTGGAAGGGATGTTCGCACCGGTCGTGCGGGCCAGAGTCGCAGAGGGAGCTAGAACTCCTCGTGCGTCTCGGGGTCGCCGTCCCAGAGGCGTCCGCGCTCGAGGCCGGAGATGCGCACCACCTCGTCGTCACTTAGCTCGAAGCCGAAGACGTCGAGGTTCTCGCGCTGACGCCCGGTGTCGGCCGACTTCGGCAGCGGCACGGCGCCGAGCTGCACGTGCCAGCGCACCACGACCTGGGTCGGGGTGACGCCGTGGGCGGCCGCGATGTCGACGATGACCTGCTCGGTCAGCAGTTCGGACTGCTTGCCGATGGGGCTCCAGCTCTCGGTCACGATGCCGAGCTCGGTGTGGACTGCGCGAAGGGCCGCCTGCGGGAAGTACGGGTGCAACTCGACCTGGTTGACCGCGGGAACCACGCCGACCTCGTCGATGACCCGGCGCAGGTGGGCCTCGGTGAAGTTCGAGACTCCGATCGAGGTGATGAGCCCGTCGTCCTGCAGCTTCTTGAAGGCCCGGAACGACTCGACGTACTTGTCGATGCGCGGCAGCGGCCAGTGGATCAGATACAGGTCGACATGGTCGAGCCCGAGATTCGTGCGCGTCTCCTCGAAGCTCGCGAGCGTCTCCTCGTAGCCGTGGTGGCGCCCCGGCAGCTTTGACGTGACGATGATCTCGTCTCGCGGCACGTCGGTCTCGCGCACGGCGCGACCCACGGCGTCTTCGTTCTCGTAGTTGAGAGCGGTGTCGAGGATCCGGTACCCGGTCTCGAGCGCCGACTTCACCGCGTCGGTGCCCTCGGCGCCGTTCAGCTTGTACGTGCCGAGGCCGACCTTGGGGAAGGCCGTCCCGTCGTTCAGCGGGGTGGTGGGGACGCTGATGGGCTCGGCCATCAGCTCACGCCCAGGAGGTCGATGATGAAGATCAGGGTCTTGCCGCTGAGCTGGTGGCCGCTGCCGGCGGGGCCGTAGGCGAGGTGCGGCGGCAGGACGAGCTTGCGACGGCCGCCCACCTTCATCCCCGGGATGCCTTCCTGCCAGCCGCGCACGAGTGCCGCGAGGGGGAAGTTGATGGATTCGCCGCGACCCCACGAGGAGTCGAACTCTTCGCCGGAGTCGTACTCGACGCCCACGTAGTGGACGTTGACGGTCGAGCCGGACTGGGCCTCGGCTCCGTCGCCGACGGTGATGTCGGTGATCTCGAGCTGCGCGGGAGCCGGGCCCTCGGGAGCGTCGATTTCGGGCTTGGTAGATGCGTCGTGAGTCATGCCCCCAGTCAAGCATGAGAGCCCGGTGGGGCGTCGCATGCCGGTGATGAACCCCGTGGGAGCGCGATGGGCTGCTCGCTCGCGTCCTCCCTGCGAAGGAATCGAGTGGGCAGCCCATCGACAAACCGGTGATGCCGTTCACACCGAGAATCGAGTCATCAATGCGAACGCATGCAGGCTACGCCGGTTCTTGCACGGTCTGCAAACCGGTGCGTTAACGGGCAGACTAGAGCCTTGTCCAATCACGCCCCCGGGGCCGAGGCCTCCGCCCGCAAGCGCCTCTTCGTCGACCTGAGCCCGCTCCGCGAGAGCCCGGCATTCGCACGGCTCTGGATCGGCTCCTCCATCTCCGGCATCGGGGCGCAGCTCACCCTCGTCGCCGTCGGGCTCGAGATCTACGACATCACCAAGTCGACCTTCGCCGTCGCGCTGGTGGGCGTCATCTCTCTCGTGCCGATGATCATCGCCGGCCTCTACGGCGGCATGCTCGCCGACGCCTTCGACCGCCGGATCGTCGCCATCATCGCCGCCGTCGTCGCCTGGGTCACGACAGGATGCATCGCCCTGCACGCCTGGCTCGGTCTCGACAACGTCGCCCTGCTCTACGCGCTCACCACGGTCGACGCCGTCGCGGCCACGGTGATCGGCACGTCGAGGGCCGCGATCGTGCCTCGGCTCCTTCCCGCACGCCTGCTGCCCGCGGCGTCGGCGCTGAACGGCATCGGCACCGGCGTGCAACTGACACTCGGACCGGCGCTGGCCGGGATCCTCGTCGCCTCTGTCGGTTTCCCTCTGACCTACACGGTCGACGTGGTGCTCTTCACGACCGCGTTCCTCGGGATCCTCGCCCTGCCGGCCATCCGACCCGAGGGCGCGACCCAGCGACCCGGGCTCGAATCGCTCCTGTTCGGCATCCGGTTCTTGCGCCGCTCCCCCAACATCCGCATGACCTTCATCGTCGACATCATCGCCATGACGTTCGGTCAACCGCGAGTGCTCTACCCGGTGGTGGGCGCCATCCTCATCGGGGGCGGAGCGGTGACTGTCGGCGTGCTCACGGCGTCGTACGCGGTCGGAGCGCTCGTCTGCAGCGTCTTCTCGGGGCGGCTCGGGCAGGTGCGGCGACAAGGATCCGCGGTGAACTGGGCCATCACGGCTTACGGGGCGTGCATCCTCGCATTCGGGGTCGTTCTCCTCGTGGCACAGCTCGGCGGCGAGCACGGAACCGGCGGGCTCACCGACGACTTCTGGTCGGCGAACCTCGGTGCCATCGCGTTTGCGGCGCTCGCCCTCGCCGGAGCGGGAGCGGCCGACAACGTCTCGGCGATCTTCCGGTCGACCATCTTGCAGTCAGCGGCGCCCGACGCGATGCGAGGACGCCTGCAGGGCATCTTCATCGTCGTGGTGACCGGCGGGCCGCGCCTCGGCGACCTCTTCGTCGGGCTCCTGGCGCTGGCCGGAACGGTGTGGCCGCCGCTGCTCGGAGGCGCGCTCATCATCGCGCTGATCGGGCTGCTCGCGCGAGTGCAGCCGTCGTTCCGCCGGTACGACTCGCTGAACCCGACGCCGTAGCGCGGTGTGCTGTGTGCTGTGTGCTGTGTGCTGTGTGCTGTGGCCGGTCTGCTGAGGACGGTCGGGCTGCTTGCAAATGTGAAGGAGATCCGTCGCCCCGACCCCGCCCGATCGGCATGGATGCGTGCCGGCGCTGCAGTTTCTCCTTCCAATTCGGAGGCGGGCGCGGACCGGTGCGGCGAGGCGACAGGGATCGGCCGAGGTCGCGCGCCGCGGCGGTGTGACATCGGCCGATTCGCGCGAGGTCGGGCAATGCGACCCGGATCGGCCAAAGTGACGCGACGAGCCACGACGGATTGGCCGAAACGCGTCGCTTCATCTGCGGCAGGGCCGGCGAGCGCATGACACGGCAGACCCTCACGAGACGGGTGACCCGCAGGATCCGACAGACCCTAGCCGCGGTCGACGCCCGAGCGCCCGGCACCCGGGTTCGGCTCGGCCCACGCCGGCATGCCCGACGGGCGGCTCGCCCACTGGCCCATTCCTGGCCCGCCCGCGCCCGGACCGCCCGCGGCTGCGACACCCGGCGCCTGCAGGTACGGCCGGGCCGAGGCGATAGCCGCGAGCAACTCCTGCTCATCGCTCTGAGCGGCCGCCCTTCCCGACGCCGAGTGACGCATCGACACGATCTTCTGGCGCGTCGACGCCAGCCGTGTGGCATCAGAGATGAACCCGGCCATGACCGGCCCGAGCCCGTTGTATTTGGCCCAGCGTTGGGCGCGGCGTCGTGATGCTCCCGACGAGAGCATCGCCACCTCGGTCTGGTCGAACCAGCCCGCGCCCGCGTAATCGGCGAGACGCAACCTCGTCACGCGTCGCTCGAGGTAGCGGAGTACGACCACGAGCACGACACACGCCACGAAGATCGGCACCTGAACCAACACGTAATAGGCGAGGAACCGGTCGCCGACGACGACGAGTGCGCCGTTCCAGAGGGCGTGGAGCAACATCGCCGGCACGAGCCCCACCGCGAAATATCCGAGGGCGCCGAGAGGCCCGGTGCGCCGCGAGGCCACCCCGAGCGCGAAGCCGACGCACGCGGTGTAGATGATGTGCCCGAACGGCGCCATCAGCGCCCGCACGAGAAAGACGCCCGCCACGCTCTCGCCGCCGAACGCCTGGTGGACGACCTGCACCGAGAAGTACTGGATGTTCTCGACGAACGCGAACCCCGCGGCGACGGTCGCCGCGTAGACGATGCCGTCGATCGGGCCGTCAAAGGTGCGGCGGAAGATCCAGAGCACGAGAAGTACCCCGACGCCCTTCGCCGTCTCTTCGACGACGGGCGCCTGGACCACGGCGCCGACGATGTCGGCTGTCTCGCTCTCTCCGGAGGCACCGAGCGCACTCTGCACGGTCTGGACGGCAAAGTCGAAGAGGAGGGCGGCCCCGACCGAGACGCCGGCACCCCAGAAGAAGGCGAAGATCAGGGCCACCCGGGGCTCGGGCTCCCATCGGTCGACCAGCCAAATACCGAACAGGACGATGACGAGCGGGACGACGGCCAGGAAGATGCCGATCGTGAGCACCTCGGTGGGCAGCACGGACACGAAGTAGACGACGACCGCCGCCGCGAAGCAGGCGATCACGACGAACCCGACCGCGAGCGCGGCGAAGCTCGTCGCGGGGCTCCTCCGTCGGAGGGCGGGCGGCGGATGTGGGCTGTTCCCCCGGGTCATGGGTCGAGAGTACCCGCGGCCTCCGACACCGACACCCGGCCCCGGTATCCTGAGGCAATGACGGGACGAGCGCTGCGACCGGCGCAACCCTCTCGAGAGGGCGCGCTTCGTCTCGGGAACCGGGTGTCTCGGATCCTTGTCGCGATCTGGTCGCCGATCTGGGCCGTGTTGCGCGCAATCGGCCGTCTCGCGCGTGCCGTGGCGCTCTTCGTGGCCCGACTCACCTGGCCGATCCTCCGGCCCATCGGCCACGCGACGGCCGCACCCTTCGTCGCCGGCTGGCAGAAGTGGCTCGTGGTCGGGGCGAAGGATCCCATTCCGTGGCGGTATGCGCTCCGGCGCACCTACCACGGGTTCCTCCGGCACCGGACGGTCGACGCCGGCGCTGCCCTCGCGTTCTTCTCGACCCTCGCCATCTTCCCGGGTGCGCTCAGCGTCGTATCGGCGGTGGCCCTTGGGCAGAGCGACGGCGACGCGGTCGACGCCATCCTGAACATCGCCCGGCTCGGCATCGGCCAGTCGGCCGCGGACGCCCTCCGACCGCCGTTGATCTCGCTGCTGAGCCTCTCGGTGCCGGGGGTGTCCCTCGGGGTCGGGCTCTTCTTGACGCTCTGGTCGCTCTCCGGCTACGCGTCCGCCTTCGGTCGCGCGCTGAACATGATCTACGGCGTGCAGGAGGGGCGCCGGTTCGCGAAGTTCCGGCTCGAGATGCTGCTGCTGTCTGCCGTGATGATGGTGCTGTTCGCCGCGATCGCCGCGATCTTGCTCATCACCCCGTCGATCGCCGAAGCCATCGGGGCCCAGTTCCGGTTCGGGGGGCTGCTCGTGCTGCTCTGGAACATCCTCAAATGGCCGGTGCTGGTCGGCATCGTGGTGCTCACGATCGCGCTGCTCTACTACTTCTCGCCCAACGTGAAGCACCCCCGCGTGCGCTGGGTGTCGTACGGTGCCCTGTTCGCGATCGGCGGCTGGGCCCTCGCAACGGTCGGCTTCGCGATCTACATCACGACGTTCTCGAACTACGACCGGGTGTACGGGTTCCTCGGCGGAGCCGTCGTCGTGCTGGTCTACGCCTTCATCTCGAACTTCGTGCTGGTGCTCGGCGGCGAACTCGACTCGCAGATCATCCGGGTTCGCTACCTGCAATCGGGCGTCGAGGCGGAGGGGCTGATTCCGCTGCCTCTGCGTGACAGCAAACGCAACCTCGCCCTCGCACGGCACCAGTCACTCGACCTCGTCGACGGCAGGACGATGCGCCTCAAGGCCGTCCGCCTCTACGGCGAGCCGACCCTTGACGAGCACGGGCAGCCGCACATCCGGCCGCGCTTCCAGACGATGTCGGGTAGTGCGCGGCCGGGGCTGAGCGACGAGGACGACCGCGCAGGGCAGTAACTTTTGGGCGCGGCGGTGGCCGCGGCGCCGTGTCGGGAGACGAGATGCGGGATCCTCCTCTCTCGCCCGCTGGGCGCTGGCGAGCGTCGCTGACCGTTTCACGCACGGCTAACCGAATAAACGGTGGGCGATGCAGAAAACGGTAAGCGATGGCCCACTGCGGGTGTGTCGAGCAGCGCGCGGCCGGATCCTTCGATTTCGCCGCCGCGCGCCTGGTAGGGGCGCAGCGCCGGACGACCGAGGCTCGCACGAGGTCCGGTGCAGGGCCCGTGCCGGGCGCCAAAAGGATCAGCCCGGTAGGGGCGCAGCGCCGGACGACCGAGGCTTGCACGAGGTCCGGTGCAGGGCCCGTGCCGGGCGCCAAAAGGATCAGCCCGGTAGGGGCGCAGCACCGGACGACCGAGGCTTGCACGAGGTCCGGTGCCGTGCCCCTACCGGGCGCCAAAAGGATCAGCCGGCGGTCTCGTCGGCGTGAGCCGCATCGAGCGACGCCAGGTGCTTCGTGATCTGCTCGGCGGTGACGACCGGGATCGACGACGTGATCGCCTCGAGGCCCGACAGGCGCGCGGGCGACAGGACGTGCTCGACCTGCTCGGCCGTCATCAGCCCGGCGGCGACCACGAGGGTCGCGATCGGCGTCTCGGTGGCGAGCGCCGTGTGCGCGATCGACGCCGCAGCCGCGTAGCCGATGTACGGGGTGAGGGCCGTGACGACGCCGATGTTGGTCTCGACCTGCTGGGCCAGCCGCGACGTGTTGGCCTGGATCCCGTCGATGCAGTTGACGCGCAGGGTGCGGCAGGCCCGAGAGAGCCACGAGACGCTCTGCAGGATCGAGTTGGCGATGACGGGCTCGAACGCGTTGAGCTGTAGTTGACCGGCCTCGGCAGCCATCGTGACCGTCACGTCGGCGCCCGCGACCGCGAAGGCCACCTGGTTGACGACCTCGGGGATCACGGGGTTGACCTTGCCGGGCATGATCGAGGATCCGGCCTGACGTGGTGGGAGCGTGATCTCTCCGAGGCCGGCCTGAGGCCCGGACGACAGCAGCCGCAGGTCGTTGCAGATCTTCGACAGCTTGATCGCGCTCCGCTTGAGCGCTCCCGACACGGTCATGTAGACGCCCGCGTCGCTGGTGGCCTCGATGAGGTCGGGGGCGGTCACCATCTCGATGCCCGTCAGCTCGGAGAGGTGGCGACGAACCGCCTCGGCGTACTTCGGGTCGGCGGTGATGCCGGTGCCGATCGCCGTCGCGCCGAGGTTGATCTCGGCGAGAAGCGGCAGGGTGTCGCGGAGGCGCTCCTGGTCTTCGCCGAGGGTGTGCGCGAAGCCGGTGAACTCCTGGCCGAGGGTCATTGGAACGGCGTCTTGCAGCTGCGTGCGGCCAACCTTCAGCACGTTGCGGAACTCGGTGCCCTTGGCCGCGAAGGCGTCGGCCGTCCGGCCCAGCTCGTCGACGAACGGGCCCAGGGCAAGGATCATCGCGAGCTTGATCGCGGTCGGGTAGGTGTCGTTGGTCGACTGGCTGCGGTTGACGTCGTCGATCGGGTGCAGGTATTCGTACTCGCCGCGCGCGTGTCCCAGGATCTCTAGGGCACGGTTTGCGATAACCTCGTTGCTGTTCATGTTGGTGCTGGTGCCCGCACCGCCCTGCATGACACCGACGCGGAACTCGTCGTGCAGCGCTCCCCCGCGGATCTCATCGCAGGCCTGCTCGATGGCGCGGGCTTTGGCGGGGTCGAGCACGCCGATTTCAACGTTGGCGCGGGCCGCCGCCTGCTTGACGACCGCGAGCGCCACAACCAGCTCCGGGTACACCGAGATCGGCCGATTCGCGACCGGGAAATTCTCGACCGCACGCAGCGTGTGGATGCCCCAGTAGGCATCGGTCGGCACGTCGCGCGAGCCGAGCGAGTCGGTCTCACGTCGCGTGGTGGGCTCGCTGGTGGCTACTCGGACGTCGTCGTCGGTCATGCGTCAAGCCTAGCTTTCGCGTCGGTATCGTCGAGGGATGACCTGACGAGAGTCGGGCCCGGCCGCCACTTTGAGAGCGATCCGGCAGAGCACACCACGTGCGGCAGTAACTGGTGTGACTGCGAAGCAGGATCGCTCTCGAATTGGCGGGGCGGGGCGGCCAGGATCGAGGACTGCCGCGGCGGTGGGCCGGATCCTTACGCCGTCCGGCTCAGGCCGCGGGCAGCCGCCGAGACGGTCCGAGCTGGCGCGTACGCCGCGTCAGGGCCCACGAGCCGGCGGCGATCAGCAGCGGCATGGCGATCGCGGTCAGCGCGAGTTGCAGCCACGGCGGCGAGAATGGGATGTAGCCGCTGGTCACGCCCTCGGCACGCAGGCTGAGCGCGAAGGCGGGCACCAGTCCGAGCCCCGCACCGATCAGGGCACCGAGGCCCGCGATGATGATCGCCTGCCAGAAGCCGAAGCCACGGCGGAGGGCCGGACCGGCTCCGATCGATGCCAGGATCTCGTCGTCGCGCCGAGAATCTGCTCGCGCCAGCGAGAGGGCAACGCCGGACGAGACGAGCGCGATGATGGTCGTCAGCGCAACGAGTGCCCACGACCAGGTCGCCGCGTAGAGGTCGGGGCCGCGTTCGATGTTCCACCCGAAATCGCTGTCGACGAGCATCAGCGATGCGGAGAAGGCGTCCGTCTGGGCGGCGGTCGGCGGGGTGGCGAGCTGCGCCATGACCGAGGTCGGCTCGAAAGGCACGCCGAGCTTCTTCGCCGTCGCCGGGCTCATGAAGGTGCCAAAGGCGAAGTCATGGTCGGGCTGCTGGATGGTGGCAGCCACGCTCACGGACCGGATGGGTTTCTGCGGTTGGCCGTCCGCGCCAGTCGCCGCCGGCACGGTGTCGATGATGACCTTGCCGTCTGAGACATACTGCGGGTAGAGCGACACGACGCCACCCGATGCCAGCGTGGCCTTCGACCTAGCCGAGACCTTCTCACCGAGGATGAGCGCCAGGTCGGCCGATGAGCCGACCACGATCGAATTCTCGGTGCTGTCTGCGGAGAGGAAGTAGGGGCGGCCCGCGGGCATCGCGTGCCGCGGCACCGCGTAACTCGAAACGGCTGTCTCGCCCAGCGAGCCGAAGGAGGGTGTACTGAAGATGACTCGCGCCCGTGCTCCCGGGAACGACCGGTCGATCGCGTCCGCTACGCCGTCCGGCGAGCTGAACGTCGAGGTTCCGTCTTCGGAGGTCTTCATCAGTCCCACCGACAGGCTGTTCTCGGGCCCCTGCCAGTAGTGACCACGGATCGACAGCGCCTGCCCGCCCGACAGCAGGCACATCGCGAACACGGCGACGAAGACCGTGCTCATGATGGCGGCGAGCGCCGGGACCGTCCGGCTCGGGTTGCGGGAGGCGTCGCGCGAGCCGATCCTCGCGGCGGTCCCGACCCGTGCGAGGAACGTCGTCACCCAGCGCAGGATCAGCGGCGTGATCATGAGCGCGCCGACTTGCATGACGACGGGACCGATCACCAGCAGGACGATGCCGGCCGTCATCATGTGGTCGTTTTGCTGCGCGACCTGGTTGGTGCCGATGACGACGAGCCCGCCCATCAGGGCGATCACGGAGCCGCCAGCGAGCACGAAGAGCCCGATCAGGGGGCGCCGGAGCGTGACCTTGGGCGGGCGACGAGCGCCTCGGAGAGCCGCGACGACGTCGACCTTCGAGGCGGCCCGAGCCGGAACGGCCGCGGCGAGCCAGCCCGAGACGGTCGACGCGAGCACGATGAGCACCAGCACGAGCGGATCGACGTGAAACCCCGGGTAGCTTGCCTGAACACCCTGGCTGATCAGAGGGATGCCGATCGCGGCCGCCGCGATTCCGAGGGCGACGCCGACGACACCGCCGAGGAACCCAAGCAGGATGCCCTCGATCGACATGACGGCGAAGACCGTCCGCCTCTCGGCGCCCACGCTCGACAGAATGGCAAATTCGCGCTGACGAGCTCGAGCGCCGACCGCGAAGGCGGCTCCGGCCAGAAGGCAGACCTCGAACAGTCCGAACGCGCCGAGCAGGGCGATGAAGACGATCGTGATGAAGTTGCCACCGCTGCCGCTGTCGAGCAGTCGCGGTGCCACCGACGACGGTGGCGGATCGAGGATGATGCTCCGCGACAGGGCGGTGGCCCCCTGGGCGTTGAGCTTTCTGATCTGCGACCACGACAGATCGACATCGGGAAGATAGAACGTGGTCTGGGTCAGAGCCTTTCGACCGCTGATGCCGTCGAAGAGGCCGGGAGTTCCGTAAAGCTGGACCCCGTCGGTGCCGAGCTGGGCATCGCGCAGGGTGCCGACGACCGTGTACGCGCCTTTGACCGGCCCAGCGACGGTCGCCGTGCCGCCGAGCGAGATCCCCAGCCGGTCGAGGGTCGCCGGGCTGACCATGATCTCGTTCTTCGCGGTCGGACGCCGACCGTCGACGAGGTCGTACCGACCGGCGAGCGAAGGATCCCACGCCTCGCCCTGGATGGCGGGGAGCGATGCGAGCCCGGTCTTCGTCTCGACGATAGCGTCGGCGTACCGGGTC
This sequence comes from Frondihabitans sp. VKM Ac-2883, assembly GCF_015350875.1. NCBI lineage: Bacteria > Bacillati > Actinomycetota > Actinomycetes > Micrococcales > Microbacteriaceae > Frondihabitans > Frondihabitans sp. VKM Ac-2883. The sequence continues at coordinate 253,815 of NZ_JADKSF010000005.1, read as the reverse complement.
GAGACGGTGCGCGTGCCGGCCGGCAAGATCTGACTCGGCGTCAGGAGGTCGGAATCGCTGGATTCGGCTGATCCGGCCGAGCCATCCGACGTATCGGCGGTGCTCCCGGTGACCTGATTGTCCACGGGATCCTGGGTGAGCTGGGGATCGGGAGCGGAGACGATCGACATGCTGGTGCCCGCCTGGCCGAGCTTCAGCCGGACCGTCTCGGCGGGCGTGGCCGCGCGACTCGCCTCGACCGTGTCGATCGCCGTCAGCCCGAGAATCGGGATCGCAATGAGAAGCATCACCAGGATGCTGCGCCCGGGTGTGCGCAGGAGCATGCGGCGCGCCATCCGGGAGGCGGGGCCGAGGCCCCCGCGGCTCGACTCGGTGAGAGCCGCCCCGGTGGCTGTGTCGCTCATCGCCCGACCCCGTCGAGCAGAGCCGTGATCGGGGTGGGCTGGGCGTCGTCGACGATCCGTCCGTCGCGGAGGAACACGATTCGATCGGCCCACGCGGCATGACGGGCGTCGTGAGTGACGAGGATGCCGCCCGCACCGGCATCCACGCGGGACCGGAGCATGCGAAGGACCGCCTCGCCGGTCGTCGAGTCGAGGGCGCCGGTCGGTTCGTCGGCGAGCACGAGCGAGCGTCCGCCGACAACGGCGCGGGCGATGGCGACCCGCTGCTGCTGGCCTCCCGAGAGGTCGGAGGGGTACCGATCGGCGCGATCGGCGAGCCCGACGACGGCGAGGGCGTCAAGAGCGGGTCGCTTCGCTCGCCGCAGCGGGAGCCCGTCGAGCTCCAACGGCAGCGAGACGTTCTCGAGCGCGGTCAGCGATGGGATGAGATTGAAATCCTGGAACACGAAACCGAGACTGCGGCGACGGAGCGTGGCGATCTGCCGGGCGCTGAGCTGGCTCAGATAGTGCCCCTCGACCACGACCTCGCCGCTGGTGGGCGTGCGGAGGCCCCCGGCGACCGTGAGGAGGGTGGATTTGCCGGATCCTGACGCCCCCATGACGGCGACGAGCTCGCCGCGCGAGACCGTCAGATCAACTCCCGTGAGCGCCGTCACACTCGTCTCGCCGTGACCGTACTGCACCGAGACGCCGTCGAGCCGGAGCAGTTCGTCGCCCATCACTCGCCCGCCTCCGTCGCGACTCGCGCCGGTCGCCCGCGTCGAACCGGGGTGTCGTCGATCGGCACGGGAACCGCGACACCCGACGCGACGGCCTCGACGAGCCGGGTCTCGGAGTGGTCGAGCCAGCGGATCTCGGCCTCGGCCTGGAAGATCATCGAGTCGGCGACGAGCTGCCACGCCAGGTCTTCGGCGCTCGCCGCCTCACCGCCGGCGCGCTTGGTGCGGGTGAGCTCTTGCAGGGTGCGGAGGGTCGCGGATCGCTGCGTCTGGATCATGCGGATGATGTCGACTCCCGGGATCGTGACGGCGATCGCGAGCTTCATGGCGAGCTCGTCGCGCGCGGCAGCCGTCGGACGCGCGACCGGCGAGGTGAGCCACGCCCCCACCTCCGCTCGGCCGGACGTCGTGATGGCGTAGTAGATGTGCTCGCTGTCGCCGGAGTCGTCACGGGTGATGAGCCCGTCTCGCTCGAGACGGTCGAGGGTCGAGTAGATCTGACCGATGTTGAGGGGCCACGTCGAGCCGGTGCGGCGCTCGAACTCGGACCGCAGCTGATAGCCGTAGCAGGGTCCCTGGTCGAGGATCGCGAGAAAACTCTGACGAATGGACATGGACGGACTCCCCTGGTCGACGGTGATCTGCGCCCACCGGCATCGGCGTGATCAGCTGTGCCGGTAAAGCAGTTCCGAGTATTGCATACCCGGTACTGTCACGCGATGGTCTATGCGCATGCATGGTGGACAGAGGGTTCTTCCAGGCGTTTCGGCGGACTAGCCCAGAATCGGTCCGCATACTCGCCGCTTCGCCCGCGGCCGATCCGATTCGACGCCGGGCGAGTATTCCGTCACCGGATCGCCATCCGTCCGACCCGTGCACCGAGCCGCAGCTCGAGCCGAGAGGGCACGGCCCTGCCGCCCGTCCCCCCGCCGCGCCGCAGAGCCCGACGTCGCCCTGCCTTCGTCGAGATGGCGAGACCCGGTCGAGCCATTGGACCGATTTGCCCGTCAGCACCACACCCCTGCCCGAAACCCGACACTCCCTCGGGGCCAAGCGCCGCCGCGTTCGCCGCATCCGTCTCGCCGGCCTCACCGGATCCGTCGCAACCGCCGCCGTGCTCTGCACCGGCCTCGTCACGGGAGTGGCATCAGGATCCGCCTTCGGCCTCCCGACCGCCGCGGGCACGCCGAGCGCCCTCACCACGGCACTCGACGTCGTCGCTCCCGGTCAGACGGCGACAGCGAAGTCCGACTTCACCGTCACCGACGCATCGGGTGACCGCGTCTCGGTGCACGCGGGGTCGGCCGTGAGCCGTTCCACCGCGAACACCGTCGCAACGATCGCCCTGGCCTCCGGCAAACACGCCGCAGCCGAGGCGAGCGGCAAAGTCAACGCGTCCGAGCTGAAGATGTCGCTCGCGTCGCTCGCCGGTTATCAGAAGCTCGACGCCGACACGGTGCTCGCCCGGGCCGACGCCACGCAGGATGCTGCCGCCGACGTCACGACCGCGACGGAGAAGGTCGAGAAGCGGGCAGCCGCCAAGGCCGCCGCCGCCCGGAAGGCGGCGCAAGCGGCCGCAGCGAAGGCGAAACAGGAGAAGGCCGACGCCGTCCGCCAAGCCGCCGCGAACACCCCGGCCGGGGCGAAAGCAACCGCCCAAGCACTCATGTCGAGCCAGTACGGCTGGGGCTCCGACCAGTTCTCCTGCCTCGTGTCGCTCTGGACCAAGGAGTCGGGATGGAACTACCAGGCGTACAACGCGTCCGGTGCCACCGGGATCCCGCAGGCGCTCCCCGGCAGCAAGATGGCCAGCGTGTCGTCGGACTGGGCGACCAACGCCACCACCCAGGTGATCTGGGGGCTCGGGTACATCTCGGCGTCGTACGGCACGCCGTGTGCTGCCTGGGCTCACTCCCAGTCGGTCAACTGGTACTGATCGTTGAGACCCGCCCGATCGGCCTAAACACCTCGCCTAGGGCGAGCGTTTGGGCCGACCGGGCGGGTTTAGGCCGAATGAGCGGGTTCGGCGGGCGGAGCGAAAACGCGCAGAGCAGCCGGCACGACCTCGATCGTCACCGGCAGAGCACCGATCCGCTCCCCGTCGCCATACGCCACGACGTCACGCGCCGCGATCGACACCCGCCGGGCGCGTGACAGCCGCACCCGAGGGTCGTCGCCGTGCGTGCCTTTCGCGACCCGCGGGAACAAGCGCAAGAACCCGACGCGCGACAGCCGCTCGACGATCAGCACGTCGAGGAGACCGTCGTCGATCACGGCGTCCGGCAAGAGAGTGATGCCGCCCCCGACCGAGCGGGCGTTGCCGACAGAGACGAGTGTGCCGGCGACGCGGGAGGCGACCCCGTCGACGACGACGTCGTACTCGACCTGCCGCAACCGCAGAAGCTCCAGCACGAGCGCGAGGTCGTACCGTGCCCGGCCGCGGGGGCGTCGGATCCTATTGGCGCGCTCGTTGACGAAGGCGTCGAAGCCGGCCGACACTCCCCCCGCCACCCAGGTGGGCTCGGCGCCGTCGCGCGTCACCCGCAGCAGGTCGACGGGGCGCGGCACCTCGCGAAGCAGCTCGACCAGACTGTCGATCGCGCGGGCGGGGTCGTCGAAGGGGAGCCCGAGCGCCCGAGCCATGTCGTTGCCCGTCCCCGAGGGCACGAGGCCGAGAGGCACGCCGGTCTCGGCGACGAGCCCCACACCGAAGCTGACCATTCCGTCGCCGCCGACCACGATGAGCGCGTCGACCGTCGTGGTCTCGAGCTCGGATCGAACGGCTGTCTCGAGAGCCTCCTGCGACTCGCGCTGGAGCGGGACGACGTCGTGCCCGGCCTTCTCGAGCGCCGCGGTGACGGCGGGGCCGACGGGGCGATGCCTGCCGAACGAGGCCGACGGATTGATCGCGACCAGGATGCGAAGGCGCGGCGACGTCGGCATAGACCGATCATGGCAGAACCCCGGCGGCTCGGTTCGGCCCTCCGGCGGTACGATCACGCCATGACCGCCGAGCAGGAAGGCTCCGCCGAGGATCCCGACCGCCGCCGGCTGGCCCTCACCGAACTCGCGTTCGCCCCGGGCGCGGACCCGCGGGTCGCCGCCGAGGCCGCCGCGGCCCTGCGCGAATTCGACGCCGAGCAGCGACGGCAGCGCGAGGCCGCCTCACCGTCACCCGCGAACACGGCAGACCCGACTCCCCCGGCACCCGACGCACCGGAGGAGGCCGAGCCGGCTCGACCGAAGCACCGTGCGTGGTTCGTGACCGGGGTCGCGCTCGCCGCAGCGATCGCCCTCGCCGCGACGGTCCACGGCGTGACCGACGCGAATCAGGAGAGTGTCGAGACGAAGCCGTCCCCGTCGGATCCTTCGCCGACCTCGCCCTTGCCGTCGGTGCTGTCGAGGGCGCTCGACCGCGCCGAGGTGCCGACCGATGCTCTGCCCGTGGCGATACGAGGCGAGGTCGATCTGGGGTCAAGCCGCGTGATCTACGACGAGGATCCCTCGTTGTCGGCCACCGCAGACCGCTGGCGGCTCTGGGTCGGGTACGGCGTCGACTCGGCCCAGGTGTGCTTCGTGGCGACCTACGACAACGTCGGCGACGCCGTCTCGTGCGTGCCGAAGCAGCGGGCCCTGGTCGATCGAGTGGTGCTGGTCTCGACGCTGCCGGGGCGACGGTTCGAGATGCTCGCGAACGGTGGCGCGATCGCCGTGCAGGTCGACTGACCCCGAGCGGTCAGCTCGCGTGCAGCGCCGGAACGATCAGGTAGATGCCGAACAGCACACCGAGCGCGCACACGGTGAAGCAGGCGTACGCACCGACGACCGCGGCACGGGGCCGCCCGTCGACGGCCAGCAGTCGCAGCCCGGACGCATAGATCGTCACCAGCGCACCCGCCGACACCAGCGAGACGAGGGCCACCAGCAGAAATGCTCCCCAGTTGATCATCGGACTTCCTCCTCGGCACCCAGTTCGAACAGCGACGACTCGTCGCTCATACGGCGGCGCTCGGCGAGAAGCTCGTCACCGCGCTTCTTGAGCAAGCTGCGGCGCTCGCTCCGCGTCAAGACGGAGTTCATGGCGACGTCGACCTCCAGGGCGTTGGACTGCTCGTGCGGTTTGCGGCGCGAGGCAACGAAGATGCCGACGATGACCCCTGCCCCGAGCACCGCGTCGATGACAAGCCCGACGACGCCGATACGAGCGATGAGCTCGCACGCCGCGCCGACGAGCCCGGCGGCGGGCAGCGTGATGAACCAGGCGATGACGATTTTGCCCGCGGTGCCCCACTGGATCGTCGAGCCGCGACGGCCGAGGCCGGCACCGATGATCGAGCCCGACGACACCTGCGTCGTCGAGAGCGCGAAGCCGAGGTGGCTGGAGGCGAGGACGGTGGCTGCGGTCGATGCCTCGGCCGAGAAGCCCTGGGTCGCCTTTATGTCGGTCAGACCGCCGCCCATGGTCTGGATGATGCGCCAGCCTCCGGTGTAGGTGCCGAGCGCGATGGCCAGAGCGCAGACGAGGATCACCCAGAACGGTGGGTTGGCTCCCGAGCCGAGGAACCCGCCCGCGATCAGAGCCAGGGTAATGACGCCCATCGTCTTCTGGGCGTCGTTGGTGCCGTGAGCCAATGCTACGAGCGACGAGGTGAAGATCTGCCCGACGCGGAACCCGCCGCGCTGGTTCTTGCCGACCGGGCGCCGGGTGATCCGGTACGCGAGGCGGGTGGCGAGGAATCCGACGAGGCCGGCGACGAGAGGCGCGAGCAGCGCCGGGAGGACGACCTTCGACAAAACGACTCCGAAGTCGACCGAGTTGGTGCCGGCGCCGACGAGGGCCGCGCCGATAAGGCCGCCGAAGAGCGCGTGCGACGACGACGACGGCAGACCGCGCAGCCAGGTGATCATGTTCCAGATCACGGCGCCGATGAGGCCGGCGAAGATCATCGTCGGGGTGATCTCGACGCCGCCCGGGCCCTCGCGGATGATACCGCCCGAGATGGTCTTCGCGACCTCGGTCGAGAGGAAGGCACCCACCAGGTTCAACAGGGCGGCCACGGTCACGGCGACCCTGGGCCGCATCGCCCCGGTCGCGATCGGTGTCGCCATGGCATTGGCGGTGTCGTGAAAGCCGTTCGTGAAGTCGAAGAAGACGGCCAGAACGATGACCAGAACGACTATGAGGGTGAGATCCACCGGCCTGACTCTTCCAGTCGGCTGAACGGATTGCAAACGCGCGGTGGACGGCGTGTGAACAACCGCCCGACGGGCGTCGCCGTCAGATATGCGGCACGAAGTCCTGCCACACGCGCCGCCGCTCTCCGCGCGGGTCGAACTCCACCCGGTCGACGCGGTCGATGATTAGCGTCCGCCTGCGGAACGGGTCGTACGACGGCCAGTCGGCGACCCCTCCCGTGACGACGAACTCCAGCCAGCGCCGCCGCATGCGGGCCGCCGTCGCGAGGAACGCCCGCCGACCCCCGAGCAGGCTCATCGCCGCGCCGAAGGCCGAATTCATCCGGCCGAAGAGCGCCCACAGCTCCAGACCGTGGAACGCGTCGACCCCCGCGAGACGCAGGATCCGGGGCGCCGCGTCGAAACGGTAGAAGTACACGCGGGCGAACCGGGCGTGCCTCTCCGCCACCTTCACCGACGGGAACCAGAACGAGAAGTCGCCCCCGAAGTCGAGGGCGGGACGCCGCGCCGGCAGGCCCGGGTACTGCTTGGTGATGGCCTTGCGCGCCTTCTTGGTCGTGTTGGCAAAGATCGCGCGGATCCTGAGCGGTGTCGTCGCCAGGATGTCGCGGCGGCCCGTGAAGACCGAGCCCTCTCGGTCGTTGGTGCCGATGATCAACGGCACCGGGTGCGCACGCCCGGCCTTGAAAGCGTCGAGGGGGCGCTCGGGCAAGAAGTCGCCGTCGATCACGGGCGACAGGAAGATCGAGCCGGGCTGATCGTCGGGAGCCCGGAGGAACAGCTTCGACGTCGCCCGGACGATGTGGTGCGCGCCGGCCTTCTCGAGCAGGGCGACCGCGTCTTCGTGCGAGGTCGACTCGAGGTCGTCATCGCGCACCTCGCGGCTGAGCAGCTCGAGCAACTCGCCCGCCCACTTCTCGGTGACCTCGCGGGGGTAGATGGCGTTGGTCGGCGACGACTGGGCGATGGCTCCGGCGAAGAGCCCCTTCGCGCTCGGCACCGTCATGAGCGTCGTCACCGCGTTGCCGCCCGACGATTCGCCCGAGATCGTCACGCGCTCGGGGTCTCCCCCGAACTCGCGAATGTTGTCGCGAACCCACTCGAGGGCCTTCACCTGGTCGCGGAGGCCGAGGTTGGAGTCGATCGGTCGCTCCTCGGTCGACCAGGCCGTGAGATCCACGTAGCCGAACCCGCCAAGCCGGTAGTTAAACGAGACGTAGACGATTCCGCCCTCGCGCACGAGCTGCTCGCCCTGCCGCGGAAACTCGCGCGACGATCCCACGGCATACGCGCCACCGTGGATGAACACCAGGACGGGCAGGGAGGCGGCCGCCTCGGATCCTTCGGGGGCGATCACATTGATCGACAGGCAGTCTTCGTCTTGCGGGGTCGTCGCGTCGATACCCACGAACCGGTCGCGATCCTGCGGACACGCCGGCCCGAAGTGCCGCGCGTTCCGCACGCCGCGCCAGGGCGCAGGATCCGACGGGGCCCGGTACCGCAGGGCACCCACGGGTGCCGCCGCGTACGGGATACCCCGCCACGCTCTTATTCCGCGCTCGGCCACACCGAGCACCTCGCCTGAGGTCGTCCGCCTTCGCATCACCCCCGCATGCTACGAAACCCGGATGAACCCCGAGCACAGGCGGAGCCTGGGTGCCACCTGGCAGAATGGCACCTCTGCGCTCACTGCACGATGGACGGAACCCACGTGGAACTTCTCGAACTCCTTCTCATCCTCGCGGGGTCTCTGACGATCACGGCGTTCGCGCGCTGGCGCGGTCTGCCCGCTCCCCTGCTCGTGGTTGCCGTCGCACTGCTCGTCTCGTTCATTCCCGGGCTTCCCGATATCGAGATCGACTCCGAGGTGATCTTGACGATCATCCTTCCCCCGCTGCTCTACTCGGCCTCGCTCGACGTGTCGTTCCAGAACTTCCGCCAGAGTCTCGTGCAGATCCGGCGTCTCGGCATCTTCCTCGTCATCGTGACCGCGCTCGTCGTCGGCTGGATCGCCTATGTGCTGATCCCCGACATGACTCTGCCCGCGGCGATCCTCGTGGGGGCCGTCGTCGCTCCGCCCGACGCCGTCTCCGCCGCCTCGATCGGCCGCAAGCTCGGCCTGCCCCGCAAGATGATGGCCGTCATCTCGGGCGAGAGCCTCATCAACGACGCCGCCTCGCTCACCTTGGTCAAGGTGTTCCTTGCCATCGTCGGCGGCGCGGCGCTCACCATCTGGCAAGACCTCGGCATCTTCGGTCTGGCTATCGGCGTCGGCGTCGCGGTCGGTCTCGTGCTCGGCATCGTCGCGCACTACCTCCGCATGCACGTCAAAGACCCGGTGGTCGAGATCGTGATCGGCCTGATCCTGCCGTTCCTCGCCTACATCTCGGCAGAGCAGCTGCAGGGCTCCGGCGTGCTCGCGGTCGTCGCCGCCGGGCTCTACGTGGGTTACAACTCGCCAAAATCGGGCTACGCCTCGCGTCTCCAGGAGCGACCCATCTGGGCGGCGGCCGACGTCACGCTCGAGGGCTTCGTCTTCGCGCTGATCGGACTGCAGCTCAGCACGGTCGTGACCGACGTCACCGAGAGCGGTCGCAGTCTGGGCCAGAGCGTGGGAGTCGCTTTCATCGTGCTCGGGGTGGTGATCGTGGTGAGACCGATCTTCATCTTCGTCACCTACTACTGGTCGCGGGGCATCAAGTTGATCGTGCACGCGCGCTTCCGGCGGTTCCGACGAGCCCGTGTCCGACGCATGATCTGGGGGAGGCGAGATCCGAAGCTGTCGTGGCAACAGCTGCTCGTGCTCTCGTGGACGGGCATGCGCGGCGTGGTGACCCTCGCGGCGGCCGTCTCGATCCCCGTCATCACCGAGAGCCGTGTCGAGGTGCCCGCCCGTGACGTGATGTTCCTCATCGCGTTCGTCGTGACCGTGGGCACACTGCTGTTGCAGGGGCTCACCCTGCCCTGGGTGATCCGCCGACTCGGTGTTCAAGACCTCACGCAGGCCGAACGCGACGTCCAGGCCGAGCTCAAGCTGGTCTCCAACAGCACTCAGGAGGCCGTCGACTACCTCGACACCCGACGTGACGCCTGGGCGAAAGAGTGGGGCGAAGAGTCGATCGACCGGGGCATCACCATCCTGAAGGAGCGCCTGCAGCGGCAGGACGCCGCCTTCCGGCAGGGCCTTCGCGAAGACAGCGACGCCGAATCCGACGAGCAGGATCCCGCGGCCGAGTCGGTCGAGCCCGCTTCGCCCGAGCGCGGGGCCGACATGCGATCCACACCGCACGTCGTGATCCCCGACATCACGCCCGATCCGACGCTGGCCCGGCCCGCCCGCAACAACGCCCGCGCCCTCGCCAGCATTCGGCGGGAGCTGCTGCAGAAACGGCGCGAGGTCGTGCTGCGCGAGCGAGACAACGGCAACCTCGACGAGGAGGTCATGCGCCGAGTGCTGCTCGGACTCGACGCCGAAGAGCTCGCCATGGACACGTCGGCGGTGTCGCGCACGAGGTCGTAGGCGTCGTCCACGAGGTCGACGGCGTCACGCCGGGTCGACTGTGGAGGGCCGCGGCGGGTGTCGGCGGTCAGGGTTATCGTGGTCGAAGGCACTCAGAGAGGCGGATCAGTGGCTAATCGTGCAACGAGCCTGGCGCTTCGCGGCCCGTCGGCCTTTCGACGGTGGTACGGATCCTTGCATCCGTCGCTCCAGTTGATCGGGCTGCAACTGTGGCTTCCGCTCTTCTTCATCGTAATGTTCTGCCTCTGCTACGTAGCCGCCTTTCACGCGCCACACCCGCACGAGGTGCCGGTCGCCCTCGTCGATGCACCGGCCGGGCTTCGGGCCGCCATCGAGAAGGCGCTTCCCGGCGTGCTCGACCTGCAGGCGTACGCGTCAGTCGACAGTGCCCGGCAGGCCGTCCTCCACGGTCATGTCGCCATCGCGTTCGATGGGTCAACCGACACCGTCTATCGCGCCACCGCCCACCAGTACCAGGTCGCCGCGCTGATTCCGGCGACACTCGAGCCGATCTTCGCAGCCCAGGGCATCACCGTCACCTCGACCGATCTCGCGCCACTTCCGGTGTGGGACGAATACGGCACGGTCTCGCTCTACCTCATGCTCTCGTGGTGCATCGGCGGCTACATGGTCGCGATGTTCATCGGCCTCATGGGCGCTCCGCTCCGCCACCGCACTCGCGTCGTCGTCATTCTGAGCGGTGGTGTGCTGATCTCGGCGATCACCAATACGCTCGCGGGGCCCGTCATCGGCGCAGTCCACGGGCACTTCGGCATGCTCTTCCTTATCGGCTGGGGCTGGATCGTCGCGATCGGCCTCGCGGTCAACGGCTTCAGCTACTTCGCGGGCCGGTTCATCGCACTGCCCGCAATGGTCGTGTTCATCTTCTTGTCGATGCCCTCGTCGGGTGCGGCCTACCCGTCGTGGTTCATGCCGCAGCCGTTCGCCTGGCTCAACCACGTGGTCGTCGGCTCCGGCATCACCGAGATGCTCAAGCGCGAGCTCTACGACGTCGGGCCCGGCTTCGGCCGCGGGCTCACGATGATGGCGGCCTATGCCGTCGGCGGCGTCGTCCTGATGATCACCGGAAAGCAATTCTGGGAGCGCCGGCGCATCCACGCCATCCTGACGGGGAGCACCACGATGTTCCAAGACGCCCAGGCGGCGAACCGCGAGTTCTTGATCAGTGAGCGCGACGAGGTGCTGGCCCGCCACGGCCTGTCGCGCAGCGACACCGGCACCATCGCGACCATTCCGGTCGATGAGCGCGCCGACTTCCAGGGCCCCGACGACTTCGATTCCGCTCACGGGTTCGACGATCCCTCGACGTCCGACCCCTTCCTGGGGTCCGTCACGGGGCTCGAGGCCGAGGCGCCCCGCACGCGGCCGGTGCAGGTGCCCGCCGGCGCTCGGCGCGAACCGCCCGCTCCACCCACGGGCGACGGGGGCTCGTCGGGCGGCGGCGTATCCTAAAGCGGTGACTCGCCTTCAGCTCCACCGCCTCTTCTTGGGGCTCGTCGTCCTGTTCATCGTGGGCGCTGTCGTGCTCTACGTGTTGTCGATCGTGCTGGCCTCCCGCGGCGGAGACACAGCGCGCCATTTCGACAGCTACGCGATCTTCGCCTTCATGGGCGCCGTGCTCTTCGGCATCATCGACTTCTTCGTGCGCCCGGTGATGCACGCCACGGCCGACGGCTCGCGCGACGTCGACACTCCGCTCAACGGGTAGCTGTCACTGAGTGGACGGGGCTCGGCGGTAGGGGCTCAGCGGTAGGGGCTCAGTGGTAGGGACTAGCCGCCAATTTGAGAGCGATCCCGGCTGAACGACCCCGCACGGCAGTAACTGGTGTGACTCGGTCGCCAAATCGCTCTCAAGTGAGCATGTGCCGGGGAGCGGAAACCCCCGGATGCCGACAAGGAAGCCGGAAAGGTCAGATGTCGCGCTCGGGGTAGGGGGCGCTGTCGATGATGAGGTTCGCTCCGCGGACGTTGCGCGCGGCGACCTTGACGGCCTGACGGGCGAACATCGCAAGCACGCCCGCGACTCCCGCCCAGAAGATGAGGCGCCCTTCAGCACCCAGGAGGGCTCCGGCGATAACGGCAGTCCAGACGGCGGGCCACACGAGGGCTGCTACCCAGCCGACGGGCCGAGAGTCGCCGTTGTTGTTCTGAGGGGTACGGCGGTTGTCGCCCGGACGGCGGACACGGCGTGTCACCCGGCTATCGAAAACGGTCATGATGCTCCCTCAGCTGTGCTGATTTGTCACCCGACGGGTGGCAATACACCGAATCTACTGACTGATCAGATCGGGCGCGTCCCCCTGTCAAGGTGGCACCCATTTGGGGGAACAACCCTCAACTTACGCGGGTCCGAACCGAATCGGGCGGTGTGTAGAGACAGTTGCCAGGTCGGGGCCGAAGACGAACTCGCGCGAGACGTGTCCCCCATCGAGCACTTCTGGGAGCCACCGGCGAGCATCGTCCCACATCTGATCAAGGGGCAGATCGGACACGTCGAACCACTCAGGGTCGAGCTCGTCACTGGGGGACGGATCACCGGCCCACCGCACCGCGACGAAGACCGTCGAACGCTGACTCCAGGTTGGTCGGTCCGGAAAGAGATAGCGCAGGTCTCCGCGTCGATCGAGGTCGCTCTTCTCGACGATGACGCCCGACTCCTCTTCGATCTCGCGGACGATCGCCTCGAGCTCGGTCTCCCCCGCCTCGAACTTTCCACCGAGGCCGACGAAGAGACCCTCGCCGAGGCCGCGCTTCTTGCGACCGAGGAGCACCTGACGACGCCCGCCGACCTCGCGGCAGAGGTAGGCGACGCAGACGCGGAGGAGGTCGTCGGGCACCTGGGTGGCGGCAGTCATCCACCCATCGTGCCAGGCGTAGCATCGACGGATGGTCGAGAGAGACATCCGCATCGATGGCTGAGGGCACCACCCCCGAGCGTCCCCGATTCGCCGGGGCCGGGCGCAGCCTCGAGGTGCTCCGAGCCGAGGCCCACGACGAGCTGGCTACTCTGATCGAGCTCCGCTGCCGACAGGGCGAAGACCCGTGGGAGGTCATCCCCGACCTGCCGAGCGTCGACGAGCACGTCGTGATCTCGCTCCGAGCCGATGCGTTCGGGCATGCCGGATCAGGATCCCCTACCGGGCTGGGGCTCGACGCCGAATTGGAGTTTCTGCGCGAGATCGCCCTGTGGCATCCCCCACTCAGCCGTGCCGTCTGGTCCCTCTCCTACAGACTCGAGACAGCACCCCGTCACTAGGCTTGTCGCATGGCCATTGCTGATCTGCCCGAAGCCCCCCGCGCACCGAAGAAGCCAGTCACACGCAGTCACCACGGCCGCGACTTCGTCGACGACTACGAGTGGCTCCGCGAGAAAGAAAGCCCCGAGGTCATCGCTCACCTCGAGGCCGAGAACGCGTACACCGAGCTGACGACGCGACACCTGGAGGGGCTGCGACAGACGATCTTCGACGAGATCAAGGGGCGCGTGCAAGAGACCGACCTCGGTGTCGCCACCCGCGAAGGGTCGTACTGGTACTACTCACGGACCGCCGAGGGCAAGCAGTACGGCATCCAGTGCCGGCTGCCGATCGACGGGCCCGACGACTGGACCCCTCCCACCATCGAAGCCGGGGTGCCGGCCGAAGGCGAGCAGGTCATCTTCGACGGCAACATCGAGGCCGAGGGCCACGACTTCTTCTCGCTCGGCAGCTTCGACGTCTCCCCCGACGGCCGCCTCCTCGCGTTCGGCGTCGATCTCGAGGGCGACGAGCGCTACACTCTCAGGATCCGCGACCTCGTCACCGGAACCGACCTCCGAGACGAGATCCGCGAGACCGCACCCGGCGCCACTTTCGACGGTTCGGGCCGCTATCTCTTCTACCCCACGGTCGACGAGTCGTGGCGGCCCGATACCATCTGGCGGCACGAGGTCGGCAGCACCGGCGACGACGTCAGCATCTTCCACGAGGCCGACGACCGCTACTGGATCGGCATCGGCCTGACCCGCAGCCGTCAGTACCTGGTGATCGAGGCGGGCTCGAAGATCACGAGCGAGACGTGGATCCTCGACGCCTCCGACCCGACCGGCGAGTTCCGCGTCGTGTGGCCGCGCCGCGAGGGAATCGAGTACGAGGTCGACCACGCCATCGTCGACGGCAGCGACCGACTGCTCGTCTTGCACAACGAGGGCGCAGTCGGCTTCGAGCTGGTCGACGTTCCGGCCGACGATCCCGCCTCGACGACCGACCGCCGCGTGGTGCTCCCCCACCGGGCCGATCGTCGACTCGAGTCGGTCGACGCCTTCGCCGGTCACCTCCTGATCGACTTCCGCGCCGACGGACTCTCCCAGATCGGCATCGTGCCACTCCCGGGTGACAACAGCGGTTTCGGAGCCCTGGAGGTGCTCGCCTTTGACGAAGCCCTCTTCACGGCCGGTTGGGCGGGCAACCCGGAGTTCACCCAGGCGACCGCGCGCTACGTCCTGTCGTCGTTCGTCACCCCGACGACGATCGCCGACCTCGAGGTCGCGACGGGCGAGCGTCGGATCCTGAAGCAGCAGGTGGTGCTCGGCGACTACGACGCCGCCGACTACGAGCAGAGCCGCGAGTGGGCGACGGCCGCCGACGGCACCCGCGTGCCGATCTCGCTGGTGTGGAAGCGCGATGCGGTGACGCTCGGCACTCCGTCGCCGGTGCATCTCTACGGCTACGGCTCGTACGAGCACAGCATCGACCCCGCCTTCAGCGTCGCGCGCCTGTCGCTGCTCGACCGCGGCGTCGTGTTCGCAGTCGCGCACGTGCGCGGTGGCGGCGAGATGGGTCGCGAATGGTACGAGAACGGCAAGACGCTGACCAAGCGCAACACCTTCACCGACTTCGTCGCGGTCGCCGACCACCTCATCGCCGAGGGGCGGACCACGCCGGCCCAGCTCGTCGCCGAGGGCGGAAGCGCCGGCGGCCTGCTCATGGGTGCGGTGGCGAACCTGGCGCCGGATCGCTTCGCCGCGATCCTCGCCGCTGTTCCTTTCGTCGACGCCCTGACGTCGATCCTCGACCCCGACCTGCCGCTGACCGTGATCGAGTGGGACGAATGGGGCGACCCGCTCCACAACCCCGAGGTCTACGACTACATGGCGACGTACACGCCCTACGAGAACGTCGCCGACGATGCCTCCGGCTACCCCAAAATCCTGGCAGTGACGAGCCTCAACGACACCCGCGTGCTCTATGTGGAGCCCGCGAAGTGGGTCGCGCGCCTGCGCGACGCGGGAGCGCCCGCATCGATGAAGATCGAGATGCAGGCCGGGCACGGCGGCGTCTCGGGCCGGTACGAGTCGTGGCGCGAGCGGGCGTTCGAGATCGCGTGGCTGCTCGAGGTGCTGGGGCTGGCGGGTGACATGTCTGCCCCTGACGCTGCGGTGTCTGCCGCGTCCGCCTCGTCTGGGAGCTGATGCCCGACTGGGTCGCCCTCCTCCGGGGCATCAACGTCGGCACCGCGAAGCGCGTGCCGATGGCGGCCCTGCGCCAGGTGTTCGTCGATGCGGGTCATGCCGAGGTCGCGACACTCCTGAACAGCGGGAATGTGATTTTTCGGGCTGCGGGAGACCCGGATCCTGCGGTTCTGCGCCGGGGTGTGCGAGATGCCACCGGTGTCGACTGCGAGCTGATGGTCGTGTCGGCCGAGGCGTTACGCGCGGTCGCCCAGGCGAACCCGCTGCGCGCCGAGGGCCGGCCCGGCAATCGGATCGCGGTGTCGTTCCCGGCCGGGGTGATCGACGTCTCGGTCGGGCGGCCCGCTGCGAGCGAGTTGATTCCCGAGGAGCTCGTCGTCACGGCCTCGGCCGTCTACCAGTGGCTGCCGGACGGCGTGCTCGCGACGAAGGTGCCGCCCGCCTGGTGGCGTTCGCTCGGGGTGGCCGTGACGGCTCGCAACGATGCCACCGTGCAGAAGATCGTGGCGCTGCTCGACGGTCGCGCCTGAGCTGCGCTCGTCAAGACCTCAAAATCGACCGGTTTGCTGGCGCTGGAGGCGTCAATTCTGAGGTTTCGGCCGTGCAACCTGCAAACTACAACTTCTCGGCGAGCTTGGGCAGGCGCCGCAGGGCGCGATCGCGGCGGGCGAGGGCCAGAGCCGTCAGCACGCCGTACCCGAAAGTGTCTTCGCCCGCCCACCGGGCGACATCAGCCGCCGCTCGGTAGCGCTCAGAAGCCGCGTGCGCGTCGAGCGCGTCGCCCAGGGCATCCTGGAGGGCATGCGCGGCTTTGGGGCTGACACTCCCCTTCAGCGTCGCCCCGCGCTGAGCATCGATCGCGTAGCGCAACCGCCGGGCGGCCTTCCGTGCCCGGTGCAGGAGCTCCGCGTCGAACCCACCGCTCTCTCCGTAGGCATCGGCGGCCGCGACCGCTCGGCGACGGGCCCGCTTCGACTCCTTAGCGATCTTCAGGGCGGCGAACTTCGACGCCGACTTGTCGGCCGAGTCGCCCGTGATCGCCTCGATGCCGCCCGGCCCGATGAGGGCGTCGAGCCGGTCGAGCGTCTCGAAGTACGAGACATCGTTCAGGATCCGACTCAGGTCACGTCCGGCCTCCGCCCCGAGTTCGCCGAGGGATGCCCGCAATCGAGCGAGCGTGTCGTGCGTCACCAGGCCCTCCGGCGCATCAGCAAGATCGAGGGCCAGTTGCTGCTCGGCCACCTCGATGTCGCGGGCGACCCCGGCTGCCGCACTGACGGGGGCGAGGGCCGCGTCGAGGGCGGACGCGGTCTCGGGGTCGATGATTCCGGAATAGACGCGGAGGAGGCCCCGGAGCCGACGCACGGTCACCCGGAAGCGATGCACCGCATCGTCGGCGCCATCGCGCGCCGGAGGGTCGAGTCGCTCCAGGTCGTCGACGAGAGCCGCCATCTGGACGAGAAGGAACTCACCGGCCGACGACGGGGCCAGAACAGCGCCGTCGTCTCCCGGGAGGGCGATCGCCTTCGTGCCGGGCAGGGAGTCGCCGAGGCCGCGCGCCAACTTCGACTTCGACGCGGACACGCTCGCCCCGGCGCTCTCGAGCACGCCGCCGACCGCGTCGAGCACCGCTTCGCCGTCGGACCGGCCGACGCCGGGCGCGAGCTCGACCTCCCATTCGCGCCAGGAGCGGATTGCGGCCGTGTCGGGGTTTGTAGCCGTCACCTCGTCGTCGGCGACCTCGCCGAGCGGGTCGCCGTCGATGTCGAGCAGGGTCGTCACGGTGCGACGCGTCTCGAGCACCAGCACCGGGTGAAGAGGCCGTCCGCGCAAGATCACCTCGACCGCAGACCGGAGCGCCGCGGGCAGCGGCTCGTCGGCGGCCGCACCGAGGGACGCGTGCAGCTCGTGCCGCGCCGGGGTGGCTGTCGACTCGGCGTCTCGTGAGGCGGGCAGCTTCACGTGCCATCCGGCGTCGTGCCCACCCTCGCGGCGACGCAGTGTGATGCGGTTCGTCAGCAGGAGGTGCTCGGCCGTGTCGAAGTAGACCGCCCGCAGCGTGAAGGCCTCCTCGGTGGTCGTGGTCGCCACCGGGCCGACGCCCATTAGCTCTGGCACCCGGGTCTCGTGGTCGACGTCGTACTTGCGCTCGATCTCCAGCTGCCGCTTCATGCCCCCTGTCTATCGGATGCGGGTGACAAACGTCGAGGCACCCGGCGTAGTCTGCTGAAATGGACGCTGTCGCCCCCTCACTTGCCGGATGGATGGCGCGCCAGCGCTGGTACGCCACGAAAGGTCGCCTGCCCAAGATCCGAGTCATCGGCAGCATGGAGTCGATGGTCGACGACGCTCTCGTAATGACGCTCCTCGTGATCGACGAGGCGCCCGACGTTCCGGTGCTGTACCAGGTGCCCGTCGTCGCCAGGCCGACCCCGCTCTCGGGAGGCGACCACGCCTTCATCGGGTCGAGCGACGGCCTCTACCTCTACGACGGTCCGCACGACCCCGCCTACACTCACGAGTTGCTTCGCACCCTGGTCGAGCGGCGCCGGGTAGACGGCTCCGACCTTCACGCCGAGGGGCATCTCGTCACGGATCCTGGTCGCGTCACCCGCACCAAGGTGCTCGAGGGCGAGCAGTCGAACACGTCGATCATCTACGACGTCCAAGACGGTCCGGTCGACCGGGTCATCACGAAGGTCTTCCGCGTGCTGCACCACGGTGACAACCCCGATGTGACCTCGCAGGCGGCGCTAACGCACGGTGGCTCGTCGCGGGTGCCGGAGTCGCTCGGCTACCTCACCGCGAGCTGGCCCGACCCGGGTCGTGAGGGCGGAGAAGCGAACGGGCACCTCGCCTTCGCTCAGGAGTTCCTCTCAGGATCCGAGGACGCCTGGCGCGTCGCTCTCGACGCGGCCCGTAGCGGCGTCGACTTCACCGACTCGGCGCGCGCCCTCGGCGAGGCCGTCGCCGAGGTCCACGCCACTCTCGCCTCCGAGCTCGGGACGGTTGCCGCCGGCCCCGACGAGATCGACGCGGCACTCGTCAGCATGCGCCGCCGCATCACTACCGCGGCGCGCGAGGTACCGGCGATCGCCGAATATGAGGGCGCGATCAACGCCGTGTACGACGCGGTGGGGGCGCTCGACTGGCCGTCGCTCCAGCGCATCCACGGCGACCTCCACCTCGGGCAGGCCCTGCAGTCGCCGACGCGCGGCTGGGTGCTCCTCGACTTCGAGGGCGAGCCGCTCCGGCCCATGCCCGAGCGGTCGAGGCCCGATGTGACGCTGCGCGATGTGGCCGGGATGCTGCGATCGTTCGACTACGTCGCCGGATCCTTGGCGCAGGAGCAGCCCGCGGTCAACGCATCGGAGTGGTCGCACGCGGCACGCCGGGCCTTCATCGACGGCTACGTCGCCGCCTCCGGCATCGACGTGCGCGCGCAGCGGACCCTCCTCGACGCGTTTGAGATCGACAAAGCCGTGTACGAGGCGATTTACGAGTCGCGTAACCGGCCGGGCTGGATCGGGATCCCGCTCGGTGCGGTCGGTCGGCTCGTCTCCCGGAGTGCGCCCGCCATTCAGTAGCGGCCTCGCTCCTGTGGCGGCGTTTGCAAATTTGAAGGAGATCCGGCGGCTGCTGGGGCCCGGATCCGCATGAACACGTCGCGCGGCGCCGGTTTTTCCTTCGAATTTGCAAGCGCCAGCCCGCTCGCCCGCCGGCCCGACCTACGGCCGGGGCACGTTCCGCAGGTTCGACCGGGCCATCGCCACGGCTTCGCCCGCCCCACCGTTCATCACGATCTTCGACATCGCCAGGGCGAAGCCCCTCACCTGCGCTCCGGTGATCGTCGGTGGCAGGGACAGCGCCCGCGGGTCGGTGACGATGTCGACGAGTGCGGGGCCGTCGTGCTCGAAAGCGGCCTCGAGTGCATCGTGGAGGTCGCGCGGATCCTCGACCCGGACGGCGTGGATGCCGAGAGCCCGGGCGACGGCCGCGTAGTCAGTCGACGGCACGTCGACGCCGAAGTCGGGGAAGCCGGCGACGAGCATCTCGACCTTGACGAGCCCCAGTGTCGAGTTGTTGAAGACGACGATCTTGACGGGGACCTTGTAGGCAGCGACGGTGACGAGCTCCCCCAGCAGCATCGACAGCCCGCCGTCACCCGACATCGAGACGATCTGCCGGCCCGGGTAGGCGAACGACGCGCCGACCGCCTGCGGGAGGGCGTTGGCCATCGAGCCGTGCAGGTACGAGCCGATGATCCGACGGCGGCCGTTAGGCGTGATGTAGCGGGCGCTCCACACGTTCGACATGCCGGTGTCGGCGGTGAAGATCGCGTCGTCGGAGGCGATCTCGTCGAGGACGCTCGCGGCGTATTCGGGGTGGATCGGCACGATCTTCGTCGCGTCTTTCGTGTACGAGCCGACGACGCCGTTCATGAGGCGTTCGTGCTTCTTCAGCAGCCCATCTAAGAACTTCCGGTTCTTCTTCGGCTTGAGAAGCGGCAGCAGCGCGCGGATCGTCGGCCCGACCTCGGCGTGAACGGGCAGGTGAACGTCGACTCGGCGACCGATGTTCGCCGCATCGGCATCGACCTGGGCGACCTTGACCTTGTCACCGTCAGGCAAGAACTGGTCGTACGGAAAATCGGTGCCGAGCATCACCATTACGTCGGCATCGTGGATTCCGGCGTGAGCGGCTCCGTAGCCGAGCAGGCCGGTCATGCCGACGTCGAACGGGTTGTCGTACTGGATGACGTCTTTGCCGCGCATCGAGTGCCCGACCGGCGCCTTGAGCACGTCGGCGAGTCGGATCACGGCGTCGTGCTCGCCGATCGCCCCGGCGCCCACGAACAGCGCAACGGTCTTCGCCTCGTTAAGTGCGTCGGCGAGGTTCTGCAGGTCGTCGCGGTTGGGCTCGAGCGTCGGCGGTTTTGTCGCGACGTACGCGGGCACGTGGCCTGCCGCCTCGAACTCGGCGATGTCGCCCGGCAGTGTGATGACGCTGACCCCGTTGCCGGCCAGCGTGTGTCGGATCGCACTGGCGACCACACGGGGCGCCTGCTCGGCCGTCGAGATCATCTCGGAGTAGCCCGAGCACTCGGTGAACAGGCGATCGGGGTGCGTCTCCTGGAAGTAGGACATGCCGATCTGGTTCGCCGGAATGTGGCTCGCGATCGCGAGCACCGGTCCGCCCGAGCGGTGGGCGTCGTAGAGCCCGTTGATCAGATGCAGATTGCCCGGACCGCAGGATCCGGCACACACCGCGAGCTGCCCCGTGAGTTGGGCCTCCGCCGACGCCATGAACGCGGCGGCCTCCTCGTGCCGCACGTGGATCCAGTCGATCCCACCCTTTGCCGACCCACCCGTCCGGCGCACCGCGTCGACCACCGGGTTCAAGCTGTCGCCGACGATCCCGTAGATGCGACGCACACCCGCCTCGACGAGTTGCGCGATGAGCTGGTCGGCAATGGTCTGCGGCATGGATGTGCCCTTTCGTCGGAAGTCGATGGTGTCTCGTCCACTCAACTCCTCGGATCCTTTGCTGTCGATCCTCGCGTTGTCAGATGCCCGGCGTATTCTTCTCGACATGACCACCATCGACGCGACCTATGTGCCCGAGGCGGGCACCATCACGATGTTCTCGACCGGCTGGTGCGGCTACTGCGCACGGCTCAAGCAGCAGCTGACCAAAGACGGCATCGCTTACACCGACATCAACATCGAAGAGACGCCCGGCACCGCCGAGATCGTCGAGCAGGTCAACAACGGCAACCAGACCGTGCCGACCGTGATCTTCCCCGACGGGTCGTCGGCGACCAACCCGTCGCTGGCCGAGGTCAAGTCGCGCCTGTAAGCGTTCTCGCCCCGGCGGAGCTCTAGGTGTAGTCGTCGGGGTGGTCGGTGCCGAGGGTCCGGTAGGGCTTGCGCGTCTTCTTGAGTTCGGGCTCCGGTTCGCCCTCGGGCCTCGTTGCGACGGGTGCTGTTGTCCGGCCTAGCAGCGCAAGGAATGAAGGCAGGTTGACGACCAGCACGAGCGCTCCGAAGACGCCCCCGAAGCCACCGATGAGCCTGCCGCCTGAGTCGATGACGAGGCCTACGCCAGCGCCGAGAAACGACACAAACATCAGCGGTGTGGGCCAAAGAGTAAGAAACCCTCGACAGAGGCCTACGCGGAAGCCCTCTGCCCTGTCCGCCGCTGCTATGCGGTCGTTGATCGAGACGTTCGGCTCACGTCCGGCCCGGTAGGCCGCGAGGATCTCCCTATCGATTTCCGGCGTGAAACCCCGTACGCCCCCGAACTTCTGGCTCTCGGTGATCGCCGGCCGCCAGCGGAACAGCTCGATCCACGCCGCGATGGCAGCAGCGGCCAGGCCGACGGCGAAAGACACCAGGATCCGCGCCCCTTCGGTCTCGAATCCGGGCACGAGGGCGTGAAACACCGCCGCACCACCCACCCCGAGCACCACCACCGTCGTGACGAGGGTTCGGCGCCGCCGTGGCGTGACAACCTCGCGCGCGTACGGGACGAAAAGTCGCCACCCCTCGCGGAGATCATGCCCGAGGGCCATCGTCAGCCTGCGGAAGGGGCGAAGAACTCGATGGCGTTACCGTCGGGATCCTTGACGTTCAAGACTGTTCCGTAGGGGGCTTCGACGAGGTCGCCGTCGATTCCGGCATCGGCGAGGCGGTTCTTCAGGGCCACGACGCGGCCCCGGCTCGGCACGGCGAAGCTCACGTGGTCGAGCCCCGGGTGTCGGGGGTCGAAGCGGTCGGCGTCGCCCTTCACGGTGTACTCGGTCACTCCGAACACCTGGCCTTCGCCGACCGGGAAGATCTTGCGGACGAAATCGTCGGTCACCAGCTCCCCCGCGGGCTCGGTCTCGAACACCGAGGTGAAGAACGGCAGGCTCTTCTCGAGGTCGGTCACCGTCAGGGCGACGTGGGCGTATCCGTTGAATTCGGGCATGTTCGGGTTGCTCGCTTCCGTGCGACGATCGTTGTCTGGCCCGAGCTAACACCCCGGGTGCTGGGCGAGTTCTGCACAGCTGTCCCCCTCGCCCCCTGCTCGGCGGCGGCCGTCGGCAGTCTGGTGCGATGTCTCTTGCTCCTGGCCCCGAGCTTCTCGTGCACTCGTCTTTCGACGACAGCGCTGTCCGACGAGCATGCCTGCGTCGTGAACTCATCCGGCTGACGCCGGGCCGTTATGTGCGGGCCAGCCACTGGGCCGAGCTCACTGACATCGCCCGAGAGATCCTCGTGACGGTGGCAGCGGTGAGCACGCTGCATCGAGAATGCGTTATCTCCCACACCTCCGCAGCCCCGTTTTGGGGTCTGCCACGGCTCGGTCCACCACCGAAACGGGCACACGTGACCGACCCCGCAGTCAGTCAGACCATCATGAACAGCGCGGTGGTCAAGCACGCCGGGGCTCTCCAGGCGACCGATGTCGACCATGTGTTCGGAGTTCTCGTGACGACGCCCCGCCGCACGGTCGTCGACATCGCCCTCACTGTGACGTTCCGCCACGCGGTCGTCGTGCTGGATCACTGCCTGCGCGTCGGCCTGGCCACGAGGGAAGAGCTCCGAACCGAACTCGAGTCAAGGGGAAACGCCCGTGGCCGCATCCGGGCCGCGAGGGCCATCGACTTCGCAGACGAACGAGCCAACCGGCCCGGGGAGTCTCTGAGTCGTGTCGTGATGGCTGAATCGGGGGTCGAACCCCCCGAGCTGCAGTATCGCTTCGAGGGCCCCAACGGAGAGATCGCTTTCTCGGACTTCTATTGGAGGAGGTCACGCCGCGTCGGCGAATTCGACGGCATGACGAAGTACCGCGATTCGGGGCGGTGGTCTGGCCTCGATGCGAGTGAAGTGGTCATTCGGGAGAAGTCGCGCGAGGACTGGATGCGCGAGCTGCCGGAGGTGCGCGCATTCACGAGATGGACCTGGCACGACGCGGTGACGCCGGGGCGGCTGGCTCATCTCCTCGCACCCGAGGTCGTACGGAGGCATCGCTAACCGTTTGACGCACGACTTACCGAATAAACGGTTAGCAATGAGTCAAACGGTTAGCGACACCACCCGAGGGGCGCAAGCAACGGGGCGCAAGCAACGCGGCGCTAGCGACGACGCTGCGGCGCAGCCTTCCGCGCCGACGGAGACGCCGAGAGCGCCTCGGTCAGCAGCGCGACGAGGGCGCCGAGCTGGATGTCGGACGACGCCACGATCTCGGAGTCGTCGCCGTCGAGGGCTCGGGCCGCGAGGCCGGCCTTCGAGTCGATGAGCTCGGCGATCTTGGTGTCGATCGTCTGGGCGGCGATCACGCGCCAGGCGGTGACGGGCTCCTCCTGGCCGATGCGGTGCACGCGGTCGATGGCCTGAGTCTGCTCGGCGTCGGTCCAGGAGAGCTCGGCGAGCACCACGTTGGAGGCGACCTGGAGGTTGAGGCCGACGCCCGCCGCGGTGAGCGAGCAGACGACGATCGAGACGGAGGGATCGTTGACGAACGCGTCGATGTTTTTCTGGCGGACGCTCGGCGTCTGGTCGCCGCGGATCGACGCGAACTTGATGTCGCGCTTGGCGAACGTCTCGGAGGCGGTGTCCATCACGTCGATGTGCTTCGCGAAGAACACCACCTTGCCGACGTTGCGTGCCAGCTGCGCCGTGTAGTCGGCGGCGAGGCCGGCCTTGGCCTGGCCGATGCGGCGGACCATGCTGAACACGTTCTCGCCGGTCTTGGCGCCGTCGCCGTCTTCGAGCTCCCACTTGGCGACCTGGCGCACCAGGTCGTGGTCGATGCCCTCGACGCGCACGCCGGAGGTGCGAGTGGCGAGAGCCGTCTGGTAGCGGGTGACGAGCTTCTTGGCGAGCTCGCGCTCGGCCTCGCGGATGGAGCGGCCCACCTCGTCGTCGAGCTCGACGGGGAGGTCGGCGATGCGGCGGGCGGGGATGTCGGCCGCGACGTCGACCTTGCGGCGGCGGACGATGCCGAGGTCGATCACCGAGGAGCGCGCCGAAGCGAAGAATCCGGGCTCGGCCGGGGTGAGGCCGGTCTCTTCGAGGGCCTCCATCAGTTCGGGGCCGGGCTTCTTGTCGTCGATCCAGCCGAGGAACTGCCAGATCGCGCGGAAGTCTTCGATGTCGTTAATGAGGGGCGTGCCGGTCAGCGCCATGAGGAGAGGATGAGCGGTGCGGGCGCGGATCCTGGAGGCGAGCTGGAGCACATTGCGCGAACGCTGCGAGTCTTTGTTTTTGATGAAGTGCGCCTCGTCGACGACCATGCCGCGGAACCCGAGGTCGCCGAGCCAGCCGACGTGGCGGTCGAGCACCTCGTAGTTGACGATGACGATGTCGGCGAAACCGTCGATGGTGTCGCCGTCGCCGTGGATGACAGTGGCGGTGCGATGGGGCGTCCACAGCCCGACCTCGCGGGCCCAGTTCGTCTTGACGACGTTGGGCACCACGACGAGCAGCGGGTACGCGTCGGCGGCCTGCGCGGCGAGCAGCGACTGCGCGGTCTTGCCGAGGCCGGGCTCGTCGGCGAGGAGAAACGTGCGATGGCCCTCGGCCGCGGCCTGCACGACCTGCGCCTGGTGACGCATCATCTCGGTACCGCCGGGGGCGCGGAGGGTGGAGGGCTCGGGGAGCTCCATGCACGCGGAGGCCCCGCCGGCGCCGTACTCGAACGACTTGAAGAGCGGACCGAAGAGCTCCCAGTTGGCCAGGCGGCGCGGGTGCACCTCTTTGACCTCGGCGAGCGCGAAGTCGGGCGCGAGGAACGGGTTGGCGAGCTGCCGGGAGACGATCGACTGCGGCACGACCTGGCGCTCGGTGGCGACGCGCGCGACTGGGGCCTCGGTGGTGATGATCAGGTCGTCCGGGCTCAGCTCGACGCCGGCGGCGATGAGCATGTCGCGCTTGAGCGACTTGGCCGTGTCGGAGACCACGGCCTCCTCGGCGAGGAGGGCGATGAGCGACGTGTCGCGGGCCGCGGCCTTGGCGAGGATCGTCGCGACGCCGTCGAGCCGCTTGAGCTGCTCGGCTCGGTCGGCGTCAGAGACCGTCTTGTCGGCTTTGACGCGGGCGCGCTCCTCGCGCATGAGCAGCGCGACCACCTGGAATT
Source organism: Frondihabitans sp. VKM Ac-2883 (assembly GCF_015350875.1). Taxonomy (NCBI): domain Bacteria; kingdom Bacillati; phylum Actinomycetota; class Actinomycetes; order Micrococcales; family Microbacteriaceae; genus Frondihabitans; species Frondihabitans sp. VKM Ac-2883. The sequence continues at coordinate 228,381 of NZ_JADKSF010000005.1, read as the reverse complement.
TCGTGCGGACCGACGGCTTGACGGGGCCGCGCTGGGCGGCGGCCTCGACCTCGCGCACGGCCTTCGCCAGCACCGGGATGATGCCGTCGTTGTCGAGATCGCGGACGCGACGGTGGTTCGAACGGGAGGCGGTTCGAGTACCGCCGGACTGGCGCTGGCCTGGTCGAGCCAAGGCTCCTCCTAATGGCAACCCGCGGTTCAGTGGCCGGGGTGTGGTGTCGGCAGACGGCAGAAACGCCGATGCGGACGATGTCGAGGGACTGCTTCGGGACCGGCATTCGGTGACGACCCCGGGTGTGCGGAGGACAGGAGAAGGAGACCCCCGTCGGACTCGCATCCGGATCGGATGCGGTGACCACGCGACGCTTGCGCCGCGACCCGCTTGCACTGCATCAGACGAACGACGGCGCTGATAGCGGCCCCTCGCGACTCGGTGCAGGGCACAGTTTACGCCCGCGACGCCGCCGGTTGCCACCACGGCCCGGCTCGGGCGTGTCAGGCGTCGCGGCGCCGCAGCCCCCGAGTCGTCGGCCCTTCGATGACGGTGCCATCCGGGCGGAACCTCGACCCGTGCAACGGGCAGTCCCAGGTGAGCTCCTGATCGTTCCAGGCGACCACCCCGCCGAGGTGCGGGCACACTGCCGAGAGCGAGCAGACTTCTCCGTCGACGGTGGAGCGAGCGACGGGCGCGAGCGCCTCGGATCCTACGCGACCGCGCCCCTCGGGCGGTGTCTCGCCCGGCTGCAGAGGATTGGTGAGAGCCCTCGTCCAGCCGCGGGCGAACCACCAGGCGACCGCGAGATTCTCACCGAGGCCGGCACCGATCGCGACGGGGGTGGTGACGCGGTGGTGGATGGTCTTCATCCAGTTGGAGTTGTCTCCGACGACGTCGGAGACCAGCATGCGTGCCGCCGAGATCGCGTTCGTCATGCCCCACGAGTCGTAGCCGGTCGCGAGGTAGATGCGGCCTCGGCCTCGCGGCAGGTAGCCGACGAAGGGCACGCCGTGCGGGGTGGCGTGGTCCTGCCCGCTCCACACGCGACGGATGCGCGCGGTGGGCCAGTGCATGCCCGCCCAGTCGTGGAGGTCGCGGGCGAGGACGGCCTCCGAGGCTGCTCGCCCTACCCCGTGCTCGTTGCCGGCCACGAGCAGCTGATCACGGTGGCTCCGCACCGACCGCCCGGGGTCGTCGACCGAGGTGTACATGGCCTCGGGCAGATCGCTCTCGGGCACGTCGGAGAGGACGAGCCCTAGCGACCGGCGCGGCGAGAGCTTGGCGAAGTAGAGGCCACGATCGAGGATCGGCGCCCCCGTCGTGAGGTGCACTCGCTCGGAGCGGACCTCGCCGAGCTCCGTGTGCGTCGTAGCCGGGTCACCCGCGTGCACCCCCGTCACGCGCACGTTCTCGATGACCACTCCCCCGAGCGCCCGCACGTCGGCGGTGAGGGCGGCGAGAAGCTCGAGCGGGTCGACCTGCGCCTGGTCGCGAAGCCGGACCGCCCCGATGGTCGCGAACGGCACGTCGAGATCCACCGTCTTGACGAGGTCGAGGCCGGCCGCGCGACCGACGAGGTACTCCCCGTCGACCCGGGCGAGCCCGCGTCGCGTCGTCGCGAAAGTGAAGGCGTCGCGGCGCTCCAGATCGACTCCGGCTTCGTCGGCGTAGTCGATGAGCCAGTCGAAGGCCTCGCGATTGCCTTGCACGGACGCGTCGACGACGCCCTGATAGGTGCGCCGGTGGATCTTCTGCAGCTGCGCTCCCTGCAGCAGGCTCACCATGGCGGCCGAGCTGCCGGCAACGAGCCCTCCGATGTGCCCCGCCTCCAGCACGGCGACGGTGTGCCCGCGACGGGCGAACAGTAGGGCCGTCACCAGCCCCGTCAACCCGCCGCCCACGATCACGTCGTCGTACGTGGCCAGCGGCTCGAACTCGTCGGTGGGAATGGAGAAAACCGTGTCGAGCCGGGGCGGGTTCATTCGTCCTCCGAGAGGGTCAGGGGTGCAGGTGCACGGTGCCCACGCTAGGCCCGTCAAGAGCGGCCGGTTCGGCGTGTTCGGCCGGACGGGGCCAGAGCGCCCCCTCGGCTGCGTCGATCAGCTGCAGCGCTTTCTCGCGGCCGACCGGCGTTCCGAGGGTCGCCTGGCCGCCGGCGTGGGCCAGAAGCTGCGACGCGATGGTCGGCGGGAGCCGATCGGCCCACTCCGGGTGAAGGGCGACCCACTCGTCGGCGACGGCGTCGGCAATCTTCTCGCAGGCGCGGGCCTCGGCCTGGTCGCCGTTGCCCCGGTGCCACTGGGCGGTGACGACGAGATGCGCGACGAGGGCGCCGGCATCGCGCGCCGGATGCCCGAGCCCCGCCGTGTCGATGTCGAGGAGGCCGGTGACGACGCCGACATCGACCGCATCGACGAAGAGCTGCTCAAGGTGCAGGTCGCCGTGAACGACCCGCAGCTCCCCCTTCGGCCAGCGGCTGACGCGCGCCTCGATCTCGTCATAGATGCCGTGGATCATCGAAGCCCGGTCGGGGAGCGACTCGGTCAGGCTGCGCCGGTGCCAGGAGCCGTTCTCGAGAGCATCCGCCTGCGCGGGCTGGGTCAGACCCACCCGCGAGACGGCTTCGGCGAGCGCCACGACCCCTGACACGAAACCGGTGCTCGCGGCGAGGCCCAGCACGCGCGTGCCGGCGGGAACGCCCGCGACCCTCTGCAGCACGAGCAGCCCGTCGGCCTGAGCTGCGATCACTATCGGCACCGGGAGGCCCGCTCGTGCGAAAGCCCGGTGCTGCGCGGCGATCGGCTCGGCCCGCGTCGGCCGCACCACCTTGATGAACAGGGTTGTCTCGGGGCTCTCGACTTTGATCACGGCGCGCTTACCCGGGCGGTAGGCGGCGACGGTCAGTGTCGGCGTGCTGATGGGGACCCCGATCCGGGCCAGGAGATCGACGACCCGATCGGGGTAGGTGACGCTCGCGAGAGCGGGGAGCGCAGGATCCGACGGGTAGGCCCACACACGCACCGGCGAGCCGGTCGCGGGGTCGCTCACGACGCTGCCTCCCTCGCGCGCGCCGGCTTCGACGGAGGCGGGGTCGGTGTCGATAAAGGTCAGGACGGTCGACGACGTGCCGTCGGCGTCGAGGGTGTCGACCTCGTACCCGAAGAGGTAGCCGCCGCCCGACGGCTCGACCGAGTGCGGACGGAACGACAGCACTCGCGCCCCGCTGCCGCGGAAGGCCGCGGGCAGAATTTCGGCGGAATTGGGCCACACACCGTCAGTCAACTAGTTTCCCGACAGTTCGTCACGGATACGGGCGGATGCGGCGCGCCGCGGCCATACCGACCGGCCGTACCCTTGACCCCGTGGCCCCCACCCCGAGCAGACTCGTCGCGCGGCTCCGCCAGCCGTCGAGACTGCCGCTGCTGCAGGTGGTCAAGACGTCTCTCGCCGTGGTGGTCTCCTGGATCCTCTGCTTTGTGATCCTCGACCAGGCGCTGCCGATCTTCGGCGCGATCGCCGCGCTGCTGGTCGTGCAGCCGAGCATCAATCAGTCGTTCGGCCGTGGCCTCGAACGGAGCGCGGGCGTCGTGATGGGCGTCGCGCTCGCCTACGGGGTCGGTGCCCTCTTCGGTCACGACCAGACCTGGATCGTGCTGGTCGCGGTGATCCTGGCACTGCTGCTGGCCTGGGTGGTGCGGCTCACGCCGACGTCGTCGACCCAGGTGCCCATCTCGGCGATGCTCGTGCTGTCGGTCGGTGTCGTCACTCCGGGCTACGCGTTTGATCGCATCATCGAGACGGTGATCGGTGCGGTGATCGCGCTCCTGGTCAACGCACTGATCGTGCCGCCGGTGCTGCTCGGGCCCGCGCACCTCGCGCTCGGGCGGCTCGCTCGAGACCTCGGAGCGGCTCTCGACTCGCTGGCCTCGGCTCTCGAGACGCCGACCTCCCGCGTCGACCTCGATGCGGCGCTGACCCGCGCCCGTGCGCTGCGCGACCTGCAGGCTCGGGCGGCAGCTGGGGTCACCACGGGCGAGGAGAGCCTCACTCTCAACCCGCGGGCGAAGCGGCAGCGGCGGATCCTCGAGGCCGATCGCGCCCTGCTCGGCACCCTCTCGAACCTGGTGCACCGGGTGGTCGCCATGACCCGGTCGCTGCGTGACAACTACGACCCCGACCTCGTCGACGACGACGTGGTGGCCGGGATCGCCGATGAGCTGAGGCGGGCGGCCCATGACGTGCGACTGCTGGTGCACGACCGAGAAGAGAACGCGGCCTCAGGATCCGGCGGCACCGCGCCCGCGAATGAGCTGCCGGCGCTGACCGCCCCGCTCCGGGTTCTGGCACCCGACCCCGAGCACTGGATCCTGATCGGGTCGCTGCTCGAAGACCTGCGTCGGGTGCGCGAGGAGCTTGTCGGCGAGAAGTAGCGGCGTGTGGGCGGGCCGTCGGCCTACGAGCTGGGCCATTCCGTGTCGATAGGCCCCGGGTCACGCCGAATTCGTCGGTTGAGGGTCCGCCGGGCCCGCCGTGGCCAGCGCCGCGAGCACCGCCGCCCGCCCCGCCGCGTGCCCGAGCAGCTGGAAGTGCCCGTCGATCGGCACACGGACGTTGCGCGCCCCGGGCAGGTGGCTCCCCTCGGGCACGTGCCCGTCGAAGTCCGCATAGACGGAGGTGATGCGGGCGTTGACGTCGACGAGGCCGCTGAGCCGGGCGAGCGCGGGGTCTGAGGGGAGAAAGGGACGGAACCCCGAGGTGGGCACGAAGCGCGCCATCCGGGATCCTGAGAACGGACTATTTACGGCGACCATGCGATCGATGCGACCACCCCGATCGGTGTCGAGCATCATCGTCTTGCCGATGATGCCGCCCTTGCTGTGGGACAGGATCAGCACGCCCCGGAGGTCGTGCGCGTCGAGGATCGCCTGAGCCGTGAGCGCCGTGTCGGCTATCGGACGCCGATTGTGCGCAAGCCCCGGCACGACGACGACCGGGTGCCCGGCGTCGTTCAGAGCGTCGGCGAACCAGCGCAGCAGCCGCCACGACTCGTAGACGCCGGGCAGCAGCAGAATCGGAGCGAGGTGGCCTTGCCGATAGCGCTTCGGCACAGACGCGTCGGTCAGCAGCGAGCGCAGGTGGCTTCGGGTGACGAATTCGTAGTCGCGCGGCAGATAGCGGAGATAGTGCAGGATCCCGCCGCGGCGCGTTCGATTCCGGTCGTCTCGTTCCACGCGGTTCAGCGTAGGCGACCCTGCGTCGCGTCGGCTCGTGCCGCCGGGGTCAGGGCCGATCGGCCCAGTCGACCGTGTTCACCCCGTCCAGGCCCTCGGCGATCATCTGGTCCCAGCGCGTGCACAGCGACGACCAGGTCGGCGGCCTGTCGGCTGCCGCGCGAAGCACCATGCAGGCCCAGCGCGCGTGCCCGGCTCGTGTTGCGGCGAAGGCGGCCTCGACCACGGCTCCCGTGACCTCGTCGACCACGCGGATGCGGTGCGACATCGTCATGAGGTCGATCAGGTCGAAGGCGTGAAAGGCCGAGACGAGGCTCTGCTCGAGTGTTCGCACGGTCGGCGGCAGCACGGCTCCCCATGCCGATGAGGCGACCACCGGTGGTCTGGCGCGCGAGGCCGTCGACGTCTGTGCGGCAGCGGTGGCGACCGTACCGCACTCCCCGGGTGTTCTTCCCATCATGGTGCCCCCTCAGGCAATCAGGTGGTCGAAGAATACACCCCGAGGGGTACAGCTACTGAGGCCGCAATAAAGGACGGGGACTACCGTTCGCAAGACCGTTCAACTCACGAGGAGGAACCATGTTCCAAGGATCCGAAAAACTTCACGACAACCTTCAGAAGGTTCTGGTCGACCTGATCGAACTGCACGTCCAGGGCAAGCAGGCTCACTGGAACCTGCTGGGTTCCAACTTCCGCGACCTGCACCTGCAGCTCGACGAGATCGTCGACGCCGCCCGCGGCTTCTCCGACGAGGTCGCCGAGCGCATGCGCGCCGTCTATCTGGTGCCCGACGGTCGCACGAGCACCGTCACCAAGAGCACGAGCCTGGCCGAGTTCCCGGCCGGCCCGGTCGAGACCACCGATGTCGTCGACCTCATCGTCGACCGCATGTATGCCGTCACCGACACCATGCGCACCGTGCACGACGACGTCGACGACGAAGACCCCACGACAGCCGACGTGCTGCACTCCGTTCTCGAGCGCCTCGAGCAGCTCGCCTGGATGACCGGCGCCGAGAACCGCCACCCCGAGAAAGACCAGCGCTCGAAGGCGTCGCGCGATCGCGACGACAAGGCCAACGAGGCCGGACTCGACCGCGTCGGAGCCGTCGCCAACTGACCCTGCGCCACGAGATCAGATTCACCGGAGCGACCTGAGGAGCACAGCCCATGGCTGACCAGACATACGACTACGTCATCATCGGCGGAGGCATGACCGCCGACGCCGCCGCCAAAGGCATCAGAGAGGTCGACGCCGACGGCTCGATCCTGATCCTCAGTGACGACGTCGATGCGCCGTACACGCGGCCTGCGCTCTCCAAGAAGCTCTGGATCGACCCGGATTACACCCCAGACGACAACGACCTCGGCACGGTCGACGAGACCTCTGCCGAGGTCCGCTTGTCGACGAGGGTGGACCGGCTTGATCGGATCGACCGACGCGTCGTCACCACCGGTGGCGACAGCATCGGCTACGGCCGACTGCTGCTTGCCACCGGCGGACAGCCGACGACCCTCGACCTGCCGAACGATGACGAGCGGGTCATCTACTTCCGGACAGCCAAGGACTACCGCCACCTGCGCGCCCTCTCCGGTTCGGGCAAGCACGTGGCCGTCGTCGGCGGTGGGTACATCGGCTCCGAAATCGCCGCCGCGCTCGTGCAGAACGACACCCGGGTCACCATCGTCTTTCCCGACGACCACCTCGGCGGCTCGGTCTTTCCCGAGTCGGCGCAGTCGGCATTCGAGGCGCGCTACCGCGACCACGGAGTGACGCTCGCCGCCGGTCGACGTCTCGACAAGGGTGTGACCGCGACGGAGGGCTTCCTCCTCACCCTCGACGACGGCTCGACCCTCGAGGTCGACGGAGTGGTCGTCGGCCTCGGCATCGAGCCCTCGGTGGCTCTGGCGGAGGCGTCCGGGCTGGCAGTCGACGACGGTATCGTCGTCGACCTCCGGCTCGCGACCGACGACCCATTCATTTCCGCCGCGGGCGACGTGGCCTCGTACCCCGATGTGATCCTCGGTCGTCGTCGGGTCGAGCACGTCGACAACGCCAAAGAACAGGGCGCTGCTGCCGGGCGCATCATGGCGGGCTCGGACGAGAAGTACACGCACACCCCGATGTACTACTCGAAGGTCTTCGATCTCGCCTACGAGGCCGTCGGCACTCTCGACTCGTCGCTCCAGACGGTAGAAGACTGGAAAGACGACGAGTCGGCGGTCGTCTACTACCTCGACGGCGGAGTGCCGGTGGGAGTGCTGCTCTGGAACATCGCCGACTCCACCGACAAGGCCCGGCAGGTGCTGGCCGAAGCGCGTGCGCTCGGCGCAGACAACGTCATCGGTCTCATCTGACCGTCCGCCGACTCAGCCGAACAGACGCGCCGGCAACCCCGGCCGATGGAGCTCTATCGCGAAGACGCCACCGGAGAGCGGGAACTCCTCCAGCTGTTCCTCGGTGGCGTTCTCGCGTGCCGAACCGACGTAGAGGGTCGACAGATCGGATCCTCCGATCGTGATCCCGGTGACGTTCGGCGCCGGAACCTCGATCGTCTCGAGCTCTTCGCCCGCGGCCGACAGGTGCACGACGAGGCCGGCTCCGTAGACCGCGCTCCAGAACTCGCCGCGGGAGTCACGCACCAGACCGTCGAAGGCGCGTCCTACCGCGAACGGCTCCAGCTCGCCCAGCAGGCCGTCGGCGCCGTACGAGCCGCGAAAGATCGTCTGCACTGCCGTGTCGGTCACCCACATCGTCGACCCGTCATCGGTGAACTCGATGCCGTTGGTCGTGCCGAAGCCTCCCTTCAGCACCGTCACGTCGCCCGCCGGTGTGACGCGATAGAGCCCCGCGTCGGGATCCTCGGTCGTGACCTCCATCGCTCCGACCACGAAGTTGCCGAACGGGTCGCATTTGCCCTCGTTGAGCCGCATTCCCGGGTGGCGGTGGCCGATCGACGCGAGATCCCCAAGGATCCGGCCCTCGTCGTCCGTCTCGACGACACGATCCCCCAAGGCCGCGATCAGCCCTCCGCCCCGCCTCGGCTGGAACGATGCCAGGGGCGGAGGCAATTCGCTCTGGCGGTCGGCCGAGCCGTCTTCCGAGGTGCGATGCAGCAGGCCGAGCGTGATGTCGCACCAGAGCAGCTCGTTGCTGGCTGCGTCCCAGACGGGGCTCTCCATGAGGATCGCGCGGGCGTCGAGCAGAAGTGTGGGTTCGGGCATGCCCCCGGTCTATCAGACCGGCGCCGAACTGCGGGGATCACGGGGGACGCCTCCCCTTTCGCCCAGCCGCAGGGAGCAGGCTAGAGGGGTGACTGACACCCTCGAGCCCACCACCGTCCGCAACTGGCGAACGCCGTCGATTCGTGAAGACGGCTACGTGCCGCTCCGCTCCTACGGGGTCATCGGCGACGGACGCACCGTCGCCCTGATCGCCGACGACGGTCAGATCGACTGGCTGCCCATGCCCGAAATGGACACGGACCCGGTGATCGCCGGCATCGTCGACTCCGGCAAGGGCGGGCGCTTCGAGTTGCGCCCGGTCACCGACGATTTCGAGGTCGACCGCTCGTACATCCCCGGCAGCAACGTGCTGACCACCCGGTTCCGTACGCCGACCGGTGTCGTCGAGATCACCGACGCGCTCGTCACCGGTGTCGCCGGGCGCCTGCCCTGGTCAGAGCTGGTGCGACGCATCGAAGGCGTCGAGGGTTCGGTCGATCTCGCCTGGGCGGTCATTCCGGGCAACACCTTCGGCACGAACCCCATCGAGCGCATCGACACCGTCCACGGCCCCCTGCTTCGGGCCGGCGACATCAACCTGATCCTGATCGGCTCCGAGCACGGCCGGACCGACCCGACCGACGAGGGCGACGGCGTCTCCGGCGGACCGCTGGAGTTCCGCGGTGCGTTCACGACGACGCCCGGCTCGCGCACGATCCTCTGCCTGTGCGGCACGAAAGACGAACCGATCCACATTCCGAACGCCGACGTCGTCGATCAGGGCATCGACCGCACCATCGACAACTGGGCACTGTGGTCGAAAAACTTCTCCTGGGACGGCGCCTGGTCGGAGGCGGTCACGCGCTCGACTCTCGCCCTCAAACTCCTCATCTACAGCCCCACCGGTGCCATCGCCGCGGCCTCGACCGCGGGGCTCCCCGAGAACCTCAACGGCAATAAGAACTGGGACTACCGCTTCGCCTGGGTGCGCGACCTGGCGTATACCGTCGAGGCGCTCCTCAATTTCGGGCTTCGAGAAGAGCCGCATGCCGCGGTGTCATGGATCCTGAAGTCGCTCAAAGAGCACGGCCCCGACATCAACATCTTCTTCTCGCTCGACGGCAGCCTTCCCGAGGATCCCACTGAGACCGGCTCAGAGGGATGGCACGGCATCGGCCCGGTCTACTCGGGCAACCCGGCCTCCGGTCAGCTGCAGCTCGGCGTCTACGCCGACATCCTCGCGATCATGAGCCAGTACGCGTCGGGCGGCAACATCATCGATGCCGGCACCGACAAACTGCTCTGCGCCTTCGCCGACGACGCCTGCCGGCAGTGGCAGAAAAAAGACTCGGGCATGTGGGAGCTCGAAGAACTCCAGCACTACACCTCGAGCAAGATGGGCTGCTGGCAGGCAATCGACGCGGCCTGCCACCTCGCCGACATCGGACAGCTCCACCCCGAGCCCGACGACCTGGCGCACTGGGTGAAGAACAAGAAGATGATCGAGGAGTGGGTCGACGAGCACGGCTGGTCGGAAGAGCTCGGCTCCTACGTGATGTACCCGGGCTCCTCGAAGATCGATGCGTCGGTCTTGCTGCACGCTCCCACCGGGTTTGACCGCGGCGAGCGCATGTCGTCGACGATCGACACCCTGCGCCGTGACCTCGGCGTCGGTCCGTTGCTCTACCGCTATTCCGGCATGGACGGCGAAGAGGGCACCTTCGTGGCCTGCGCCTTCTGGGCAGCGTCGGCGCTCGCCTGCGTCGGGCGTCTCGACGAGGCGACCGCGCTCATGGACGAGCTCGTTGAGCAGGTCAACGACGTTGGCATGCTGGCCGAGATGATCGCTGAAGACGGCAGCTTCCTCGGCAACCTGCCGCAGGGTCTCAGCCACCTCGCGCTCGTGAACGCTGCGATCACGATCCACGAGCTCTCGACGAAGTAGCGGTCTGGCGGCTGCGGCGTGAGACGTGTTGCGGACTCACCGCCCTGCCGCGGCAGGGCGGTTAGTCCGCTTCGTGTCTGCAGGCTTCGTGTCTCTGCAGGCTTCGTGTCTCTGCAGGCTTCAGTTCTCTGTAGCCCGCGACCTGTTGTCAGCCAGCGAAACGAGTGAGACGCTCGACGGTTCGGCCGACACGAGCGGTGTCATCCCACTCGTAGACCGTCGCCCCCGAGATGAGCACGCGCTCCGCCCGTGACTGCACGTCGAGGGGGTCACCCGACCAGATGACGACGTCCCCGTCCAGCCCCGGCTTGAGCGACCCGATCCGCGAGTCGAGCCCGAGAATCGCGGCCGGGTTGCTCGTCAGTGCGGCCAGAGCGACCTCCTTCGGCAGACCCTCCTTCACCGCCAATGACGCCTGGTGCACGAGGTAGTTGATCGGCACGACGGGTGCATCCGTGGTGATCGCCACGGTCACGCCGGCCCGGTGAAGGGCGGCGAGGTTCGAAATCGCGCGATCCCGAAGCTCCACCTTCGACCTCGAGGTGAAAAGCGGCCCGTAGATCACGGGGATGTTCTTCTCGGCGAGCACGTCGGCGAGCTTGTGACCCTCAGTCCCGTGGTTGACGATGAGTCGGTAGCCGAACTCCTCGGCGAGGCGGATGGCCGTTGCGATGTCGTCGTGGCGGTGGGTGTGCTGATCCCAGGCGAGTTCGCCGTCGAGCACACGACCCAGGGTCTCGAGGCGGAGGTCGCGCCGGAAGGGCTCGCCCTTCTCGGCGGCGGCCTGGCGCTGGGCCACGTAGAACCGCGCGTCCTCGAACGCCTGACGGAGGACGTAGGCAACACCGAGGCGGGTCGACGGCATGGCATCCTTCCCGCCGTAGACGCGCTTGGGGTTCTCCCCCAGGGCGGACTTCACACTCACCGAGTCGGAGATGATCTGCTCGTCGATTGTTCGTCCGCCCCACGTCTTGATGGCGACGCTGAGACCACCGATGACGTTTCCGCTGCCGGGCTTGACGAGGATGCTCGTGATGCCACCCGACAACGCGTCACGGAAGCCCTCGTCGTCGATGTCGATGGCGTCGACGGCCCGGACACCCGCCGTGTTCGGATCGGTGAGTTCGTTCGTGTCGTTTCCGGCCGATCCGTTGGCCTCCTCGTGAATGCCGACGTGCCCGTGCGCCTCAACGAAGCCGGGAACGACCCACCGGCCGCCCGCATCGATGACGGTGGCGCCCTCGGGCACCGTGACGTCAGCCGCCGGCCCGACGGCTGTGATGAGTCCGTCCTCGATGAGGACGGTGCCCCCGTCTATCGGCGCGGAAGTCACCGGGACCACGTGGCCTCCGGTGATGGCGACGACAGACGGAACGTGCAGAAGAGAAGTGGTCATCCCTCCACCGTACGACGCCGCGCGAGGCTCCGCGGTCAGCCGGCTTTTTTCGCCGCGGGCTTTTTGGTGGCGGGCTTGTTGGCGGCGGGGGTCTTCTTCGCGGCCGGCTTCTTGGCAGCAGGCTTCTTGGCAGCAGGCTTCTTGCTCGCCGGCTTGCCCTGCTTGGCGGCGCGGTTCTTCTCGACGCTCGCGCGCAGGGCGTCCATCAGGTCGATGACCTCGCCGCCCTTCTTCGTGTCGTCATCCTCGTCGTCCTCCGTCTCGCCGAAGGTCGCATCGGTGTCGAGCGACTCCCCCTCTTTGAGCTTGGCGTCGATCAGCTGCTGCAGTTCGCGCTGGTAGTCATCGCTGAAGTCGGCTGGCTCGAAGTCGTCGCTCAGGCTGTCGACGAGGCTCGCCGACATGTCGAGCTCCTTGTCGGTGATGCGGATCGCCTTCGACAGCGCAGGGAAATCGGCCTCGCGCACTTCGTCGTCCCAGAGCAGCGACTGCAGCATGAGCGTCTTGCCCCGCACGCGAAGGGCGCCGAGCCGCGTCTTCTGCCGGAGCGAGAAATGCACGATCGCGGTGCGGTCGGTCTCCTCGAGGGTGCGGCGGAGCAGCACGTACGCTTTGGCTGAAGAACCGTCCGGCTCGAGGAAGTACGACCGGTCGAACATGATCGGATCGAGCTGATCGCTCGGCACGAACTCGAGCACGTCGATTTCGCGGCTCTTTTCTTCGGGCAGCGACTTCAGGTCGTCGCTCGACAGCACCACTGTCTGGTCGCCGTCGTCGTACGCCTTGTCGATGTGCTCGTAGTCGACCACCTTGCCGCAGACCTCGCAGCGCCGCTGGTATCGGATCCTGCCCCCGTCTTTGTCGTGCACCTGGTGCAGCGAGATGTCGTGGTCTTCGGTTGCGCTGTACACCTTCACCGGCACGTTGACGAGGCCGAAGGTGATGGCGCCTTTCCAGATGCTTCGCATGCGGGCCATTGTGCCCCGGTGCCGGGGGCGGCGACCATGTCGGCGGCCGTAGGCTGCGCCGTGACGCGAGCCAGCAGGCGCGGAAAGCGACGCGGATCGGCCGAAGTGACGTGGCGCGCCGCGGCGGTTTGGCCGATGCGCGTCAGTTCGGGGGTCGACGAGTCGGCGGCCGAGGGGACAGGCGGGCCCCACGCGAGTTGACTGGTGCTCATGAGCCAGCTCGACAAAAAAGACCCGATCAGCCTCTACCCGAAGCCGCCGTTCCCGAAGCAGGAGCAGTCGATCCCGGGCCTCGCCAGTGCCATGCAGCCGAAACCCGACCACGGCGAGACGAGCTATGTCGGCAGCGGCCGATTGAAGGGGTTCCGCGGCCTCGTCACCGGCGCCGACTCCGGCATCGGCCGTGCTGCCGCGATCTCGATGTCGCGCGAAGGTGCTGATCTGGTGCTCAACTACCTTCCCGACGAGCAGTCGGACGCCGAGGAAGTGCGCGACCTCCTCGAGTCGGAGGGACGCAAAGCCGTCCTCATGCCGGGCGACATCTCGGACGAGCAGTTCTGCTTCCACCTCGTCGGACGCGCGGTCGAGGCCCTCGGTGGGCTCGACGCCCTCGTCATGGTCGCGGCCCACCAGGAGGTCAGCGAAGACATCCTCGACATGAAGACCGAGAGCCTCGAGGCGACGTTCAAAACGAACATCTACTCGCTCTTCTGGCTCAGCCAGGCGGCGATCCCGCATCTGGAGCCGGGATCCTCGATCGTCACCACCGGGTCGATCCAGGGCGCGCAGCCCTCCCCCAACAAGCTCGACTACGCCGTCTCGAAGGGGGCGATCGGTGTCTTCACGGCAGCGCTCGCGCAGCAGCTCGCACCGAAGGGGATCCGCGTCAACTCGGTCGCTCCCGGCCCCGTCTGGACTCCGCTGCAGCCGGCCTCGTCGGATGGCGAGACCGTGAGCCAGTTCGGGTCGCAGGCCCCGTACGGCCGACCCGGGCAGCCCGCCGAGCTCGGCGCAGCGTACGTGCACCTCATCAGCCCCGAGTCGAGCTACACCTCGGGCACGACCATCACGATCGCCGGCGCGACTCCGGCTTACTAGGGCGGAGGGCACCATGGCAGGCAAAGGCCGCAGCGATCGAGTCAGTGTCGGCGGACACACGCTCCAGCTCACGAACCTCGACAAGGTGCTCTACCCCGCCACCGGTACGACCAAAGCCGACGTGATCGGCTACTACGCCGCGGTGGCGGAGTTCCTCCTGCCACACACGGAAGGGCGCCCGGCCACCCGCAAACGCTGGGTCGACGGGGTCGAGGGCCCCGTGTTCTTCGAGAAGAATCTGCCCGACTCGGCTCCGAGCTGGGTCCCGCGGCATGCCATCGAGCACAAGGATCACGCCAGCGTCTATCCGATGGTCGACGACATCGCGACCCTCACGTGGCTCGGCCAGGTCGCCGCGCTCGAGATCCATGTGCCGCAGTGGAAGTTCGGGCCGAGGGGAGCGCAACGCAACCCCGACCGCTTGGTGATCGACCTGGATCCTGGTGAGGGTGTCGGCCTTGCGGAGTGCGTGGTCGTCGCTCACGAACTCAAGAAGATCGTCGACGGCATGGGCCTCGACCTGATGCCGGTCACCAGCGGTAGCAAGGGCATCCACCTCTACGCCGCCCTCGACGGAAAGCAGACCGCGGCGCAGGTAAGCGATGTCGCTCATGAGCTCGCGCGCGCGATGGAGGCCGATCATCCCGACCTGGTGCTGAGCACGATGGGCAAGCAGGATCGCCGCGGCAAGGTGCTGCTCGACTGGTCGCAGAACAACGGCAACAAGACGACCGTCGCGCCCTACTCGTTGCGCGGGCGCGACCGCCCGACGGTCGCCATGCCGCGGACCTGGCGCGAGCTCGCCTCGAAGAGCCTCCGGCAGCTGGAGTACGGCGACGTGCTCAAGGCATTGAAGAGACGGGGCGACCCGCTCGCCGAGATGTCCTCGGGCACACCGGTACCCCCGGGCGAGCTGACCGACGATTTCACCAACAGCGAGCACGCCGTCGCGCCGCAGGGTTCTGGGGATCGGCAGGATCGCCTGGCCAAATACCGCTCCATGCGCGACGCGTCGAAGACAAGCGAGCCCGTTCCGGCGAGCGCGCCCGAGAGCACCGACGGCACCAGCTTCGTGATCCAGGAGCACCACGCCTCCCGACTGCACTGGGACTTCCGGCTCGAGCACGACGGCGTCCTCGTCAGCTGGGCGCTGCCGAAGGGCGAGCCGACCGATCCGAAGCAGAACCATCTGGCCGTGCAGACCGAAGACCACCCGCTCGAATACGGCACCTTCGAGGGCACCATCGCGAAGGGCGAGTACGGGGCGGGCGAGGTCACGATCTGGGATTCGGGCACCTACGAGCTCGAGAAGTGGCGCGACGGCAAAGAGGTGATCGTCGTGCTCCACGGCGAGCAGCGCGGCTCTCGGAAGGTCGCACTCATCCACACCGGCCACGGCGGTGGCAAGGCCGACGCCAACTGGTTGATCCACCGAATGATGGATGAACCGAATGATCCGGCCCCACCGCACTCACCCCCTCGCCGAGCCGCGCCGCGCACCCGCTCCACCACCGGCCCGATCGAACCCATGCTCGCGTCCGCGGGCACTCCGGGCGACATCGGCACCTCCGACGAATGGGCCTACGAGCTGAAGTGGGACGGCATCCGCGCGATCGTCACCGTCGACGACGGACGGGTGACGCTCACGAGCCGCAACGGTCACGACCTGACGCCCTCGTATCCGGAGTTCGCCGATCTGGCCGAGCAGCTGCGCGACACTGACGGCGCACCGGTCACCGGCGCCGTTCTCGACGGGGAGATCGTCGCGGTCGACGACAAGGGGCGGCCCGATTTCGGGTTGCTTCAGACGCGGATGAAGCTGACGCGGGCCCGTGACATCGAACGGGTGCGGTCGACGGCGCCGGTTCGAATCCTTCTCTTCGATCTGCTCCGCCTGGGCGATCGCTCTCTGCAGGGCGACGATTACGACACCCGACGGTCGGCGCTCGAAGAACTCGTGGAGGTGACGCGCGCCATCGACGTGCCGCCGGCCTTCGAGGGCGACCTCGACGAGGCGATGGAGTTCTCGAAGAAGCTGCGGCTCGAGGGAGTCGTCGCGAAACGCCGCGACGGCACCTACTCGGCTGGTCGCCGCAGTCGTGCCTGGATCAAGCTCAAGCACCATCTCACCCAGGAAGTCGTGGTCGCTGGCTGGCGCCCGGGTGCGGGGCGGCGTGCGAACGGCGTCGGATCGCTGCTGCTCGGCATCCCCGGCGATGACGGGCTCCGCTACGTCGGTCGGGTCGGAACGGGTTTTCGCGACCGTGACCTCGACGAGCTCCTGCCGGTGTTCGAGAGGGCTGCCCGGAAGACCTCGCCTCTTGTGGGCGTCCCCGCGGCGGACGCCCGCGACGCACACTGGATCACTCCGTCCCGGGTCGGCGAGGTCGAGTTCGCCGAATGGACGTCGACCGGCCGGCTTCGGCAGCCGAGCTGGCGCGGCTGGCGGCCCGACAAGGATCCGGGCGACGTCGTTCTCGAGGCGCCTCCCCGGTGAGCACGCTCCCTCCCCCTGCCGAATTTGAAGGAGAAATCGCGGTGCGGGGGCCCCGGATCGGCATACTCTCGTCGCCTGGCTCGCGTTTCTCCTTCGAATTTGCAGGCGGCACGGGCGACCCCGAGTCGTAGGGTGAGCCCATGACGGTTGATCGCTCGCGCACGGTACTGCTCGTCGCGATCCTGGCGTCGTTCGTCGCCTTCCTCGACGGCTCCATCGTCACTGTCGCCCTGCCCGCCCTCGCTCGAGAGCTCGGCGGCGGAGTCACTCTCCAGCAGTGGGTGGTCGATGCGTATCTCTTGACGCTCGGATCCTTGATGCTCCTTGCGGGCTCGCTCTCCGACACGTTCGGCCGGCTGCGCATTCTGACGGCGGGACTGATCGGCTTCGGGGCGACATCGCTGCTGGCGGCATTCGCACCGAACGCCGAACTGCTCATCGCCGCGCGCGCCCTGCAGGGCATAGCCGGGGCGCTACTGGTGCCCTCGAGTCTGGCGCTCATCACGGCGACCTTCACCGGCGCGGCCATGGCCAAGGCGATCGGCACCTGGACGGCCTGGACGGGGGTGGCGTTCTTGATCGGCCCGCTGGTCGGCGGCGGCCTGGTCGACACGCTCGGCTGGCGCTGGGTGTTCGGCATCGTGGTGATTCCGGCGGCCGTTACTCTCGTACTCGTCACCCGTCTTCCGCGTGATGCCCATCGCGGCGTCGACGGCGACGCCCACATCGACGTGCCGGGAGCCATCCTCGGAGTGCTGGGACTGGCAGGGCCGGTGTTCGCTCTGATCGAGGGCCAGCGGATCGGGTTCGACGAGCCCTTCGTGATCGCGGCGCTCGTCGGCGGCCTCGCCTGCCTGGTGGCTTTCGTGCTTTGGGAGCGTCGCGCGGCGCATCCGATGATGCCGCTGCGCCTCTTCCGTGTGCGGGCGTTCGCGGTCGGCAACCTCGCGACCGTCGGCATCTACGCGTCGGTCAGCCTGGGAACACTCATGATCCCGCTTGTCGTCCAAGAGATCGGCCATCTGCCGGCGACCGTCTCCGGGCTCGTCACCCTGCCGACGACGCTCATCTCACTCGCCCTGTCGAGTCGTATCGGTGCCCTGGCAGGCCGGATCGGTTCCCGGCCCTTCATGACCCTCGGGCCGCTGATCAGTGCGGCGGGATTCCTCTGGATGCTCACCGTGTGCGAACCGCTCGACGTGTGGTGGCAGATCCTGCCGGGGGTCGTGCTGTTCGGACTCGGGATGACGGTTACGGTGACGCCGCTCACCTCGACCGTGCTCGGCGAGATCCGACCCGCCGAGGCCGGCATCGCGTCGGCCGTCAACAACGCGATTTCGCGGGTGGCCGGGCTGGTGGCGATCGCGTTCGTCGGCGTGATCACCGGCGGCGTGCTCGACGTCGCGGGATTCCACCGTGTGCTCGTCGTCGTCGCCGTGCTGCTGGTGCTCGGGTCGGCCGTGTCGGCGATCGGGCTCCGTGCGCTTCCGAATTTGAAGGAGAAACCCGCCCCGACTGCGCCCGGATCGCGATGATCGTGCCTGCCGAACGAGGTTTTTCCTTCCAATTCGGCGGGGCGAGCGGGAGTGGCCGGATCCTCAGTCGTCCGGGTTGGACAGGATGTGGCCGTGCGACGAGCCAGTAGGGGTGGCCCGCCGCACGACGTCTCCGAGCGAGACTTTGCCTCTCGCCGGGAGTCAGTCGGAGCCGTACAGACGAATGCGCTCTTCGAGCCAGTCGTCGCTCACCGAGACGCGGCCGTAGTCGCCGTAATCGCCCTGAGCGCCGAGCGCGAGCTGTGACACTCCCTCGTCGTGGAGCTGTGCGTCGTCCATGATGTGACCTCCTGAAATGAAGGTAGGCCACCGCAACGAGGGCGCACGAGCCCGCTTTCGGGGAGCGCTCGAACGGGGGCAGGCCGATCCGCTCCCCCTCGAATGCGCTCCAGGCGGGACAGGAAACGGGTGGGTCATCTCCCCCGCTAGCATCGGAACCATGCCCCGCCGCCGCCTCATCTGGCCCGCCATCCTCGTGTTCGTAGCACTCGCCGCCGCTGTCTCGGTCAGCCTCGCGCTAGTTCTCCGAGCGCGCGTCGACGCTGCTTTCGGGGTGCTGGGCCAACCTGCGCGATACAGCACGCAGCCCCTGGCCGACTCCTTCGAGCTGATAAACCAGGCGTCGGATGTCTCGTTGGTCGCACTCGCGCTCGTGGCCCTGCTCGTCGTGCTCGTGGTCATCACCGGTGTGACGGTCGCCGTGCGCCGCGCTCGGAACCGCCGCGATCGTGGGCGGCCCACGCCCGGCGCCGCCGCCGCCTGAAGCTGCACTACCGCGGGTGGGCGCCCTCAGTAGCCCGCTTAGTCGTGCAGCTGTGTCTGGCTGGTCGCGAGCGCGACCCGAACAACGGCCTCCGGCTCGCTCTCGGGGAGGCGCAACCCGACTGCTGGCAGCACGACGCCGTCGATCAGACCGACGAGGAAGTCGCGATCGACCGGCTGCTTCAAGATCAGCGTGCGATAGGCGACCATCGAGGGCGAGATGAGGGCCAGCTCGTCGATGTTGCAGTCGCCCGAGATCTCGCCCCGGTCGACCGCGCGCTGCAGCAGACGTCGGTTGATCTCGACCCGCGGCTCGACGATGGCGCTGTTGACCGCCGCCGACATCTCGGGACTGTGCGCCAGCAGAGCGACGATGCCCGCCATGACCTTGAGCTTCTTCTCGTTGTCTTCGATGGAGTGCGGCTTGATCATCGCCACGAGATCACCCCGGAGGGTGCCGGTGTCGGGCAGGACGTCAGGGGTGGTGCCGCGCTTCATGCACGCGATGGCGTCGATGACGAGCTCGCTCTTCGACGACCATCGTCGGTACAGCGTGGCCTTACCGGCCTTCGCCCTCGTCGCGACCATCTCGATGGTCATGCGGTCGTAGCCCGTCTCGGCCAAAACGTCGATCGCGGCCTGGAGTATCTCGGGATCACGGGAATGGTCGCGCTTGCGGCCGAGTTTGACCGGTGCGGGATCGACGTGCGTCATCGCGGCAGACCCCTTTCTTTGGTCGCCCCAGTGTACGACTTTCGATTGCGAAACTCTACAGTTCCGAAACTGGTCAGAACCGTATAGAGTCCTCGACATGTCTTCGATTCCTTCTGCCACGACCGGTACTCCCGCCGTGGCTTCGCGTCGGTGGTGGACCCTCACCACCGTCGCCTTGGCGCAACTCATGGTCGTGCTCGACTCGACCGTCGTGAACATCGCTCTCCCGAGCGCTCAGACCGACCTCGGCTTCTCCAACGGCGATCGGCAATGGATCGTCACCGCCTACTCACTCGCCTTCGGCAGCCTGCTGCTGCTCGGCGGCCGCCTCTCCGACCTCATCGGCCGTAAGCGCACGTTCATCATCGGCCTCATTGGCTTCGCGCTGGCCTCCGCCCTGGGCGGTGCCGCGGGCAGCTTCGGCATGCTCGTCTTCGCCCGCGCGCTTCAGGGGGCCTTCGGCGCACTCCTCGCCCCCACGGCTCTGGCCGTGCTCACCACGACCTTCACGATTCCGAAGGAGCGCGCTCGGGCGTTCGGTGTCTTCGGCGCCATCGCCGGCGCCGGCGGCGCGATCGGCCTTCTCCTCGGTGGCGTTCTCACCGAGAACTTCGACTGGCGCTGGAACCTCTACATCAACGTCGTCATCGCGATCATCGCCGTCATCGGCGCCGTGCTCTTCGTCACGACCGTGCCACGCCAGGGCCCTCGCCCGAAGCTCGACGTGCCCGGCACGATCCTCGTCTCGGCCGCTCTCTTCTCCCTCGTCTACGGCTTCTCGAACGCCGAGACAGAGGGCTGGTCGTCGGCCCTGACCTGGGGCTTCTTGGCGGGTGCCGGGATCCTGCTCGTCGCGTTCGTGCTCTGGCAGCGTCGCGCGACCCACGCGCTCCTGCCCCTCAGCGTGATCCTCGACCGCAACCGCGGTGCCGCCTACCTGTCGGTGATGATCGCAGGTGCCGGCATGTTCGGCATCTTCCTCTTCGTCACTTACTACCTTCAGACGTCTCTGAACTACACACCGATCCAGACCGGAGTCTCGTTCCTCCCGATGATCGGCATGCTGATCCTCGCGGCGCAGCTCTCGACCAACATCTTCGTGCCGCGGTTCGGCCCGAAGATCATGGTGCCCTTCGGCATGGTCCTGGGTGCCCTCGGCATGCTCTACCTGACGCGCCTCGGTCTCGACAGCTCCTATGCCCGCGACGTGCTTCCGGCGCTGATGGTGCTCGGGTTCGGCATGGGCTCGATCATGCCGGCGTCGATTCAGACGGCGACGCTCGGCATCGACCGCGGCCATGCCGGAGTCGCCTCCGCCATGGTCAATACGAGCCAGCAGGTCGGTGGTTCGATCGGTACCGCGCTGCTCAACACGCTGGCCGCGAGCGCCGCGACGAGCTACGTGGCTTCGCACCTGCCCGCGACGGCTCAGACGGCGGCCGAAGCGGCGGTGCACAGCTACTCGACGGCCTACTTCTGGGGCGCCGGCTTCTTCGCGATCGGCGCAGTGCTGGCCGTGAGCCTGTTCCGCACTCGCGCTGACACGCGAGCTCGCGCCGAGGCTGTGGCAGCAGCGGCAGACAAAGCCGACAAATCCGAAGGATCCACCCCGACGTCGACCACACCCGAGCCCGCGGTGGCTCACTAGCCACTGAGCTCCACCCCGACGCCCTCGCACGCTCGCGTGCGGGGGCGTCGTCGCGCCCGGCCTCGGGTCACCCCGCCCGCACCCGCCCGCGCGAGATGGCCCGATCTACGCTCAGCGCCCCGCGCCAGCCGCAGATCGGGCCACGTCGCGCCGAGATCGCAGTAGTGGTCGCCCCCACCCGACCCCAAGTGCGATCTCGGCGCCCCGGGGCGCCCGGGGCGCACCCCGCGCTACTCCCCGACGGGCTCGTAGATCTCTGACATCACGCGGTCGGCGAGCCCGAGGCCCGTCGTCATGCCGATACCGGTGGTGACCGACACGACGCGCACCCCGTCGAGAGGCTCGTCGACCAAGAACTCCGCCGGCGCCGACGCATAGACGCCCTGCCACCGCTCGGCGACCTCGATGCCCGCCCGCGCGACGCCGAAGAATCCGGCCGTCTCGTCGAGCAGCGCGTCGAACGCCGCCTCCTCCTGAAACGGCGTCACGGTGTCGTCACGGTAGTGGGTGTCGCCGACGACGACCGTTCCGTCGGCGAACTGCGTGTACATCTGGTTGACGTCGCGGGCCGCGAGTGCCGGTGCCGATGCGAAGAGGCGCGATCGGACAGCCGCAAGCGATGGTGACGTCGCGAAGCCGGAGTAGCGCAGCATCGACCAGCCGGTGAGCACGGGGCCCGAGAGGGGCGCGCGCAGCTCGGGCATCCGCACGCGCAGCATGTCGAGTCCGCAGCGTTCGACCTCGTACGCGGCTCCGAGCTCGGGAAACAGCTGGTCGACGTCGTAGTTCACGGCGACGATGATCTGGTCGGCGCCGACGCGGCCGCGGGTGGTGTGCAGGCGCCCCGAGCGAATCGTGCGCACCGCGGTCGAGAACTGGAACTGCACCCCGCGCGACTCGAGGTAGGCGGTGATCTGGGCCGCGGCCTCGCGGGGGTTGACCTGGAGGTCGTCGAGGAGGTGCGCCCCGCCGACGATTACGGCGGGGTCGGCGCCGGTGGCGGCGGCCGTCGACGAGGCGTCGAGGATCCGCGCACTCCCCGGCCTCCGCGCGGCGAATTCGCGGAGTGCGGCCAGCTCGTCCTCCGCGCGGGCCACGACGTAGCCGCCGGTGTCGCGCATCCAGAGTCCGGCCTCGTCGCGGAGCCGCAACCAGAGTTCGCGACTCCGATCGGCGTGCACCTGCGCGGCCCCCGCCTGCACGGTGATGCAGGCGTGGCCGAAGTTGCGGATCGTCGATCCGTTCTGCCGACTCGTGCGGTCGATGACCAGCACGGAGAGGCCGCGGTCGACGGCTGCGAGAGCGTGCCCGAGGCCGACGATTCCGGCGCCGACGATAGCGACGTCGACGATCTGGTCGAGTTCCTTTGCCATGGCGCGACGCTACGTCGGAGCGGTTGACGGCGGGTGAACAACGAACCGTGGTTAGGTGTTGCGGTGCCCCTTCGCCCGCCTTCGTCCTCTGACACCCCCAGCATCCTTCCCCGGTCGATCCTCGCCTTCGACCAGCAGGTCGGTCGCCGCATCAACGGCTCCACCCCGAGAGCCCGTGCCGATCGCGCCCTGCTCGGTCTGACGACCAGCGCCAACAACGGGCTGCTCTGGTACGCCGTCGCTGCCGGGCTCGCCCTGACCGGGCGGACCGGCCGCCGAGCGGCGGTGCGTGGGCTCCTGTCGCTCGCCGGGTCGAGCGCGGTGGCGAACCTCGTCGCGAAGCCGATCTTCGGCGGGCACCGTCCGGTCGCCGCCGACGTACCTGTCGCGCGTCAGCTGAAGGTCTTCCCGCAGTCGGCGTCGTTCCCGTCGGGCCACACGGCAAGCGCGGCCGCCTTCGCGTCGGGCGTCGCGATCGAGAATCCGGCTCTGGCTGTCGCTGTCGTCCCGATCGCCGCGGTGGTGGGCTACTCGCGTCTGCACGTGGGAGCGCACTGGCTCTCGGACGTGGTCGGCGGGGCACTGATCGGGGTCGGTGTCGCGGCGGTGGGTCGGATCCTCGTCCGCTCCGGGCGGGCCCGCTCGTAGACTGACGGCGTGCCGCACTATCTCGAAGACCTGTCGGCCGGGCAGACGTTCGTCACCCCCGGTCGCACCATCACCGAAGCCGACGTCATATCGTTCGCCAGCTGGACAAACGACAACAACCAGGTGCACACCGATGCCGAGTTCGCGAAGTCGACTCGTTTCGGTCAGCGAATCGTGCACGGCGTGCTGGGCACCTCGCTGTGCCTCGGGCTCATCTCGCGGACCGGCGTCTTCGACGGTTCCGCCGTCGCCCTGCTCGGCATCGACGGGTGGAGGTTCGTCGCCCCGCTGTTCATCGGCGACACGGTGACCTGCACGGTCGAGGTGCTGTCGACCCGCCTGACGTCGTCCGGCACGACCGGCATCGTCGAGCGCACCGTGACGCTCGCGAATCAGCACGGCGAGGTCGTCCAGACCGGCCGGATGGACATCATGGTGCTGACCCGGGCGGCCGCGATCTCCTGACCGCGTGAGTCGTCAGCGCTCTCCGACGATGTCGTCGGCGTTGTCGGCGATCCAGTCCATCAGCGGCATGAGTCGCGTCGCGACTTCGCGACCGCGCTCGGTGAGGGTGTAATCGACCCGCGGCGGCACGGTCGGCTGCGCTTCGCGGTGCAGGATCCCGTCGGCCTCGAACGTCTTGAGCGTCGACGCGAGCATCTTCTCGCTGATCCCCTCGACCTCGCGCCTCAGTTCGCCCCAGCGCAGGGTGCCCCGCTCGAGCGACAGCAGCACGAGCACGCCCCAGCGACTGGTGATGTGATTGAGCACGATGCGGCTCGAGCAATCGGCAGGGTATTTGCCACCGGCGAAGCCCGGTCGCTCCCGGTGCACCGCGAAACTGACGTCCATTCCACTAACTTACCAAAAGGTGCGTACTGCGCGTGGGGAAGAATCGTGCGATAGAAAGGGTTGAGGCAGTCACACCCCTCGAAAGGAACCACTCATGTCGTATATCGTCACCGCCGCCTCCGGCCAGCTCGGAGCCCTCATCGTCGACGCCCTCCTCGCGCGCGGCGCCGAGCCGTCGAGCATCGTCGCGACGGCCCGCGACACGACGAAGATCGCCAGCCTCGCCGACCATGGCGTCACGACCGCGACGCTCGACTACTCGAAGCCCGAGACGATCGCGGCCGCTCTCGGTGCCGGCGACGTCGTCGTGCTGGTGTCGAGCGACGCCGTCGGGCAGCGCGTTCCGCAGCACACTGCCGTGATCGATGCGGCGAAGGCCGCGGGCGTGGCACGCATCGTCTACACGAGCGCCCCGCACGCCGACGACACCGCGCTCATCCTCGCCCCGGAGCACAAGGCCACCGAAGAGCACCTGCGTGCCTCGGGAGTGCCCTTCACGATCCTCCGCAACGGCTGGTACACCGAGAACTACGTCGGCGAGGTGGGCAAGGCCCGCGAGTCCGGCGAGATCACGGCGAGCGTCGGCGACGGACGGGTCGCCAGTGCGAGCCGCAAAGACTATGCCGAGGCGGCCGCCGTCGCACTCCTCGACGACACGACCGCGGGCGAGATCTTCGAACTCTCGGGCGACTACGCCTGGAACTTCTCCGAGCTCGCCGAGGCCATCGCCGGCATCATCGGATCGCCCGTCTCGTATCGTGCGCTCACCCCCGAGGAGCACGCCGAGCAGCTCACGGGGTTCGGGCTCGACGAGGGCACGGTCGGATTCGTGGTCGCGCTCGACGGCAACATCCGCGACGGCCTGCTCGCCGAGACGAGCGGTGCCCTCGCCCGACTCATCGGCCGCCCCACGACGCCACTCGCCGAGGGCCTCGCCGCCGCGCAGTAGGTAGCACCGCGTCAGACCCGCACAGTCGGTTCAGACCCGCTCAATCGGCTCAGACCCGCTCAGTCGGCTCAGACCCGCACAATCGGCTCAGACACCTGCCCTAGGGCGGATGTCTAGGCCACCCGTGCGGGTCTGAGTCGTTTGCGCGTGCAGCCCGTCAGCGCGCCATCAGCGACGCACCGGCCGACACCGGCAATCGCCACGCCGGAATCAGTGCGGCGAGCATCACGACGGCGATCACTGCGAGCGCGAAGTCGTAGGCGAACACGGGCGACGCGTTCGTCGGAGCGCCGATCAGCCGACCGGCCGAGATCGCCACGGCGCCCAGGGCGATTCCGGCGCCGATGGCGATCTGCTGGATCGTCGAGTCGAGCACGGTGGCCCCAGTCATCTGCGGCTTCTCGACGTCGGCGTAGGTGAGCGTGTTGTACGCCGTGAAGCCCACCGACCGTGCCGCTCCCGAAAGCACGAGCACCGCGATCATGAGGCCGAACGGGGTCGCGGGGCGGAAGGTCGACATGCCGAGGAGGCAGACCACCCCGACGACGTGCGCGACGAGCAGCAGCCGCCGGAACCCGAACGTGCGGATCATCCAGGTGGTGGCGGGCTTCACGCCGAGGTTCCCGGCGAAGAGGAAGAGGATCGCACTCCCCGCCTGCAGCGGCGTCCAGCCGAACGCACCCTGGTAGAGCAGCGGCAGCACGAACGGAATCGCGCTGATGACGAACCGGTAGGCGGATCCTCCCCCGAGCGCGACAGCGTAGGTGTGGATCCGCAGCAGACGCAGATCGACGAACGGCTGCGGGGTGCGCCGGAGGTGCCGCAGGGCAAGCGTCACCCCGACAGCGCCGGCGACCAGGAACACCAGGGCCTGAGCCACATCGACCGGAGTGCTGGCGAGCAGCGTCGTTCCCCAGACGAGGCAGCCGATGCCGATGCTCGTCAGCGCGAGGCCGAGCCAGTCGGGCGGTGTCGGCTCGAACTCGCCCGCGGGGATATCCGAACGCCCGGGGACCACCCGAAGCGCGACGACGAACCCGAGGATCCCGAGCGGCACGTTCACGACGAAGATCCAGTGCCACGACGCGTACGTGGTCAGGAGTCCTCCGACGAACGGGGCGAGGATCGGCGCCACAAGGGCCGGCCACGTGAGCCAGGCCACCGCGCGGATCACGTCTTTCTTCTCGGTCACGCGTAAGACGGTCATGCGACCGACGGGCACCATCATCGCCCCACCGATACCTTGAACGACCCGCGCGACGACGAGCATCGGCAGAGAGGTGCTGGCGGCACAGGCGATCGAGGCGAGCGTGAAGAGGGCGATCGCGGTCAGCAGGATCCTTCGGCTCCCGAAGCGATCCGCGAGCCAGCCCGTCACCGGGATCAGCACGGCGACGGTGAGCACATAGGCCGTGATGGTCACGCCGACGCTGGTCGCGTCGACGTGCAGGTCGCGTGCGATGCTCGGCACCGCCGTGGTGACGATGGTCGAGTCGAGGTTCTCCATGAAGAAGCACCCGGCCACGAGCAGGGCAAGCGCGTTCGAGCTCGTGCTCCCGCTCTTCAACGACGTCATCCGCTCAAGTATGGCCCGTGACGCGAACGGCGCCCCGCTCCTCCCCCGCTGGTACCGCCCGAACCCCTTCGCAGGGCTGACTTTGTGCGTCGGAGACCCCTTTTCCACGGAACGTCCCGATGCTCTCGGTTAGTCTTCGGTTCCGTCACTGCAACCGATGATTGGGTTCCGGAATGTCCGATTCACCTCGCACGCGACTCCGCGTCCGCCCGCGACACGTCGTCCGATGGGTCGCCGTGGTCGTCGTCGCCCTGCTCGTAGCGACCGTCGGCTACGCGGTCTACAACTACAACCACTTCGTCGGAGGCGTGACGCACATCGACGCGATCCCCTCAACGACCTCGGTCGCCTCGTCGTCGGGCGAGAACATCCTGCTCGTCGGCGATGATCACCGGCCCGCCAATGCTTCCGCGGCCGAGCTCGCCGAACTCGGCACCACCGCTGACGGCGGCGGCACGAATACCGACACGATGCTCGTGCTCCACATCCCGGACGGCGGGGCGAAGGCCTCGCTCATCTCGTTCCCCCGCGACTCGTGGGTGGACATCCCCGGCTACGGCGAAGGAAAACTCAACGCCGCCTTCGTCTACGGCAGCCAGAAGGGCGGCGACGCCGGGGGTGCGCAACTCCTGGTGAAGACGATCGAGAACGTCAGCGGACTGCACATCGACCACTTCGTCCGCATCTCGATGCTCGGCTTCTACGACGTCGCGAAATCACTCGGGCCGATCAAGGTCTGCCTCAACGACGCCGTCGACGACAATTATTCGACCTTTAAGGCCCCCGCGGGAGTGTCGACCCTCGATGCCAAGCAGGCCCTGGCGTTCGTTCGCCAACGCCACGGACTCCCCAACGGCGACTTTGATCGACAGGCGCGGCAGCGCTACTTCCTCAGCCGCGAGGCGAAGAACTTCCTCTCCGCCGGCACGATCCTCAACCCCGGCAAGCTCAACTCCGCACTCACCGCGGCGAGCTCGGCCATTCAGACCGACCCCGACCTCAACTGGCTAACCCTCGCGACGCAGCTAAGGGGGCTCGCGGGCGGCGATCTCGAATCGACGAGCATTCCCACCTCGGGAACCCCGACCATCACCGTCGGCGGCACGGCCGTCTCGATCGTGCAGGTCGATACCGCCAAGATGCCCTCGTTCATCGCCTCGCTCGACGAGACGAAAGAGTCGACCAGCAGCACGACCTCTGCGGCCGCGGCCGTGAAGCCCAGCGAGGTCACGGTCAGCGTGCTGAACGGCAGCGGCGTCGACGGCGCCGCGTTGGCGAGTTCGTCGGCCCTGTCGACCGCGGGCTTCTCAACGACGGCGGTCTCGTCGGTGTCGACACGGGAGGCCACGACGGTCCAGTACCCGGCATCGAGGGCGGCCGAGGCCAAGCTGGTCGCGAAGTACGTGCCCGGAGCGACCCTCGAGGCCGTCACGGGTGTCGCTAACGTCACGGTCGTGCTGGGCACCGACGGTGCAGCGGCGAAATCGACCGCGACGTCGGGTTCAGCGGGGTCGGACGGATCCTCGTCTTCGGGGTCGGGCACGTCGGGAACATCGAAGACCAAAGGATCCAGCGACCAGGCAACCAGCGCAGCCGACAGTTCGATCCCCTGCATCAACTGAGGCAGCGACCTCGGCGTCGAATTAGCTCTCGTCGACGTCGAGGCTGACGCTCAGCTCGGCGGCGGCCGTCGGTTGGTCGTCGATCTGCACCCGCGGCACCCCCAACAGACTCGCCTCGCGCTCGAATGTGGACACGAGGGCCTCGTCGACCAACTCGTCGTAGGGGCTCGACTCGGATTCGGTGACCATCTGGCTAGCCGGCCCCAGCAGGAAGGTCGCCGATCCGACTGCCCCGTCGGCCTGGCGTGTAGGAATCCGGACGGTCGCAGACGACTGCCTGCGAGCCAATGCCTCGCCGAAGCGGAGGAGCGACTGGGCAATGGCGGTTCCGGTCACAACCGAGCCGTCTACATAGTGGATACGTTCCATCCCTCGGTCGTACCCGGTGAAGCTGGGGAGCGCCCTCTTGGAGGAGTCCCCTTGACACATCTGGGGCGGCATGACACCTGCGCGCGTTCGCGCTGGCGCGCAGTTCAGTGGCCGTCCCGGCCGAGAGTGGCCAGATGGTCGCCTACACGGCGGCTGGAGGGCCGTTCGGGCACTCTCGGCGCCGAGACCGAACTCGCCGCACCAGCGCGACGACAGCGGCCCCGATGAGGGCCCCGGCCGTGTTCGCGGCGAGATCACCGGCAGACGCCACACGATCGGGCAGAAAGAGGGCCTGACTCCCCTCCACCACGAGAGACAGCGCCAAGCCGAGCACCCCCGCCGACCACCACAGCCGCACGAGCAGCACCGACGCGACGAGGGCTCCGAACGGCGCGAAGAAGAGCACGTTCGCCGAGGTCTGGACGAAACCGTAGTCGACGAACCCGGGGAGGCCACGAGCGTGCCACCCCGCCAGTGCCGATTCGAGGCCGGCATCGATGGGCGCGTCGACCCGGGTGGGCCAGAAGGTGATCGTCAGGATGGCCCCGAGAATGACGACGAGGGCGAGACGTTCCGCTGGATGGAGTCGTCGGTGCATGCGCCCCCCTGTGACGAAAAATGGCCCCTCCGCTCGGGAGAGGCCATGTCGTGTGTCGAACCGGTTGCTGCGTGAGTGTTTGCTTGGTGGATCTGAGGGGACTCGAACCCCTGACCCCCTGCATGCCATGCAGGTGCGCTACCAGCTGCGCCACAGACCCAAACTTTGTGTTGCTTTTGGCCTTACCGGCCGGAGCAACCCTGTAAGATTACTACACTTTTCGAGCCGTCTCGACCACGTGCGACGACTCTGGTTCGCTCACCGTTTTACGCATGACTCACCGTTTAGTCGGTAAGCGGTGCGTGAAACGGTAAGCGACGTGTGCCCGGCGTCAGTCGGACCTGGCGCCGAGGCAACGGAGCCCGACGACTACGCGTCTTGCGAGGTCGTCTCCAATTCGAGCGCGATGGCGGGGCAGTCGCTCCAGAGGCGCTCGAGCGAGTAGAACTGGCGGTCTTCGTCGTGGAACACGTGCACGACGACGTCGCCGAAGTCGAGCAGGATCCATCGCCCCTCGGCGCGGCCCTCACGGCGGAGAGCTTTGACACCCGCCTCGAGCATCTTGTCTTCGACCTCGCCGGCGATGGCGATCACGTTGCGCTCGTTGCGCCCGGAGGCGAGGAGGAACACGTCGGTCAGGGCGAGGGGCTCGGAGACGTCGAGGGCGACGAGATCGTCAGCCTGCTTCGAGTCGGCGGCACGGGCGGCGAGCTGAACGAGCTCGATGGCACGGGGAGTGGCTGTCACGGATTCCTTTGGGTGAAACGTCGAGTCACGGCCGGCTAGACCGACCACGCGACGTGAAGCTCGATGCGAGGGAAGAAAGTTACAGGACGCCGGTGACGAAACCGACGACGACGCCACCCACGATAACAACAACCACGGCTGCGCCACAGATCGTAGCGACGATTGGCAGGCGATTGGTCTTGGGCTTGCCCCCGGCGAGCACGACCTGCCGGGTCGAGGTGTTGGCGCTCACGGCCCGACTGGCTCGCACAGGAGTGGCGTCGTTGCCCTCGGGCTCGCGATCGCCCTCTTCGAGCATGCGATCGATGTCGGCGCCGTCGATGCGCTGGATGTGGTGCGACCCGGTCGTCGCGAGACTGCGCGGAAGGTCGATCGATCCGGTGATGATCACTTCGCCGGTGGCGTTCAGGGCGCCGGTGACATCGGGGAGGCGGTCGTCGCCGAGGATGAGCGCGTTGTGCTGCCCGGTCGACGAGCTGAAACTGCCACCGACGGGCCCGTGGGCGTCGTCGTCGCGCTCGGCCTGCGTCGACCAGTGGCCGGTCGGCGGCGTGTAGGGGGTCGGCAACTCGGGCACCGAGGCCGGGACGCGAGGTGTGCTCGCACCTTTGCTTCCGGCTACGTCGGCCTTCTCGGCCGCGGGCGGCTGAACGGGCGGGATCTCGATCGGCGGCGTGACTCTCGGAACCGCCTGGGCCGCCGACGCGGGAGAAGACGACGAAGCGGACGGAGCCGACGGGACCGAAACGGACGGCGACGACGAAGGGGAGGGCGCAGGATCCGGGACGGCACGCGTTGCAGCCTTACCGGGGCCATTCTCGGAGCCCGAAAGCGTCAGGGGGAACACCGTGGGCACCGACGACGGAGCGGGTGCGGAACCCGAGGGCGAGGCCGTGTTGTGGGTCGAACCAGTGCCACGTCGACGCGGGCCCTCGTCGGCCGCGTCCGCGACCGACGGCGTCTCGACGAGAGGCTCTTCCACCGCCGGCGAGCGGTGCACGGACCGCGGCGCCGGTGTTCCGGCTGACTCGACCTCGTCGTCGGCGTCGTCGACGTCGTCGGCCGGGATCGGGGCCGCGGGCATGGGCTGCGCCTCACGCGGGGGGATGATGGGCCTGGGCGTGCCATTCTCGATGTCGGCCACGTGGCTCAGGGCGTCAGAGAGCCCTCGCTCGCTGGCTCCCTCGGCCGTCGTCGGTCGGGGTGCCCGAAGGGGTACGGGCGCTGCATCGGCAGGCTGGAGTGCGTCGCGCTGAGCGCGAAGCTCTCGACGGGTCGGCCCCTGGCCGGGGGCTGCGATCGAGCCGGGTGCCGGAGCGGCAGCTGCCGGGCGACCGGTGCCCGTTACCGAAGTCGACCCCGGTGCACTCGACGAACCGGGAGCTCGAGACGACACGGGTGCTTTCGACGACGCGGGTGCTGTGGACGACACGGGCATGGCAGACGGAACGGGAGAACCGGAGACGACCGAGATGCTCCCCGTGATCGCCTCGCCCGCCTCTTTCGCCCTTTCGAGGTCGCGCACCTGCCGCCTGGTGAGTGGCGGCTGGCCGTCTGTCGAACTCATTCAGTCTCCGTCACGGTCGCTTCGACCGATTCTGTGCTCGTACTCGGTGCGGTGATGCTCTGCGGTTCGACAGAGGCGTCTTCGTACAGGTGGTGCTTCGAGATGTACTGGACGACGCCGTCGGGTACCAGGTACCAGACGGGAGAGCCCCGACCGACTCGGCTGCGGCAGTCGGTCGATGAGATCGCCAGTGCGGGAACCTCCAGCAAGCTTACTTCGCTCTCTGGGAGGCCGCTGACGCTGAGGTCGTGTCCTGGCCGAGACACGGCGACGAAGTGCGCGAGCTCCCAGAGCTCCTGCACGTCTTTCCAGTCGAGGATCTGCGCCACGGCGTCGGCACCCGTGATGAAGAAGAGCTGGGCGTCGGGGTGCTCGGCGCGGATGTCGCGAAGAGTGTCGATCGTGAAGGTCGCGCCCTGACGATCGATGTCGACGCGGCTGACCGTGAACATCGGGTTCGACGCGGTCGCGATCACCGTCATCAGGTAGCGGTGCTCGGCCTCCGTCACCACTCGGTGACCCGGACCGCTCTTCATCCAGGGTTGACCGGTGGGCACGAAGACGACCTCGTCGAGATCGAATTCGGTGGCGACCTCACTGGCTGCCACGAGGTGACCGTTGTGGATGGGATCGAAGGTGCCACCCATGACGCCGATGCGGCGCAGAGGCGCGGACACCCCAACAGCCGAGCGAACTGCCGTCAACTGATCGGTCGACACGGAGGCTTCGGTCGTCACGAGGAGGGCCTGCGGGCCGCTGCTCAGTTGGCCTTGGGGTGACCGAACTCGTCGATCGGAAGGCTGTCGGTGTCGACGGTGTGGTGCACGGGCTGCTGGTCGTCATGACCGGGTCCGGTGTAGCCGCGGTTGGCGACGTTCTTGTAGCTGAAGACGACGAAGCCGAGGATCGTGAACACGGCGGCCGCGATCAGTGCGATGACGGGCGCGGGCGCGAAAACCGGTGCGAGTTGCTCTTCTGCGGCCAGGATGCTGGTGATCATGTGCGAGGTCTCCGTTCAGGCAGTACTACCGGTCGAGTCTAGCCTTCACCGAGGCGCTAGCCGCGCACCTGCCCCGACCCGCGAACGATCCATTTGCTGCTGGTGAGCTCGGGGAGCCCCATCGGCCCTCGAGCGTGCAGCTTCTGCGTCGAGATGCCCACCTCTGCGCCGAAGCCGAATTCGCCCCCGTCGGTGAATCGCGGGGAGGTGTTGACCATGACGACCGCGCTGTCGACCTCGGCCAGAAAGCGCTCCGTGTTGCGGAGGTCGTTGGTGATGATCGACTCGGTGTGATGGGTCGAATAGCGGGCGATGTGGTCCATCGCCTCGTCGATCGAGTCGACCACCTTCACCGAGAGGTCGAGCGACATGTACTCGGTGGCCCAGTCGTCGGCGGTCGCGGGCACCGAGTCGGCGAAGAGCGCACGGGTTCGCTCGTCGGCGTGGATCGTGACGCCCGCCGCGCGAAGGTCGGCCAGCACGCTGGGCAGGAGGCGTTCGGCGGCCGCCTCGTGCACGAGCAGCGTCTCGAGAGCGTTGCAGACGCTTGGCCGTTGCACTTTGGCGTTGTGCACGATGTCACGGGCCCAGTCGCCGTCGGCCGACTCGTCGAGGAACACGTGGACCACGCCCGCCCCGGTCTCGATGACGGGGACCTTCGACTCCTGCACGACCGTGTCGATCAGCTGCGCACTCCCCCGCGGAACGAGTACGTCGACGTAGCCGCGAGCTCGCATCAGATCGGTGGCGCCGGAGCGGCCGAACTCGTCGATGGTCTGGACGGCATCGCGGGGCAGACCCGCCGACTCGAGGGCCTCTTGGATGACCTCGACGAGTACGCGGTTGGTGCTCTCAGCAGCACTCCCCCCTCGCAGGACTGCGGCGTTGCCGCTCTTCAGGGCAAGCGCCGCGATGTCGATGGTGACGTTCGGCCGAGCCTCATAGATCGCTCCGACGACGCCGAAGGGCACTCGCACCTGCGTCAGCTGCAAGCCGTTCGGCAGGATCTTGCCGCGAAGAGCCTCCCCCACCGGGTCGACGAGCGTCGCGATGAGCTCGGTGGCCTCCGCGAGGGAGTCGAGACGGACCTCGTCGAGCCGGAGCCGGTCTTGCAGCCCCTGCGTCATTCCCGAGTCGCTTCCGCGAGCCAGGTCGAGTTCGTTGGCGGCGATGATTCGCGAGCTCTGCGACCGCACCGCTCGGGCGATGGCGGTGAGCCCCGTGTTCTTGACGTCGGCCGTCGCCGTGGCGAGCGCCCGGGAGGCCGAACGGGCGAGTTCGAGCTTCGCCACGAGGGCGGGGTCGAGCCCGTCGAGCGGGAGCGTCTCGGGGGCGGTCGTGGCGACTTCGGAGATCGACATGCGCCGAGTGTAGTGCCGGCTCATCGGATCCTCAGCCCCGGTCAGGTCGACGAGAGGCGTTTGCAGCGGCAGGATCCGCGGAGCCGAGCTCAGCCTGCTGTCTCGGCCGGTGCACCCTCGCTCGCCCCGAACCACGTGCCGACATCGGCGCCCGAGAGCGCTTCGGCGACGAGCGTGGTCGACGTCACGAGAACCGGTGTGCCGGCCTCCGTCGCGAAGCGTGCGGCGGCGACCTTGGTGCCTGCCCCGCCGGTACCGACGCCGGCCGCTCCGGCCGAGCCGAAGGTCACGCCGGCGAGGTCGTCGCCGAAGACCACGTCGGTGATCTTGACGGCGCCGGGCTCGTGCGGCGGACGCGTGTAGAGCGCATCGACGTCGGAGAGCAGAACGAGGAGATCGGCCTCGACCAGTTCCGAGACGAGGGCAGCGAGGCGGTCGTTGTCGCCGAAGCGGATCTCGTGCGTGGCGACGGTGTCGTTCTCGTTGACGATCGGCAGGATGCGCAGCTTCAGCAGACGCTCCATGGCGCGCTGGGCGTTCGACCGGTGCGTGGGATTATCGATGTCGCCGGCGGTCAACAGCACCTGGCCCGCCACGATGCCGTAGCGGCGAAGGCTCTCCTGATACCGGTAGATGAGCACGTTCTGCCCAACCGCGGCGGCGGCCTGCTGGGTCGCGAGGTCGGTCGGACGGCCGTCGAGATTGAGGTACGGCATGCCGGTCGCGATAGCGCCCGACGAGACCAGGATGACCTCGGATCCTCGGCCGTAGGCGTCGGCGAGAGCGTCAACGAGCGGGCCGATCTGATCGGCGTTGGGCCCGCTGATCGACGACGACCCCACCTTGACGACGATGCGGCGAGCGGCCGGGACGTCGGCACGCGAGCGAAGCGGACCACGCGACACGGCGACCGGAGCTGCCGCGGGAGGGGGATCCTGCTGCTCTGCGGTGCCCACTCCGGCCTCGATCTCGGTCACGCCTTCTCGTCGGCCTCTCGTGCGGTGTCGTTCTCGGGCGCGCTGTCGTTCTCGCGCGCGCTGTCGTTCTCGCGCGTGCTGTCGCCCTCGTCGCCGAATTCGGCCTGATCGCGGGCGTCGGCGTCGCTGAGCTCGGCGGCGTCGCGAACGGCTGGGTCGACCTCGAATCCGTCGTCGTCCGTCCACAGGCCGGCCGCGCGCTCGCGCATCAGCTCGGCGCGTGCCTCGGCCTTAGCGTCCATGCGGGCGAAGTACTCCTCCCGGCGCTCGTTACGGGTCTGGCGGGAGCTCTGGTGGAGGCGCGGGTCGGTTCCGCGAGCGGCGGTCATGAGCTCGGCGGTCGAGGTGAGCGTGGGCTCCCAGTCGAAGACGATGCCGTCGACACCACCGATGACGACGGTGGATCCGGCGACGGCGCCCGCCTTGAACAGCTGGTCTTCGATGCCGAGCTTGTTGAGACGGTCGGCGAGGTAGCCGACGGCCTCTTCGTTGTTGAACTGCGTCTGCATGACCCAGCGCTCCGGCTTGATGCCGCGGATCCGGTACAGGTTGCCGTACGTGCCGCCCTCCACCGTGACGGTGAACTTCGACTCGTTGACGGCCCGCGGGCGGATGACGATACGCGGGCGCTCGAGCTCTTCCGCGGCACGCGCGGCACGGTCGGCCTCGACCACCTCGGCGAGGGCGAACGAGAGCTCGCGGAGGCCCTCGCGCGAGACGGCGGAGATCTCGAAGACGCGGTAGCCCTGGCCTTCGAGGTCGGCGCGCACGAAGTCAGCGAGCTCGCGCGCCTCGGGCACGTCGATCTTGTTCAGCACGATCATCTGCGCGCGCTCGAGCAACGGCAGCTGACCGGCGGGCACGGGATAGGCCGCCAGTTCGGCCTTGATGACCTCGAGGTCGGTCAGCGGGTCGCGGCCGGGCTCGAGCGTGGCGCAGTCGAGCACGTGCAGGAGGGCCGAGCAGCGCTCGACGTGGCGCAAGAACTCGAGCCCGAGGCCCTTGCCCTCGCTCGCGCCCTCGATGAGACCGGGGACGTCGGCGACGGTGAAGCGCGTGGCTCCCGACTCGACGACACCGAGGTTCGGGTGCAGGGTCGTGAACGGGTAGTCGGCGATCTTCGGCTTGGCGGCCGAGATGGCGGCGACGAGGCTCGACTTGCCGGCCGAGGGGTAGCCCACGAGCGCGACGTCGGCGACGACCTTGAGCTCGAGCATGACGTCACCCTGCCAACCGGGCGTGCCGAGCAGAGCGAAGCCGGGCGCCTTGCGCTTGGTCGACGAGAGAGCGGCATTGCCGAGGCCGCCGATGCCCCCTTCGGCCACGACGTAGCGGAGGCCCGACACGTTCATGTCGATGAGCTCGTTGCCGTCGACGTCGGTGACGACCGTGCCGACGGGCACGAGCAGCTCGAGCTCTTCGCCGTTGTTGCCGGAGCGGTGGTCGCCCATGCCGGGCCCGCCGTTCGGGCTGGAGCGGTGCGGGTTGCGGTGGAAGCCGAGGAGCGTCGTGACGCCGGTGTCGCTGACGAGCACGATATCGCCGCCGTGGCCGCCGTTGCCGCCGTCGGGGCCCGCGAGGGGCTTGAACTTCTCGCGGCGGACCGAGACGCAGCCATCCCCGCCGTTGCCCGCCTTGAGGTGGAGCGACACGTGGTCGACGAATGTTGCCATGGGTTTGTCTCAGTCCGTTGGGGTTGGTGGTGCTGGAATTGCGGTGGTGCAGGAACGCGGTGGTGCTCTAAACACGGATGGGCGAGCCGAAGCTCGCCCATCCGGAGAAATCAGGTGCTACGCGTCGGCGCCGACGATGTTGATGACCTTGCGACCGCCCTTGGCACCGAACTCGACGCTGCCCGCGGCGAGGGCGAACAGGGTGTCGTCGCCGCCACGGCCGACGTTGACGCCGGGGTGGAAGTGGGTGCCGCGCTGGCGGACGATGATCTCGCCGGCCGAGACGACCTGACCGCCGAAGCGCTTCACGCCGAGGCGCTGAGCGTTC
Source organism: Frondihabitans sp. VKM Ac-2883 (assembly GCF_015350875.1). NCBI lineage: Bacteria > Bacillati > Actinomycetota > Actinomycetes > Micrococcales > Microbacteriaceae > Frondihabitans > Frondihabitans sp. VKM Ac-2883. The sequence continues at coordinate 191,707 of NZ_JADKSF010000005.1, read as the reverse complement.
GAGTCGCGGCCGTTACGGGTGGATGATGCGCCCTTTTTATGTGCCATGAGTTGTCAGCCCCTTCTCTACTTGGTGGTGATCGCGGTGATCTTGACGCGGGTCAGGTCGGCACGGAAGCCCATGCGACGCTTGTAACCGGTCTTGTTGCGGTAGTTCTGGATGACGATCTTGGGGCCGCGGAGGTCGTTCAAGACCTCGCCCTCGACGGTGACCTTGGCGAGGTCGTCGCCGGTCAGGATCGTGTCGCCGTCGACGTGCAGGACGGGGACGAACGAGACGGTGTCGGCTTCGGCGGCCTTGAGACGGTCGACGGTCAGAATCGTTCCGACCTCGACGCGCTCCTGACGACCACCGGCGCGCACGATTGCGAATGCCATGGATGCTCCTTGGTTGGGGTGGCTTCCGATGGCGATCGCCGTCTGAGGCCCGATATGCCCGAGCGCAGATGGCCGGGCCGAGAAGTCTGGGCGGCTTCGAGAGCACGCACCAACGGCCAAGACTACCGGCCGGGGGCGGGAGCGTCAAACAGCGGCGAGTAGCATTCCGGCGTGAGCATCCTGATCGACGATCCCGTCTGGCCCGCCCACGACACCGTGTGGTCGCACCTCGTCAGCGATTCGTCGTACGACGAGCTGCACGAGTTCGCATCGGCTCACGGCGTCCCGCGACGCGCGTTCGACTTCGACCACTACGACGTTCCGGCAAGCCGCTACGACGAGCTCGTTGCCGCCGGAGCGCTGCAGGTGGGCGGCAAGGAGCTGGCCGTGCGCCTGCAGGCCAGCGGGTTGCGCGTGCCGCAGTGGCGTAAGCGGCAGTTGCGCTGATCCTGCGCGCCCCGTCTGCGAATTCGAAGGAGATTTCGGGGCCGCACCCCGTCGGATCCTTGAGTTGTCGTCCGGGTGCCAGCGTTTCTCCTTCGAATTCGGCAGCGGCCTAGCGCGGAGCGGGCGGGGCGAAGCGGGCGAGCGACTCCGGGTCGGAAGGCGGCGCCGGCGCAGGCGCCTCGGCAGTATCGACCGCAGGATCCGGCACGGCGTGGGCTGAGACCGACGCCTCTTCGCCACCGACCGAGCTCTTCTCGGGGGGCTCGACCGAGGGATCCTCGTCACCTTCGACGTCGATCATCGACGCGTCGATCGCGGTGGCCGCTCCGGCCGCCTCGAGGCGCGTCGCCCAGAGCCAAGAGAGCGTGACTCCCCCGGCCAGGACGGCGGTGAGCTGCACGCCGAGTGCGAGCGGCGCGAACACGGTGCCGACGACGATCGTCGCTACGTCTCCCGAGGGCACGGAGGCGATCAGGCCCACGACGACGAGTGCGGCTGCTCCAGCAACTCCGGCTGCCACGGCTCGCGCCAGAGCAAGCAGAAGGGACACGGTCGCGGTCACGTGGAAGATGACGGCCAGGGCGAGGAGAGCGACGACGTAGAAAGGCAGGGGGTCGAGCACGACCGCGCGCAAGAAGAGTCCGACCGGAGCGGCCAGGAAACCGCTGCCGTAGGCCGAAGGATCGTAGGCGACCGCGTTGCCCAGGAGCTGGATCAGCGCCACGACGAATCGGACGACGATCAGCACTCCCACGGCGACGGCGGCGGCGAGCACCGACCCGGCCGTGACCCCGACGTCTGCCAAGCCGTCCGGCAGGCGCGAACCTCGGCGGCGCCGCCTCGACGACGCCCGCCTTCCGGGTGACGCGTGCGGGGCCGAGTGCGGGCCGGGAGGAGTCTTCGGTGTGGACACGCGCGACTCCTCTCGGCCCGATCAGCTATTACAGGTCGTCGGACGATACTCCCACGCCGAGGATGAACGGGCCCGCCTCGTCGTCACCGGCCGCTGGTGCGGAGGCCGGAGCGGCTGCCGTTCCCGTGCTGGAGGCGCGACGCGACCGGTTTCGGCCCTGACCGGGCTGCTTCGGTTCGGGCAGGGCGCCCAGGACGGAGTCGAGGATCTGCTCGGCGTCGTGAGTCGAAATCTTGCGCGGTGCGCGCTCTACCTTGGCAACGGGGATGTCGAGGATCGCGACGGTCGCCTCCGGCTGGACCACGGTCGCCTGCGAGCGACGCGAGGGCGCCTTCTCGCGGACGACGGGGGCATCGGCCGGCTTGGTTTCCGCCCGCGTCGACTCGGCCTGCTTCGACTCCGCCTGTACGGAGTCGGCCTGCGTCGAATCAGCCTGCTTCGACTCGACGGGTGCCGAACCGGCACTCGGCAGATCGATGACAGCGGGTGCGGAAGACGTCTCGGCCTCACCCGACGCCGCCGACGACGAGGCACGACGTCCACGGCCGCGGCGCGAGCGGCCCTTGGCCGGCGTCTCGGTCGCGTCGTCATCAAGAGAGATCGACGCTGCGGTCGAAACCGAAGGATCCGGCGTGGTCGCCGACACGGAATCGCCCGCTGCGTTCTCGGCCGCAACGGCATCGATGGCTGCTTCGACCGCGGCAGCCGTCTCGGCGGGTGTCGCGGGAGTGTCGTCGGAGTGGACGACCGTCGACGCGGCGATCTTGGCGAGGGCGTTCTTCACGTCGTCGGTGATGGCGTGGATTGTGCCGGTCGCCGGCTGCGACTCGGAACCGCGCTGAGAGCGACCATTGCCGCCGCCGTTGCTTCCGCCGTTGCCATTGCCGTTTGCTGCACCGCCGTTGCCGCCCTGCTTGGCACGACGACGCTCCTGCGAGCGCTGACGGTTCTGCTGCTGCTGCTCCTGGGCCTGCTGGCGGTCGACGCCGATCTCTTGGAACGACTCCATGAGGCCGAGGCCGAGCTTCTTACGGGTCATCTGCACGAGCCCGAGCGACGTGACCTCGGCGACCTGGTGCTTGGTGCGGTCGCGACTGAGGCACTCGACGAGACGGCGCAGCACGAGGTCGCGGTTCGTCTCGAGCACCATGTCGATGAAGTCGACGACGATGATGCCACCGATGTCGCGGAGGCGGAGCTGACGCACGAGCTCTTCAGCGGCCTCGATGTTGTTCTTCGTGACCGTCTCTTCGAGGTTGCCGCCCGACCCGACGAACTTGCCGGTGTTGACGTCGACGACCGTCATGGCCTCGGTGCGGTCGATCACGAGCGAGCCGCCCGAGGGGAGCCAGACCTTGCGGTCGAGGGCCTTGTCGATCTGCTCGTTGAGGCGGTACTCGTCAAATGAGTCTTTGTCGCCCTCATAGGCCTTGACTCGATCGAGGAGGTCGGGCGCGACCGCCGAGAGATACGTCTCGATGGTCTGCTGAGACTCTTCGCCGTCGATGACGAGCTCGTGGAAGTCTTCGTTGAAGACATCGCGCACGATCTTGATCAGCAGGTCGGGCTCGGAGTGCAGGAGGTTGGGAGCGTTGCCCGCTTCGACCTTCTTCGAGATGTCGTCCCACTGGTTGAGGAGGCGCTTCACGTCGAGCGTGAGCTGCTCTTCGGTCGCGCCCTCGGCCGCCGTGCGGACGATGACGCCGGTGTTCTCCGGAAGGGCCTCCTTGAGAATCTTCTTCAGACGAGCGCGCTCCGTGTCGGGCAGCTTGCGGCTGATGCCGTTCATCGAGCCATTCGGCACGTAGACAAGGAATCGGCCCGGGAGCGAGATCTGGCTCGTGAGGCGCGCGCCCTTGTGACCCACTGGATCCTTGGTCACCTGCACCAGGACACGATCGCCCGGCTTGAGGGCGAGCTCGATGCGACGGGGCTGGTTGCCGTGCTCGATCTTGTCCCAGTCGACTTCGCCCGAGTAGAGCACGGCGTTACGGCCGCGCCCGATGTCGACGAACGCCGCCTCCATGCTGGGGAGCACGTTCTGCACGCGGCCCAGGTAGACGTTGCCGATGAGCGAGACGTTCTGCGACTTGGCGACGTAGTGCTCGGCCAGAATGCCGTCTTCGATGACGCCGATCTGGATGCTGTCGCCCTGCGAGCGGACGACCATCTTGCGGTCGACGCTCTCGCGCCGGGCGAGGAACTCGGCCTCGGTGACCACGGGGCGGCGGCGACCGGCGTCGCGGCCGTCGCGACGGCGCTGCTTCTTGGCCTCGAGGCGGGTGGAGCCCTTGATGCGCTGGGGCTCGGTGATGAGCTCGGGCTCGGGGCGCTCACGCGGCTCGCGATTGGCGCGCGAACGAGTGCGGCTCGTCGAGACCTCGTCCGAGCCCTCGCCTCCGTTGCCGCCGCGGCTTCGGGATCGACGACGCGCCGGCCCCTGATCGCGGTCGTCGTCGTCATCGTCGTCGTCGAAGCGCGCCGGCAACGGCGAGATCTCGGGCGCGTGGAAGATGAGGCTCGTCGTGCTGAGCGGCGCCTCGAAGGGCGAGGCCGACGGGACGACGGGCGTCTGGTCGGCCGCGTCACGCTCGATCGTCTCGGTGTCGACCAGTTCGGCCGAAGCGGCGCTGTCATTGTTCGTGCCGGTGCCGTCGTTGCCGGCGTTGTCGATGGTGCTGTCGGGCTGGGTCACAGCGGTCGCCTCCTGGGGCACGTTCGTGTCGGCGGCCGGGGCGCTCAGCACCGCGTCGGCTCGCTCGGAATGAGAGGAAGGTGCGGTCGAAGCCGTGGGCTCCGCCTGCTTCGCTGCCTGCTTCGACCGGAATCCGGCGAACAGGCGACTTCTTCTCTTGGGACTGTTTTCGTTCTTCTCCACCATTGGTGGTGCAACTCCTCGCCCCGTGCGACGTTCTGCGGGTGCTCTGTTCGAACACCACCCGGATTGCCGCCGGGAAATCATGTGCGCGTGAACCTGACTGGACGAAGCGACCCCTGGTCGCCGCATCTCGCTGCTCCGCGAAATCTGTTCTGTCACGGGATCCGGTCAGGATCCGTGGAAATCTGTTCGGTCGCCCGTCGTTTCTGGCGACCGTCTTGCCTGTCGTTTCTGGCAGCCGACCGTCACGGTCGGAAAGCTCGCCCGGCTCTCACCCTGGGACTGTCCCGATTATCGCACGCCCTGCCCGTCGGGGTGGATTCTCTGCGTGTCATAATCCGTGGGTGCCGTCAGCCAAGGTTTCCACCAAGCCCGTAATCCAGCATCCGCTCACCGCGATCCTCTTGATCGTGGCCGGGGTGGTCGGGTTCTATGGCTCGTTCAAGCTGGTCGTCGAGAAGTACGAGCTGCTGGAGAACCCCACCAAGGGGCTCGCCTGCGACATCAATCCGTTCGTCTCGTGCTCGACCGTGATCGACAGTTGGCAGTCACACCTCTTCGGCTTTCCCAACCCGATCCTCGGTGTCGCGGGGTTCGTCGCCCCGATAGCCGTAGGGGTCGCGCTGCTCGCCGGGGCGAAGTTCGCCCGCTGGTTCTGGATCGCCTTCAACGCCGGCCTGTTCCTGGCCTGGGCGTTTGTCACGTTCCTGTTCATTCAGACGGTGTTCTTCATCGGCGCCCTCTGCCCCTGGTGCATGCTCGTCTGGACGGCCACGATCCCCATGTTCTGGCTCTTCACCGTCTGGAACCTCGCGAACGGCAAGCTCACTCGCAGCACGACGCTCCAGCGCCGCATGCGCGCCTTCCTGCCCTACTCGTGGGTACTCCCGGTGGTCAACTACCTCGTGATCGTCATCATCATCATCCAGCACTTCCCGCTGCTGCTCTCGGTGCTGTTCGGCTGATTCGCCCTCCGGTACATCCGCTGAAGCACCCCCCGCTGGCCAATTCGGGGGTGGCATCCGGGGGTTGTCTGGCCATCCGGGGGTGCGCCGAGCCCGGGCAAGTTCATTTCGGATACTGAAGAGGCCCTGGGGGATCTCCCAGGAAATCCATGACGTGTCACCGTTCAGCCTCGGTCAGACACCTGCCCCGGCTACTCTCGTTGATCGACAGCCGATGTTTACGCAGATCTGAGGACCCATGACACCGCCCCCCGAGACCGGTCAGACTAAGCGCGACCGTCGCGACGAAGCCCGGGAGAAGGCCCGCGTCGCCCGCGAGGCCGCCACCCGACGCCGTCGCCGCAACAAGAGCCTCCTGATCAGCGGAATCATCGTCGGCGCGCTCGCCCTCGTGACCGCGGTCACGCTCATCATCGTCAGTTCGGTGCAGCCCGCCGGCCCCGGCCCGAAGAACATGGCGTCGGGCGGGATCCTTCTTCAAGGAAGCGCGTCGACCAGCAAGATCACCGCCGTCGAGACGAAGGCCGTGCCCGCCGGCGGCAGCACGACCCCGACCGACCAGAAAAAGCTCGACAAGACCGTCAACATCTCGGTCTACCTCGACTACCAGTGCCCCTACTGCAACCAGTTCGAGACCACTAACGAAGCGCAGATCTCGACGTGGCTCAAGAAGGGTGCGATCACCTACGAGATTCACCCGATCTCGATCCTCGACGCGTCGTCGCTCGGCACGAAGTACTCGACTCGCTCGGCCAACGCGGCCATGTGCGTCGCCAACTACGACCCCGACTCGTTCCTCGCGGTGAACACCTCGTTCTTCGCGAACCAGCCGGCCGAGGGCTCCAAGGGGCTCACCGACGAGAAGCTCAAGAGCTTGATCACGGCCGCCGGCGCGACGAGCCCCGACATCTCGTCGTGCATCGACGACGGTACCTTCAAGGGCTTCGTCGCCGATCAGACCAAGGCGGCGCTGAACGAGAAGCTGCCGAACTCGTCGCTCGCCAAGCTCACCGGCACACCCACCGTGATCGTCAACGGTCAGGCGTACTCGGGCTCGCTCACCGACGCGGCGGCGTTCTCGTCGTTCGTGACCAGCCAGGCGACGAGCTAGCCGCTCTCCCGCACAAAGGAACGGCCCCGCACCTCGTCAGAGGCGCGGGGCCGTTCGGCGCTGTGGCCGCAGGTGCCTAGGCGAACCAGAGGGCGAGCTCGCGCGCCGCCGACTCGGGCGAGTCGCTGCCGTGCACGAGGTTCTGCTGCACTTTGAGGCCCCAGTCGCGGCCGAGGTCGCCGCGGATCGTTCCGGGGGCCGCGCTCGTCGGGTCGGTGGCACCGGCCAGGGAGCGGAAGCCGGCGATAACGCCGTTGCCGCCGATTCGGAGGGCGACTACGGGGCCGGACTCCATGAACTCGACGAGCGGCTCGTAGAAGGGCTTACCGACGTGCTCCTCGTAGTGAGCTGCGAGGAGCGAACGGTCGGCCTCGACAAGCTTGATGTCGACGAGACCGTATCCCTTCGCTTCGATGCGGCGGAGGATCTCGCCGGTCAGGTTACGGGCGACGCCGTCGGGCTTGACGAGGACCAGGGTTTCTTCGAGATCGGACACGGTAGCTCCTTAGGGGTGGGGGCGATGAGAAAGGGTTGCACTACTGATAGTCGCGCGGATCGAGGCCGGGGTTGGCCTCCATCCACGCGCGCAGGGCGGCGTTCCGTCGGTCGATCTGGATGCCCTTGACCAGGCAGAAGATCCAGATGCCGATGAAGACTGCTCCGACGACGTACATCAAGACGACGAGGATCCCGGTCAACGCCAGCAGCACCTGAACGATGCAGCCGAGCACGACGCCCCAGCGGTAGCGGAGGCCGGCGCCGGCGACGAGCATGAGAACGAGGAACCCGGCGCCGCCGAGAAGGGCCACGCTCCAGGGCAGAACCCCGGCACCGCCGACGTTCAGCACGAGGAAGAACAGCACGCATGCTTCGAGCACCAGCATGATCGAGAGCAGGCTCTCGGTCAGCGAGCGCTGGCGACGCGGGCGAGCGGCACGTGGGCTGCGCCCGGTCGCCGCATCCGCCACGGGGACCTCAGGATCCGAGGCGGCCCCGTCAGGATCGCTCGTCACGTTGCTCATTTCTCTCCGGCCTCGAGCGTCAGGCTCATCACTTCACCGACCAGCGTGATCGATCCGGTGACGACGACGCCGCCCTTCTCGGTCTCGTCGGCGAGGTCGCGGGCGATCGAGAGCGCGGAGACCACGTTCGTCTCGACGGTCACCCGGTCGGGGCCGACGATCCCGACGGCGATCTGAGCCAGCGTGTCGGCGTCGATGGCCCGATCGGAATCGGACTGCGTGATGACGAACTGCTCGACGACGGGCGCGAGGGCACGGATGATACCACCCGCGTCTTTGTCGGAGAGGATCGCGAGCACGGCGACGACGCGGTCGAAGTCGAAGTACTCGCCGAGCGCCTCGGCCAGCGAATGCGCACCGTGCGGGTTGTGCGCGGCGTCGACGAGGATCGTCGGATCGTTGCTGAGCACCTGGAGTCGACCGGGCGACGACGAGCCGGCGAGCCCCTCCGTGAGGATCTCGGGGTCGAGCGGCTGGGTGCCGTTGCCGAGGAACGACTCGACGGCTGCGATCGCGACCGCGGCGTTCTGCGCCTGGTGGCGGCCGAACAGCGGCAGCGGGATCTCCTCGTAGCGGCCGGCGATCCCCTGCACCGAGATCAGCTGACCGCCGACGGCGACCTTCGACTCGAGCACCTGGAATCCGGCGCCCTCCGAGACGAACGTCGATTCGGAGAGCTCCGTGGCGCGCTGCAGCTCGGCCAGCGCCTCGGGCACCTGTGCGGCCGAGACGACGTTCGACGAGGGCTTGATGATTCCCGACTTGGTGCGGGCGATCTCGAGCACGGTCGAGCCGAGCCGCTTCGTGTGGTCGAGGGCGATCGGGGTGAACACGGCGACCTGACCATCGGCCACGTTGGTGGAATCCCACTCGCCGCCCATGCCGACCTCGAGCACGACGACATCGGCGGGTGCGTCGGCGAACGACGCGAAAGCGAGCACCGTGAGAGCTTCGAAGTAGGTGAGCGGCTCCTCGCCGGCCGCGGTCAGCTCGTCGTCGACCATGCTGAGGAAGGGTGCGATGTCTCGCCAGTTGGCGGCCAGCGCGGCGTCACTGATCGGCTCGCCGTCGATCACGATCCGCTCGTTCACCTTGACCAGGTGCGGGCTCGTCATGAGGCCGGTGCGCAGGCCGTAGGCGCGCAGGATGCTCTCGATCATGCGGCTGGTCGACGTCTTGCCGTTGGTGCCGGTGATGTGGATCACCGGGTAGCTGCGGTGCGGGTCGCCGAGGAGTTCGACGGCACGACGGGTCGCCTCGAGGCGAGGCTGCGGGGTGTTCTCACCGATGCGCGCCAGAAGGGCCTCGTAGACCAGACGGGCTCCCGCCTCGTCGGCGGACTCGTCGAGGGGCTTCTCATCGTCACGATCGTCGTGATCGCGTTCGTCGTCGTCGCCCATCGAGGGGAAGTCGCCGAAGTCGTCGCGCGTGCCGAACACGTCGGGCAGCGGCCCGGGGTCGACAGTCTCGTCGTCGTCGTCGCGGCCGGGGCCTGCGGGGGTGTCACTCATGTTTGCTCACCTGCACTGTCACGGCCGCACCGTCGCCGACCGGAACGGCGTCGTCGGGGGCCTCGGAGAAGAGATCGACCTCGAGGTTCAGGGTGAGGGTCTCACCCATGATCAGGTCGCGGTGCGCCTCGACGGCAGCCTCGGCCGCGGCGTCGACGCCGAGGGTCAGTCGGATGCGGTCACTCACGTCGAGCCCGGCTGACTTTCGCGCGGCCTGTACGGCGCGGACGACGTCGCGGGCGAGCCCTTCGGCCGCGAGCTCGGGAGTGATCTGCGTGTCGAGGAGCACGAAGCCGCCGTCGCCGACGAAGGCGATCGCCCCGGCGCCCTCGGCTACGGTCAACTCGAGTGTGAACTCGCCGGGAATGAGAGCGATCCCGCCCACGACGACGCCCTGCTCACCCGACGCGTCGATGTCGCCGAGCGACCAGTCGCCCTTCTTGGCGGCCGGGATGACCTGTTGCACCTGCTTGCCGATGCGCGGACCGGCGGCCCGGGCGTTGACCGTGAGCTTACGAGTCACGCCGTAGTCGCCGAGCGACTCTTCGGTGAGGGCGTCGAGGGTGACCTCTTTGACGTTCAGCTCGTCGCGGAGGATGGCCGAGAAGGGCGACAGCTGCGCGGGATCCTGAGAGACGACAGTGATCGAGGCGAGTGGAAGGCGAACCCGAAGCCCGGTCGACTTGCGGAGCGCCAGGCCGGACGACGCGATCGCACGGATCCGGTCCATCGAGTCGACGAGCGTGTCGTCGCGCGGGAACGCCGACGAATCGGGCCAGTCGGTGAGGTGCACGCTGCGACCTCCGGTGAGGCCCTGCCAGATCTCTTCGGTGACCAGGGGCGCCAGCGGCGCGGCCACGCGGGTGAGCGTCTCGAGCACGGTGTAGAGCGTGTCGAAGGCGTCGTGGTCGTCACCCGACCAGAAGCGATCGCGCGACCGACGCACGTACCAGTTGGTGAGCACATCGGCGAAGTCGCGGAGCTTCGCGGTCGCGAGGGGCGAGTCGAGCGCCTCGAGGTCGTGAGCGACGTCGTCGACGAGCTGACCGGCCTTGGCCAGCAGGTACCGGTCGAGCACGTCCGTCGAATCGGTGCGCCAGGTCGGCTGGTACCCCTTCGAGTAGAGCGTGAAGAAGTAGTAGGTCGACCAGAGCGGGAGCAGGAACTGCCGGACGCTCTCGCGGATCCCCTCTTCGGTCACGATCAGGTTGCCGCCTCGGATCACGCTCGACGACATGAGAAACCAGCGCATCGCGTCGGCGCCGTCGCGGTCGAACACCTCGTTGACGTTCGGGTAGTTGCGGAGGCTCTTCGACATCTTCTGGCCGTCGGAGCCCAGCACGATTCCGTGGCTGATCACGTTCGAGAAGGCCGGTCGATCGAACAGACCGGTCGACAGGGCGTGCATGACGTAGAACCAGCCGCGGGTCTGCCCGATGTACTCGACGATGAAGTCGGCGGGGCTGTGGCTGTCGAACCACTCCTGGTTCTCGAACGGGTAGTGCACCTGAGCGAACGGCATCGAGCCGGAGTCGAACCAGACGTCGAAGACGTCTTCGATGCGACGCATGGTCGATGCGCCCGACGGGTCGTCGGGGTTCGGCCGGGTGAGGTCGTCGATGAACGGTCTGTGCAGGTCGGGCTCGCCCTCCGCGTTCAGCGGCAGACGACCGAAGTCGGCCTCGAGCTCGGCGAGCGAGCCGTAGACGTCGACGCGCGGGTACTCCGGGTTGTCGCTCTTCCACACCGGGATCGGCGATCCCCAGTAGCGGTTGCGCGAGATCGACCAGTCGCGCGCGTTCTCGACCCACTTGCCGAACTGGCCGTGCTTGACGTTCTCAGGAACCCAGTTGATCTCTTCGTTCAGCTCGACCATGCGGTCGCGGTAGTCGGTCACGCGCACGAACCACGACGACACGGCCTTGTAGATCAGCGGGTTGCGGCAGCGCCAGCAGTGCGGGTAGCTGTGCTCGTAGCTGGCCTGGCGGAGCAGACGCCCCTCGGCACGCAGCATCTGCGTGAGCGGCTTGTTCGCATCGAAGACCTGCAGGCCCGCGACCTCGCCGAACATCGGCAGGAAGCGCCCGCCCTCGTCGACCGAGATGATCGTCGGGATGCCGGCGGCCGAGCACACCTGCTGGTCGTCTTCACCGTAGGCGGGAGCCTGGTGGACGATGCCGGTGCCCTCGCCGGTGGCGACGTAGTCGGCGACCAGGATCCGCCACGCGTTTTCAGTGCCCCACTTTTCGAGGTCGGCATAGTGATCCCACAGCCGGTCGTACTGGACCCCGTCGAGCTCGCGTCCCTGCACAGTGCGCTCGACCGCGGCGAGCGCGTCGTCGGCGCTCTCGTAGCCCAGGTCTTTCGAGTAGGCGGCGACGGTGTCGGTCGCGAGGAGGAACCGGCTGAGTCCGTCGGCCGAGCCGTCGGCGGCACCGAGCGGGCCGGAGGGCAGCACCGAGTACTCGATGGCGGGGCCGACCGCGAGCGCGAGGTTCGTCGGGAGAGTCCAGGGGGTGGTGGTCCAGGCGAGAGCCTTGACGGCGGTCAGCCCGAGCACCTCGGCCCGCTCGCCGACGAGGGGGAACGTCACCGTGACGGTTTGATCTTGACGCATCTTGTAGACGTCGTCGTCCATGCGCAGCTCGTGGTTCGACAGCGGCGTCTCGTCGTGCCAGCAGTACGGCAGCACGCGGAAGCCCTCGTAAGCAAGGCCCTTGTCGTGGAGTGTCTTGAAGCCCCAGATGACGCTCTCCATGAAGGAGGTGTCGAGGGTCTTGTAGTCGTTCTCGAAGTCGACCCACCGTGCCTGGCGGGTGACGTACTCCTGCCACTCCCCCGTGTATTCGAGCACCGATTTGCGGGCGGCCGCGTTGAACTGCGCGACACCCATCTCGTCGATCTGGTGCTTCTCGGTAATGCCGAGCTGGCGCATCGCCTCGAGCTCGGCCGGGAGTCCGTGGGTGTCCCAGCCGAAACGTCGGTGCACCTGCTTGCCACGCATGGTCTGGAACCGTGGGAACACGTCTTTGGCGTAGCCCGTCAAGAGGTGGCCGTAGTGCGGGAGGCCGTTGGCGAACGGGGGGCCATCGTAGAAGACCCACTCCTCGCAGCCCTCGCGCTGGGCGATCGACTCCCGGAAGGTGTCGTCGCGCTTCCAGAAGGCGAGGATGCCCTGCTCGACGTCGGGGAACTTCGGCGACGCGGGAACGGCACGACGGCCGGTGCCGACGTGGTCGAGATCGGTGCGGGCGGACTCGGTGGTTTCGTCGAACTCAGCGGCCATTGTCAACTCCAGTGCAGATGCGCGGTGCTTGCTTCTCGCACGAGGACGGCTACCGGATGTCACCGGGAGTCGCGGTACCACCCCGCTTGCCCACCTCGATTGCCGGAGGGCCACTCATTGTCAGGCGATGTCGGGCCTGCCCCGCTCGGTTCTACCGGCCCGCACTTCGCCGACCGTGGTCTGCTCGCTGCAAGCGTTCTTCCGAGTGCTCCCCGGTGATGGCCGGATCAGTGCGCTCCAAGTGTAGCCGCAGACCGTGGCCCTCGAAGCGGGGATCGGGGCAGGTCGAGCGCGCCCATCACGATGCGTCGGTGACGGATTGGCCGGATCCTCGTCTCCGCTTTACGCCGGGGGTCCTCCCAAAGGCCCACAGACAGGCGGTACCAGTCCCCCAAAGCGGGGATTACTAGGGGTGTTCGGCCTGCCTAGTGTGAAAAAGACGGTCTTCGGGGACCGTCGGTCAGGGGATCCATCATGGCGTCCACACGTCTTGCATCACGGCGCCGCAGCGCGCTCGCTCTCACCGTCGCGATCGTCGTCGCAGCGCCACTCGCCAGTGCCATCGATCTCGCGGCACCGGCCGCGGGCGCTCAGGCCGCGACCACCCAGGCGGAGTCTCCGGACTTCGCGACCCGCGCCTACGGCGACCCGTGGGACTACTCGAACTCGGGCGATCAGAACACCGACGCGGCCCGCGTCCGCGGCCTGAGTATCAAAAACGGGGTGATGAACCTGCGCGTCGGCGGCGGCGACTACTTCACACCGATCATCTCGCAGCCCGACTCTCTCGCCGTGGGGCGCGACGGCGCCGCGAAGCCCGTCTCCCCGTCCGGCTACGACCACGTGTCGTTCAAGATGAACCAGCCCTCGTCGGGCGTCGGCGCCATCTGGTGGTGGACCTGCTCGACCACCCTCGCGACCTGCGGTGGCGGACAAACCTTCAAGCTGTACAAGGGCACGCACGTCTACAACTTCAACCTGACCTCCAAGTCGACCGTCGGGGCGAAGAGGCCGTGGAACGATCACGGCAAGCCGATCGTACGGTTCCGGATCGCCCCGACCATCTCGGGGTCCAAGACCAGCCCGATCCTCGCGAAGATCGACTGGCTCCGCATCTACAAGAAGACCGGCTCGCTCGCTGCCTACCCGGCGGGCACCTACGACGGAGTCAAGGTCATCTCGCGACCGATCTCGGTTGTCGACAGCCCGAACACCACCGAGGGCAAAGACATCAGCACCGCCCAGGGACGCAAGCAATGGGTCTTCACGAGCGCGGCGGCAGCCCGCGGGGTGAAGGTCAAGAACGCGACCGTCAAGGGCTACGGCGCGGCCGGGATGACCGCCACCAACTCGGGATCGAACCGCAACGACCCGGAGGTGCTGCTGCCCGTCAGCGCCTTCTCGGGCAGCACCTACCGGTACTTCTCGTTCCGGCTGACCTACAACGGCGGCTACTCGCTGGCCAACAGCGCGGGCGGCGGCAAGATGGCTCGGCTCGTCTGGAACGCCAAGGGCACGACCGCCCCCCAGGAGAGCAACGACATCGTCACCTACTCCGGCCCGAACGCCCGCACCCTCAGCGTCGACCTGGCCAAGGGCAACCCGCTCGACGAGAACTCGCGTTCGCCGCGTCTCGGCTGGAAGGGCCGCACGATCACCTCGCTGCGCTTCGACCCCAACGAGGATCCGGGCGCCAACACCTGGCACCTGTCATCGATCCACCTGCGGAAGGCCCCGGCTGCCAAGGCCTCGACGGTCATCAAGTTCCACGATGCCGCGTGGATCGCCGGCACGACGGCGACGATCAAGGTCGGTAAGAAGGCGCCCGGCGGCAGCGGATACACGACCCTTGCCTCCGACATCCCCGTCACGAAGGGCTCGAACCACCGCCGCTTCACGCTGGGCTCGAAGGCAACCGGGGCGTACTACGTCCAGGTCACGCTGCGTCACCCGGGTGGCGGCACCTCCACGTCGTACTCGACGGCGCCGATCACGATGTCGCGCTGACGCCGGCTCCCCGCCTGGCAGCGCAGGCTGCACCCACCGCCCCGAAACCACCCCGGAGCGGTGGGTGCAGACTAGGCACATGACGACACCCGCCGCCCACAGCTCGACTGCCATGGGCGATGGTTCGTCCCCCGAGGGCGAGGGTTCGTCCGCTGAGGGCGCCAAGCCCGAGAGCTCGCTCACCGTCATCGTCGCCTTCACGGCCAACCTCCTGGTCGCCGTCGCGAAGACCATCGCGTCGCTCCTGACCGGTTCTGCCTCGATGGTCGCCGAGGCCGCGCACTCCTGGGCAGACACCGGCAACGAAATCTTCCTCTTTGTCGCCGATCGCCGGGGCGGTCGCCGACGCGACGCCGACCACCCGCTCGGCTATGGCAAAGAGACCTACGTCTGGTCGATGTTCGCCGCATTCGGCCTCTTCACCGTCGGCGCCGTCGTGTCGATCTACCACGGCATCTCCGAACTGGGCTCGGCCGAAGAGGAGACGAGCTTCGTCGTCAACTACGTCGTGCTCGGCGTTTCCGCCTGTCTCGAGGGAGCCTCGTTCTTCCAGGCGCTGCGGCAGGCGCGGGGTGTTGCCAAGAAGCGCAGGATCCCGGTGCTCCGCCACGTCCTCGGATCCTCGAACTCGACGCTTCGTGCGGTCTTCTTCGAAGATGCGGCGGCCCTGGTCGGACTGCTCATCGCCTTCCTCGGCATCTTCCTGCATCAGGTGACCGGCTCGGCCGTCTTCGACGCGATCGGATCGATCCTGGTCGGAGTGCTGCTGGGTGTGGTCGCGGTCGTGCTGATCGATCGCAACCGACGGTTCTTGATCGGCGAGAGCCCGACAGACGAGGTCGAGTCGACTGTGCTGCGCCGCCTCCTCGAGCGCGACGACATCGATCGCGTCACCTACCTGCACACCGAGTTCGTCGGCCCGAGCCGCCTCTACGTCGTGGCTGCTGTCGACATCGTGGGCAACGCCGACGAGGAGCACGTCGCCGTGGCGCTCCGCCGCATCGAGCGCGCCCTCGAGGGGCACGACATCGTCGAGGAGGCCGTGCTGACCCTCTCGACGCCCGACGAGCCGAGCCTCACGCCCGCGAAGGCGCGGGATGCTGCGCCGGGGTCGCTGGCCTGAGGTCGCACCCGGTCCCCTGCAGCGCTCGCGCAGAAACCTAGTCGCGTTTCGCAGGTCTAGTCGCGGTATTTCGCGACTAAACCTGCAAAACGCGACTAAGAGCGTCGAGTACGCGGCGCAGGCGACCTAGGCCGATGCCGAGCCCCGCCGGCGACGCGCCACCACGAGCAGCCCGACGCCGAGGCCCAGCACCGCGAATCCAACGAGCGCCTGCGAGCCGGAGTCCGACCCGGTGAAGGCGAGCTCGGCCGGAGCCGCGCCAGCGACAGCAGCCGCCGTGACGAACGGCGTGCCGGTCAGGTGGATGAAGCGGATGTCGGAAGGCACCGAATAGGCCGCATCGCCGGTCGCCACAGGGTCGACCTGGAACGCGGTCATGATGTAGTTGCCCGGCGTGCGAGCCAGGGTCGTCGACCACGTGCCGTCCGCGGCGACGACGATCGAGCCGTCGTCGACAGGCAGCGGCGTCGTCGAGGCGGGGTCACCGCTGAGGGCGCGAGGCGAACTCAGCCGCGCGGCACCGGTCGCCGAATCGGCGTTCAGCACCTCGGGCTCGAACTGCCCCGAGAAGAGGGTCGGGTACAGCGCCTCGAAGTAGTAAAACGACGTCAGGGGTCGCTCTTCGTAGAGCACGACATGCTGCCCTGGCGTGCCCGTTCCAGAGACCTTCATGGTGACCTTGCCCGGAGTGGCCGCGCTGGCCGCCCCTTTGACGGGAATGCCGAACTCGTCGATGACCTCGTCGAGCGACTTCTCGATCTCGGCGTCTGTCTCGTCGGCTTCGTCGGCGAGCGCCTGGACTGCCCGGGGCAGAGCGGATGCACGCGAGGAGGACGACGACGAGAGCGAAGGATCCTCGGCGCGCGCAGCTCGGGCCTTCACTTTCTGGGCCTGGGTCCGCGCGGGCTCCGCTGCGGAAGAGGCCGCTGCGGTGTCCGACGAGCTGAAGGAGAAGCCCAAGGAGCCGAAGGACGAGTCGTCGTACGTGGGCTCGAGGACGGTGGGCGGAACGACGGTTCCGGCGGGGACCGTGATGGTCAGGCCGATCGTGTTCGACAGCTCCGACTCCCGGGTGATCTCGTCGCCCTCATCGTTCGTCACAACCTGATAGGCGCTGACCTTCTCCGTGCCGAACGAAACGGTGTAGTCGGACGTCCAGGTGCCGTCGTCCCCGACCGAAACCGAGTCATTGAAGTCGAAGGTGAAGATGTCGCCCCCTGATTCCCCGTCGGAGGTCTGCGCGACGAGGTAGACGTCGCTGCCGGGCGTGCCGGTTCCCGAGAACTGCACGACCGCGAGCGGCTCGCCGTTCGAGAACGGGAAGGGCGAGGCCTCGTACGACACGGCGGCTGTCGGGTCGGTGATAACGGGCGTCGCACTCTGCTCGGCGTCGAACTCGACGTCGAAGTCGTATTCGCTAAGGTCTTCGTCCTTGTAGGTCGCGTACACGCTGAGGTACTGCTCGTAGCCTGCGTCATCAGCGAAGTGGAGCGGGATCGAGAACGACGTCGCCGTCGTCGTGAGGCGCTTGATCGGCTCACCCCAGCTGTCGGTGACGACGACCTTGGCGCCGATGGGCGCTGAGCCGGTGATCGTGATGTCGCGGGCTCCCGTGACGCGCACGTAGCCGTCGCGGTCGGCCGCGGGCACGGTCGCTGCCTTCAGGTCGGTCGGTGCCGCCTTCGGCGCGGCGGCCTTCGCCGCTGCCGTGGGCTTCGGGGGCGCGGTCGCCGTGGGCGTTGCGGACGCCGTCGGCGCGCTCGTCGCGGCAACGCCGGGCTCGGCGGCGAATGCGGCCCCTGCGGAGAGCACGGAGCCTCCGACGATCAGGGCCAGCGCTACGGGAAGAGCCACTGCGGCTCGGAAATCGGGTTTCGTCAAAGAACTCGTCTGTCTTTCGGCGTGAGTCGGCAGGCATGTCGCCGCTCTGACCCACCCCCGAGCAACGCCACGGCTCGGTGATCTCGGGCCGTGGAGTGAAGGTACCAGTTCGGCGATGCCGATGACGACACCCGTCCGGCTAGAGAGCGTGCCCCCCGAGCCCGGCGGCAACCGCCTCGACGGCCGGCTCCACGGCGTCTTCGAGACTCCCCCGGCCGATCCCGGCTCGCGCCCACGCGACCGCGGCCGCTCCCGCCGCTCCGAGGAGCGCCGCCGACACCACCTGCGGCCACGCGTCGCCGGCACGCGCCTCGGTCCGCTCAGCGACGAACGCCGCGACGATCGAGTGCTGCGCCACGAACCGCGCCGCGCCAGACGCAGTGAGGTCGTCGCCGAGCCGCATCGTCTCGCCCTGCGACAGGGCCCACGGCACCCGGGAGTCGTCGTGCCGCTGCGCCACGAGCACGAGCGCTCGGGCCACACTCTCGGGAGCGGAGAGCGAAGGATCCGACCCGCCCACCTCGAGCAGAGCGCCCGGCAGCGACCGAAGGCTCTCGTCGAGGTCGAGCCAGAGCAGATCGGCCTTGCCGGCGAAGTAGTTGAAGAACGTGGCGCGGCTCACTCCGGCGCGCTGGGCGATCTGATCGACGGTGGTACCCGCGTAGCCGTTCTCGAGGAAGAGCTCGGAGGCCGCATCGGCGAGGATCTCGGCCGACGAGCGCCGGGGGCGGCCCGTGCGTGCAGAAGGTGTCACGTCAGCATTCTCCCGCTAGACTCGATTGGCCACTTACTATACGGAGTCCAGAAATTACTACTCGCGCCCCCTTCCTCGCTCTCCTCGGTCTTACCGCGGCCAGTGCGCTCGTTCTGAGCGGCTGCACCGCCGCGTCCCCGTCCGACACCGCCAGCTCGAAGCCCGTCTCGGGCGGCACCCTGACCTACGCGTCGGGCGACGCTGAGCCGACCTGCCTCGACCCCCACGTCGGTGGCAACTATCCGCAGGCGCTCGTGTCGACGCAGTACCTCGAAGAGCTCGTGTCGAAGAACACCGCCGGCGACGTGATCCCGTGGCTCGCGACGTCCTGGAAAGAGGCCTCCGACGGCCTCAGCTGGACCTTCTCGCTGAAGAAGGGCGTCAAGTTCACCGACGGCACCGCGTTCGACGCTGCGGCGGTCGTCGCGAACGTGAAGCACGTGCAAGACCCCACGACGCTGTCGTCGACGGGGTATCTCGCGCTCGCCAAGGTGAAGAAGGCCGTCGCTGTGGACGACAGCACCGTGCGCTTCGACCTCTCGAGCCCCGACAGCTCTCTGCTCGACTCGCTCTCGCAGCCGTGGCTCGCGATCGAGTCACCCACTGCCCTCAAGCGCACGCAGGCCGTCAACTGCGAGTCACCGGTCGGCACCGGTCCGTTCAAGGTCGTCAAATGGACGAAGCAGCAGTCGATCACCCTGGAGCGTAACGACGGCTACACCTCTCCCCCGAAAGACGCCGCACACACCGGCAAGGCGTACCTCGCGAAGATCGTGTGGCGGTTCCTGCCCGACTCGGCCTCGCGCTACGCCGCGCTTCAGGCGGGCCAGGTCGATGTGATCGACAACGCCCAGCCCGACACCATCGTCGCCGCGAAGAAGAGCGACCAGATCAAAGAGCTCGACGCCCCGCGCCCCGGAGCGTCCAACCGGCTCGAACTGAACTCCTCGCAGGCGCCGTTCAATGACGAACGCGTCCGCGAGGCCTTCATCCGCGGCGTGGCTGTGAACGACGGCATCACGTCGCTGTTCTTCGGCACCGCGAAGCGCTCGTACTCGCTTCTCTCGAGTGTCGAGAAAGACGCGTACTCCGATCCGTCGCTCTTCGACATCGACACCACGAAGGCGAACGACCTTCTCGACTCCGCCGGATGGACGACCCGTGACAGCGCCGGCTACCGCACCAAAGACGGCAAGCGCCTGACCGCGCGGTTCCCGGTCTCGACCAACCAGTCGATCCCGGCCGAGCGAGCCCTGTTCGAACAGATCCAAGAAGAAGCCAAATCGCTCGGCTTCGACGTCGAGATCTCGCAGCTCGACCTGTCGAGCTGGTACGGAGCCCTCGCCGCCCACAAGTACGAGATCGTGAGCGCTCCCTACACGAAGGTCGGCCCCGGCGTCCTCGGCGTCCTCTACGACTCGGCGAGCATCACCCCGGCCCCGAGCGGCTACTTCGCCAACAACGCACAGGTCGACTCACCGAAAGTCGATGCTCTTCTGAAGCAGGCGAGCGTGGAGTCCGACGCGACGAAGCGCGCCGACCTCTATAAGCAGGTGCAGAAGAGCGTGCTCGAGGGCTACTACGTGCTCCCTCTGTACGACCAGCAGAACCACTACCTGTATCGCACGAGCGTGCACGGTCTGCGAGCGATGCCGACGGTGTCAACGCCCACCTTCTACGACGCGTGGGTGCAGCGCTGAAAAATGCAGCGCCGAAAAATGCGGCGCCGAATGGTGCGGCGCTGAACCTCGTGCGCTTCATCGCCGGGCGGGTGCTCGGGGCGCTCTTCGTGCTCTGGGCCGTCGCGACGCTGATCTTCTTCGCGATCCGGCTCGTGCCGGGCGACCCCGCCGAGGCCATCCTCGGCGGGCCCGGGTCGCAGGCGTCGCAAGAGGCGCTGGATCTGGTCCGGCGCCAGTACGGTCTCGACCAACCTCTCCTCGTGCAGTACCTCGATCAGCTCGGCCGCCTCGCGCGAGGCGACCTCGGCACCTCGTACTCGCTCAAGCAGTCGGTGTCGTCGGTGCTCGCCGCGCAGGTGCCCCCGACGCTTCTGCTGGCGTCCCTGTCTCTCGTGGCCGCCTGGATCCTTGCGGTGGGTGTGGCCTGGTGGAGCGCAGGATCCGGGCGGGTCGCCCGAGCGGTCTCGTCCGGTCTCGAGGTGGTCGCCTCCGCCGTTCCGCACTTCCTGCTCGGGAGCGTGCTCATCGTCGTCTTCGCCACCGGTCTCGGCCTGCTGCCTCCCGTGAGCACGGGCACGCCGATCGGCCTGGTGCTGCCGGTCGTGACGCTCGCGGTGCCAGTGGCCGGCTTCCTCGGCCAGGTCACCCGCGACTCGTTGCTCGACGCCGCGGCGGCGCCGTTCGCCCTCACGGCGACGGCTCGGGGCGAGGGACCGTCCGGGTTGTTCTGGCGCCATCTTCTCCGCCACGCCGCGCTTCCCGGGCTCGCCCTGTCGGGGTGGGCCTTCGGCTCACTCCTGAGCGGCGCCATCGTCGTCGAGTCGCTGTTCGCCAGGCCCGGGCTCGGCCGCACCCTGCTCGACGCCGTCACCCTCCGCGACATCCCGCTCGTCACCGGTGTCGCTCTCGTCTCCGCTCTGGCGTACGTGATCGTGGTCGCGCTCGGTGACCTGGCCGAGAAGGCCGTCGACCCCCGGGGGCAGAGCGCATGACGATCCTTCCCGAGCTCCCCGTCCTGCCCGCCGCCGCACCGACCCGTGCCGCCGAATGGCGCAGCCGCGTGACCGCCCCCCGCGTCGTCGCCGGAGCCGTCCTCCTCGGCGTTCTCGCTGCCGCTGTCGCCCCCGGCCTCCTGGCCCCCGGCGATCCGCTGGCAGTCCACCCGGTCGACGCCTTCTCGGCCCCCTCGCTCGCCCACCCGTTCGGCACCGACGACTCCGGCCGCGACCTCTACACGCGGGTCGTCCACGGCGCCTCCGCCTCCCTCCTCATCGGTATCGCCGCGACGCTCATCGGCACTCTCCTCGGTCTCGTGCTCGGAATCGCCGCCGGGGTCGGCACTCGCCTGACCGACGCTGCCGTCTCGCGCGTGCTGGAGGTGCTGTTCGCGCTGCCCGGGCTGCTACTGGCGCTCGTGATCATCGCCTTCGCGGGCCCCGGACCGATCCCCGCGACCCTCGCGGTCGGACTCGCTACAGCCCCCGGCTACGCCCGTATCTTCCGCACCCGGATCCGGGCCGTCCGTTCCTCCGAGATGGTCGAGGCCGCGCGGGTGCTCGGGCGTGGCCCGCTCACCCTGCTGGTGCGGCACGTGCTGCCGAATGCTCTCGCGCCGGTCGTCGTGCTCGCCACCCTCGGCGTCGGCCAGGCCATCGTCTGGGCCTCGTCGCTCAGCTACCTCGGTCTCGGCTCTCCGCCGCCCGCTCCGGAGTGGGGCGCGATGCTCGAGGCCGGTCGCACCTACCTCCAGATCGCCCCGTGGATGACGGTCTTCCCCGGCCTGGCGATCGTCGCCACGGCCGCCGCCACGACGGTCGTCGGCCGCGCCTTCGCGGGGGCGGGTCGCCGATGAGCGGGTCGTCGGCGGGCGGGACGCCTGCCAGCGGGATGTCGGACGGCCGGGCGCCAGGCACCCGCGGTCTCCACGTCGAGAATCTCCGTGTCGCTTTCGACGGCGTCGCTGCCGTGCGCACCGTCTCCTTCGAGTTGGCACCCGGCGAGTGCGTCGCACTTGTCGGCGAATCAGGATCCGGCAAGACCGTCACTGCCCGCGCGCTCCTCGGCCTGTCCGGCGGAACCGTCACGGCCACCCGCCTCGCCCTCGACGACACCGACCTCACCGGCCTCTCCGAGCGGCAGTGGCGGGCCATCCGCGGCCCTCGCATCGGCCTCGTGCAGCAGGACGCCCTCGTCTCGCTCGACCCACTGCGGCCGATCGGGCGCGAGATCGATGACGCACTTCGACTGCACACGACGCTGGGCGCGGCCGAGCGGCGGGAGCGGGCGCTCGAGGTGTTGGCCGAGGTCGGGATGCCGGATCCTGCGGTTCGTCGCGCGCAGCTCTCGGGTGAGCTCTCGGGTGGGCTGCGCCAGCGAGCGCTCATCGCCGCGGCGCTCGCCCTAAGGCCCGACGTCGTCATCGCCGACGAGCCCACGACGGCGCTCGATGCCGAGGTACAGCGCGTCGTGATCGACCGTCTGGCGCGCCTCCGCGACGAGGGTACGGCCGTGCTTGCGATCAGCCACGACCTCGGTGCGGTGCGACGCCTCGCCAATCGCATCGTCGTGATGCGGGCCGGCGAGGTGGTGGAGCAGGGGCCGACAGCGCAGATCCTCGACGCTCCGGCACACCCGTACACGCGGGCGCTCGTCGCGGCCGTGCCCGCGGGCAAACCGCGGGGCTCGCGGCTCTCGGTCGGCGGCCCGACCGTTCAGAACTCTGGCAAAACCGGCGAAAAATACGCCGGATCACCCGCAAAACGTTCAAATGACCAGAGTTCTGAACGCGTCCTCGAGGCGCACGATCTCACCAGGCGCTTCGGCACCTTCACCGCCGTCGACAATGTCTCGCTCACCCTCCGCGCCGGCGAGACGCTCGGTCTCGTGGGCGCCTCCGGCTCGGGCAAGACCACCACGGCGCGGCTGCTACTCGGCCTCGACTCCCCCGATCACGGATCGGTCGAGCTGCTCGGCGCCCCCTGGAACCCGCTGCCCGAGCGCGAACGCCGACCCCGCCGGGCGCTGCTCGGGGCGATCTACCAGGATGCGCTCTCGTCGTTCGACCCCCGCATGACGGTGGGCCGGATCCTGGTCGATGCTCTGACGAACGGACAGACGACGAGGATCCGCGCGCACGCCGCTCAAATCGACGCCCTGCTGGCCGAGGTGGGCCTGCCGGCCTCCGTCTCGTCCCGCCTGCCTGCCACGCTCTCCGGCGGACAACGGCAGCGCGTCGCCATCGCTCGCGCGCTCGCTCCCCGGCCGCGCGTGCTGCTGTGCGACGAACCGGTCTCGTCACTCGACGTGACGGTGCAGGCGCAGGTGCTCGATCTACTCGACGAGCTGCAGGAGCGGCACGGCCTCGCCTACCTCTTCATCTCGCACGACCTCGATGTGGTGCGGCATGTCAGCGATCGGGTCGCCGTGATGAGTGCCGGGCGAATCGTCGAGCAGGGTGAGACCGAGCAGGTCTTCTCGGCGCCGACGCACTCCTACACACGCGGCCTGCTCGCCGCGGCGTCGTCGGCCGGCTGACCGCCGGGCGCACAGCGCAAGACACCACAAAACGGAGAGCACACCGCCCAACGACGGTGTGCTCTCCGAAAAGCGGTGCCGCGACTAGCTGCGGGGCGACGAGGCCTGGGGCTCGGACTCGGCCTCGGCGTTGGATTCGGCCGGCGGTCGCACGATGTCGATCGGCCCCGACATGGCGAACTCCACGGCCCACTCCGACTTCGACACCTCGCTCGACTCGTCGGCGTAGGCGGCGATGAGCTCTTCCGCCTCCTCCTCGGTCGCGACCGACGGGCCGGATCCGAGCAGGGGCACGTTTGCCGATTCCTTGGTGAACCAGACGGCGACCAGGCCGATCACCGCGGCGATCATCAGATAGAACGCCGGGATGTCATTGGCCCAGCTGTAGCCGTTCGAGGTGGCCCAGGCGACGAGCGACTCCGTGACGAGGGGCGTCGTGCCACCGAACAGCGACACCGACACGTTGAACGCGATAGCAAGGGCGCCGTAGCGAATGATTGTCGGGAACAGCGCCGGCAGCGTCGAGGGCATCGTCGACGTGAACGTGACGAGCACGAGACCGAGGATCAGCAAGCCCACGAACACGAGGGGCGTCGACTCGCTCTGCACGAGCTTGAGCGCGGGCCAGGAGAGCACGAGAAACCCGATGCAGCCGGCGAACAGCACGGGGCGACGACCGAAGCGGTCGGAAAGCCGGCCACCCATCGAGATGACGGCCATCATCAGCACCATGACGACGATCACGAGGATCAGCCCGTTCGTCGCGTCTCGACCGAGGGTCGACGTGAGGTAGGTCGGCATGTACGACAGCAGCATGTAGTCGGTGACGTTGAATACCAGCACCAGGCCGATGCAGACGATCAGCGCGCGCCAGTTCTCGGCGAAAAGGCGCACGAACGGCACTTTGACGTGCTCGCGATCGGCGGCGTCCGCCTGCTGCTTCTGGAACGCCGGAGTCTCTTCGAGCTTGAGTCGAAGGTACAGACCGACTAGCCCGAGCGGCCCGGCGATGAGGAACGGGATCCGCCAGCCCCACGAGAGCAGCGTGTCTTCGGGCATCGCGAACTGCAGCACGGTGACGAGCGACGCACCAAGCACGTAGCCGCCGAGCGTGCCGAACTCGAGCCACGATCCCATGAAGCCGCGACGCTTGTCGGGCGAGTACTCGGCGATGAACGTGGCCGCTCCGCCGTACTCGCCACCGGTCGAGAAACCCTGCACGAGGCGCGCCAGCAGGAGTAGGAGAGGCGCCCACACGCCGATCGTGTTGAAGTCGGGCAGGAACCCGATGGCGAAGGTTCCGGCCGCCATCATGATCATCGTGACGGCAAGGACCTTCTGGCGTCCGATGCGGTCACCGAGCGGACCGAAGACGGCGCCGCCGATGGGGCGCACGATGAACGCCGCGGTGAAGGTCGCGAAAGTGAGGATCACGCTGAGCGTCGGGCTGAGCGAGGGGTAGAAGACCTTGGCGAGGGTGGTGGTGAGGTAGGCGAACACGCCGAAGTCGAACCACTCCATGCCGTTGCCGAGCGCTGCGGCCGCGACGGCTCGCTTGAGCTGCGATTCTTCGACGACGGTCACGTCGTCGCTGGTCAGTCTGCGGCGTCCTTGCCGGTTCGGGCGGTGTTTCTTGGTGGGTGTTGCAGGACGGGCTGACTGATCACTCATACACATTCACTCCAGTTGTCGATGCAAAAACCCCGAAAGCCTACCAGAGGGCAAAATTTAGCTAGAAAAGAATCACATTTCAGTGCTTGAGGACGCAAGGATCCGGGGCTGCCGCGACCGCCTCGGATCCTTGCGTTCCGATCCCGTAAACTCGCCTGCAGAACACGCAAGGCACCTCCCCACCGACACGGTGCCGCCCATATCGAAGGAGTACGTCCATGACTCGTCCCATGCCTGCCAGTTTTTCTCGAATTCCAGACAGGCCCGCCCTCGAAGGCCTCGAGAACGTCTGGGGCCCCGCGTGGGAGTCCGACGGAACGTACAAATTCGATCGCAGCTCTGCGACCAAAGAGAACGTCTTCTCGATCGACACTCCTCCGCCGACCGCGTCGGGGTCGCTGCACATCGGTCACGTGTTCAGCTACACGCACACCGACGTCAAGGCGCGCTTCGAGCGCATGCGCGGCAAGAGCGTTTTCTATCCCATGGGCTGGGACGATAACGGGCTGCCGACCGAGCGCCGCGTGCAAAATTTCTACGGCGTCCGCTGCGACCCGTCGCTCCCCTATGACGCCGACTTCACGCCGCCGTTCGAGGGCGGCGACAACAAGTCGTCCAAGGCCGCCGACCAGGTTCCGATCTCTCGCCGCAACTTCATCGAGCTGTGCGAGCGCCTGACCGTCGAAGACGAGAAGCAGTTCGAAGACGTCTGGCGCAAGCTCGGTCTTTCGGTCGACTGGACCCAGTCGTACCGCACCATCGCCGGCGAGTCGCAGGCCATCGCCCAGAAGGCGTTCCTCCGCAACGTCGAACGGGGCGAGGCATACCAGGCGCAGGCTCCCACGCTGTGGGACGTCACGTTCCGCACCGCCGTCGCCCAGGCCGAGCTCGAAGACAAAGACATGCCCGGCGCGTACCACACGCTCTCGTTCCACGCCCCGGACGGCATTGACATCAAGATCAAGACCACCCGGCCCGAGCTGCTCCCCGCCTGTGTCGCCCTCGTCGCGCATCCCGACGACGAGCGCTACCAGGCCCTCTTCGGCACGACCGTCCGCACTCCCCTCTTCGACGTCGAGGTGCCCGTGCTCGCGCACCACCTGGCTCAGAAAGACAAGGGCTCCGGCATCGCGATGATCTGCACGTTCGGCGACACGACCGACGTCATCTGGTGGCGTGAACTCGATCTGCCGAACCGCTCCGTGCTCGGCTTCGACGGCCGGTTCATCAGCGAGGCGCCGTCGGCGATCACGAGCGAGGCGGGTCTCGCCGCTTATGGCGAACTCGCCGGCAAGACCGTCTTCAGCGCCAAGGCCGCCATCGTGTCGCTCCTTCAGGAGTCGGGCGAGCTGACCGGTGAGATCGAGAAGATCACCCACCCCGTCAAGTTCTTCGAGAAGGGCGACAAGCCCCTCGAGATCGTCTCGACCCGCCAGTGGTATATCGTCAACGGCGCCCGCGACGAAGAACTCCGGTCGACGCTGCTGAAGCGCGGCGAAGAGGTCTCGTTCCACCCCGACTTCATGCGCGTCCGCTACGAGAACTGGGTGAAGGGCCTCTCGGGCGACTGGCTGATCTCGCGTCAGCGCTTCTTCGGCGTGCCGATCCCGGTCTGGTATCCGCTCGACTCCGACGGCAACCCCGTCTTCGATCAGCCCATCGTGCCGACCGAGGCGCAGCTGCCCGTCGACCCGTCGTCCGACGCCGCACCCGGCTACGACGAGTCGCAGCGTGGCGTCCCCGGCGGCTTCCAGGGCGAGGTCGACGTGATGGACACCTGGGCCACCTCGTCGCTCACCCCGCAGCTCGCGGGCAAGTGGGAGACCGACCCCGAGCTCTTCGACCTCGTCTTCCCGTACTCCCTCCGCCCGCAGGGGCAAGACATCATCCGCACCTGGCTGTTCTCGACGATGCTCCGAGCGCAGCTCGAGGGCGACACCGTGCCCTGGAAGAACGCCTCGATCTCGGGCTTCATCGTCGACCCCGACCGCAAGAAGATGTCGAAGTCGAAGGGCAACGTCGTCACCCCGGCCGCGATGCTCGACGACCACGGTTCCGACGCGGTCCGCTACTGGGCCGCCTCGTCGCGCCTCGGCACCGACGCGGCCTTCGACCCGCAGAACCCCAAGCAGATCAAGGTCGGCCGACGTCTGGCGATCAAGGTGCTGAACGCCGCCAAGTTCGTCTACTCGTTCCCCGAGCCCGTCGAAGGCGCGAGCGTCACGGAGCCCCTCGACCTCGACCTCATGGCGAACTTCGCCCGCGTGATCGAGGCCGCGACCGATGCCCTCGAGAACTACGACCACGCCAAGGCGCTCGAAGGCACCGAGAAGTTCTTCTGGACCTTCTGCGACGACTACCTCGAACTCGTCAAGGAGCGCGCCTACGGCTCTGCCTCTAACGAAGGCGCAGGATCCGACGGCGCCGCCTCGGCAGGCGGCCAGGCTTCCGCGGTGCTCGCGCTCCGCACCACGGTCGACGGCCTGCTGCGGCTCCTCGCCCCTTACCTCCCCTTCGCCACCGAAGAGGTCTGGTCGTGGACCCACGGCTCTTCGATCCACACTGCTCCGTGGCCCACGGTCGCCGAGCTCGCGGAGGTCGGCGAGATCGTGGCTCCCACCGGTCTGCTCGAACTCGTGGGCGAGGCGCTCATCTCCATCCGCCGCGCCAAGACCGATGCCAAGGCGTCGCAGAAGACTCCCGTCACGTCGGCTGTGGTGGTGGCACCGGCCGATTCGCTCGAGCTGCTCCGCACGGCTGCCGCCGACCTGTCAGCGGTGGGCCGCATCGAGTCGCTCACGTTCGAGGCGGGCGATGCTCTGGCCGTCAGCGACATCGTGCTCGCCGAGCAGCCGGCAGCCCCCGCCGCCCCGGTCACGGGCGCCTGATGCAACTCGGAACGCGCTGGTCGGTCGGGGGCCAGACCCCCGACCGGCTTCCAGCCGCCGTCGTCGCAGCGATCACCCAGGTCGAGCGCGAGCTCGCCCAGCAGGGCGTCGATGCCGCGACCTGGCGCTGGACTCTGACCTGGCTCGAACGCAAGCCGGTCGTCGAGCTCGATGACGGCACCGTCATCCGCTACGACGCGGTGGCCGACACGGCGTCCATCCACGAGCCGGTCGACGGCGAAGAGGAATAGCCGCCCGTGCCGGGGCTAGGCGCGCGCGATCAGCTCGCCGTGCGGCATCGCGAAGAAGCCGTCGGGGGCATCGCGCCACGCCAACCACGCCTGCGAGATCGCGTGCAGGTCGAGGTCGGTGGCGGCCCGCTTCTCGATGGCGTCGGCGTAGAACGCCGATTCGAGCGCGCGCACCGACCAGCTGTCGCCCCACCACGTGCGCTCCTCGTCTGACGAGAAGCACCAGATCGACGCCGACGAGACGATGTCGGTCAGCCCCGCCTCGAGAGCCCAGCTCTTCAGATGCCGACCGGCGTCCGGCTCGCCGCCGTTGCCGCGGTGCACGAGCTGATACACGGTCATCCAGTGGTCGAGACCGGGGTTCTCCGGGGCCCAGATCGTTCCGCGGTAGTCGACGTCGCGGGCTGCGACGATGCCACCGGGCTTGGCGACGCGGCGCATCTCGACGAGTGCCGCGACCGGGTCGGCCACGTGCTGCAGCACCTGGTGCGCGTGCACGATGTCGAAGGTGTCGTCGGCGTAGGGCAGCGCGTAGAGGTCGGCGGTCTCGAACGCGACCGTGTCTATCCCCTTCGACGCAGCCAGCTCCGACGCCTGCTCGACGATGCTGGGCGCAGAGTCGATGCCGATGACGCGACCGGGCGCGAGCCGCTCCGCAAAGTCGACGGTGATGGTGCCGGGCCCCGCGCCGACGTCGAGCAGCGACAGCCCCGGAGCGAGATGCGGAAGCAGGTAGGCGGCCGAGTTCTCGACCGTTCGCCAGCTGTGACTCCGGAGCACGCTCTCGTGGTGGCCGTGCGTGTATTTCGCGTCGGCTGCGTCGTCTCTCACTCTGCGACCCTAGCGGTGCCCCGGGCCGAGGGAAAAGGTCTAGAAGTTGCGGCGCGGCGGCAGGGTGTCGAGAGAAGCTCTACGCGAGGAGTAGGGATCGGGCAGGCGGTCAGCTCGCTCGGCGGCCGTCAGGGGCTCGCCTGCGGGACGCACGTCGAGTCGCGCGCGCCTCGCGGTACGGCGACGGGACCAGGAGACAAGGGCCAGGCCGACGCCGAGGACGACGCGGTCGACCAACAGCGGCGATGCCGCGGTGCGGTGGACAGTGGCTGCGGACATGTCAGGCCCCTTCGATGCTTTGAATAATGGTGCTGTTGTCGGTGGTGCTTTCGGTGGTTGTGTCGTTCGCGGTGCTGTCGTCGGAGTTCCTGTTAGCGCGAGTCTCACTTGCGGGCGTGCCGACGGCCGGCCCCCGCCCGGCCCGGAAGGACTCCGCCAACGGGAACGCGTTGAAATGCACTTGCGCTCGGACGGCACCCTCGACGGCACCTTGCGTCCGGAGCGGCGTAATCCATCTCTCCTCGAAAACCTCCCAGGCGCGCCCAATCTCGGTGAGCTGCTCCGCTGTGGCGGACACGTTGGCGGTGTTCATGGAGATCGCGTCGTACCACTCCTGGGGAAGGGCGTCCTGCTGGTCGGAGAGCTCGTCCAAGAGGGCCGCACGCGTGCGGTCCCATTGGCGCGACACCATCCGCGCCGAGGCACGCCCCGCCTCGTCTTCGTACGATCGCGTCGAGAGCGAGATGCCGCCGGGGTTGACCTGCCACCAGCGCTCACGACCCGACCCCTTGTCGTCGATCTCGCGGACGAGCTCGTGGCGAGCGAGCTGACGCAAGTGATAACTCGTCGCCCCGCTCGACTCCCCCAGCCGCCCCGCGAGACCGCTCGCAGTGGCCGACCCGAGGCGTCCGAGCATCTGGTAGATCTCGATTCGCAGCGGGTGTGCGAGCGCCTTAAGGGCACTGATGTCGAGGTCGCGTCTCTGCGGTGTCTTTTCGTTCTCGGCCATGTCCCGAGATTAGCGATACAAAGATGTCTTTGCAATTAAAACTTTGCAATAAGTGCTTTGCAAAGCATTTTTTGCAGGCAACGGGCCTAGGCTCGGACCATGACGAACCCGTTCTTTGAACCGAGCACGCTTCCCTACGCACTGCCGCCTTTCGACCGGATCTCCGACGCCGACTACGCCCCCGCGTTCGAGCGGGGTCTCGCCGAGCAGCTGACCGAGATCGAGGCCATAGCCGAGGATCCGCGGCCGGCCACCTTCGACAACACGGTCATCCCGCTTCAGCGCAGCGGCCAGCTCCTCTCCCGCGTGGAGCACGTCTTCTTCAACAAGTCGTCGAGCGATTCGAACGACCTGACGAGCGCCCTCGAACTGGAGCTCGCTCCCCAGCTCGCCGCCCACTCCGACGCGATCCGCCTCGACCCGCGACTATTCGCGCGCATCCGGGCGGTGTACGACGATCTGGGTACCAGTGCCACCGCCCACTTGACCCCGGAGGAGGTCTACCTGGTCGAGCGCCTCCACTCCGACTTCAGCCGTGCCGGGGCCGGCCTCGGCGACGACGACAAGCAGCGCCTTCGCGACCTCAACTCCGAGCTCTCGACGCTGACCACGCGCTTCGAGAAGAACCTCCTCGCCGACACCAACGAGCTGGCGATCACCGTCGACGACGTCGCTGAGCTCGACGGGCTGTCGAGCGACACGATCGCCTCGCTCGCCGCGGCGGCCACCGAGAGAGGCCTCGAGGGCGGCTACCTCATCGCGCTGACCCTGTTCACCGGCCATCCCCTGCTCGCCTCACTCACGAATCGCGACCTCCGCGAGCGCATCATGACCGCCTCTCGATCACGGGGCAGCCGCGGCGGCCAGCACGACAACCGGCAGGTGCTCCTCGACATCGTCCGGCTTCGTGCAGAGCGGGCCGCGCTCCTCGGGTTCCCGTCGCATGCCGCCTACGTCACGGCGGGCCAGACCGCCGGCTCGCCCGAGGCCGTCCGTGACCTGCTGGGGCGGCTCGCACCCCCGGCGGCGCGAAACGCCCGGGCCGAGCAGGACGATCTCGCGCGGGTGGCGGCGTTGGATCCTGCGTTCCCGGAAGGCGGCGAGATCGCCGCTCACGACTGGGCCTATTACACCGAGAAGGTGCGCTCCGAGAAGTACGACTTCGACGCTTCGGCCATGCGACCGTACTTCGAGGCCGACCGGGTGCTGCGCGACGGCGTGTTCTACGCCGCGACGCAGCTGTACGGTCTGCGCTTCGAAGAGCGCCCCGACCTGGTGGCCTATCACCCGGAGGCCCGGGTCTTCGAGGTATCTGACGACGACGGCTCCCCCGTCGGTCTCTTCGTGCTCGACCTCTACACGCGCGACTCGAAGCGCGGCGGGGCCTGGATGAACCCGCTCGTGTCGGAGTCGGCGCTGCTCGGTCACCTGCCGGTCGTCGTCAACAACCTCAACGTCTCGAAGCCGCCGGCCGGGTCGCCAACGCTGCTGACGCTCGACGAGGTGACGACGATGTTCCACGAATTCGGGCACGCCCTGCACGGGCTCGTCGCTCGGGTGACCTACCCGTACTTCTCGGGCACCAACGTCTTCCGCGACTTCGTCGAGTTCCCGAGCCAGGTCAACGAGATGTGGCTGCTCTGGCCGGAGGTGCTCGGGCACTACGCGTTCCACTTCGAGACGGGTGAGCCCATGCCCGCCGAGCTCGTCGATCGGCTCACCGCCTCCGAGGGCTTCAATCAGGGCTTCGAGACGAGCGAGTACCTCGCGGCGACGCTCCTCGACCAGGCCTGGCATGCGCTGACCGTCGACGAAGCCGCGGGCCTCACGAGCGTCGACGACGTGGCGGCCTTCGAGGCGTCTGCCCTGGCAGCCGTCGGCCTCGACAACCCGGCCGTGCCCACCCGGTACTCGAGCACCTACTTCGCGCACACCTTCTCGGGTGGCTACGACGCGGGCTACTACTCGTACATCTGGAGCGAGGTGCTCGACGCCGACACCGTGGAGTGGTTCGCCGAGAACGGCGGGCTGACCCGGGCGAACGGCGATCGCTTCCGGTCGCGCCTCCTGGGCGTGGGCGGATCGAAGGATCCCCTGGCGGCCTACCGTGACTTCCGCGGACGAGACGCCGCCGTCGAGCCCCTCCTCGTGCGCCGCCGTCTGGACTAGCGCACTTCAGCACGCCGAGACCCCCGCTCCCACTCGAGCGGGGGTCTCTTGGTTCACTGGCCGCTGTCGTCCGGGATGACGCCGCAGGAGCCACCGGGCGGAGGCACTTCCTCTTCCTTCTCCGTCACCGTCAGCGTCGTCGTGGCCCGAACCTTCGACGAGGGGCCCGTGACGGCGATCTCGAAGCGTCCCGGCTTCACGGAGCCCACGAGAGGAACCTGGATCTCGACCCTGCCGCCGGCACCGACGATGGCGGTGCCCGCCAGCCCCGCGGGCTGCGAGGTGAGAGCGACCTTCTCTCCGGCGATGAAGTCGGTACCGCGAACGGTGACCGACGTCCCCTCGACCGCCTCCCCCTCGACCGACACAGTCGGCGAGCAGGATCCCGTGCACTTCGGGACCTCCGATGCGGCGATCCGCACGAGTCGATCGTCGGTGATGCGGAAGTACTGGATCTTGTCGGCGACTCGTCCCTGCTGGACGTCGTCGGTGAACCGCAGGAGGCGACTGGTGGCCTCCTTGTGCCGGACCACCAGGTACTGGCCGTTCTGATAGTCGTAGTGGTCCAGAGTTCTCGCAAACGCATCCGCCGTCTCGACGCCCTTCACCGCAGCCCCGATGACGACTCGTCCGTTCGGAGCGAGCACGTCGAGGCCGAGGTATTCCTCACTGCCGAAGACGTCGTGGGCCTTGACCCCTCGCGACAGAGCCCGGAGGGTTCCCGAGCTCGCGTCGAGAGCGACGTCCGCGACGGTCGACACGGAGCTGCTTCGATCGATTCCGTTGAAACGCAGGAGATTCCCGGGGGTCACGTCGACAGAGTCGAGGAGGACATTCCGAACACCCTGGGCGTTGGTGAGCACGGCGTTCAGCGTGCCCGAGCCCTTCCCGTCGCGAAGAGCCGTGATCGACGCCGAAGCGAGCTCTGCGCCAGCCGACCCGTCGGTGTTCTCGAGACCATCGACGTGGACCGCCTCCGGGTCGACCGACTCCTGTCCGATCGTGACCGACTTCGTCGCAGAGGAAGTCACCGACCCGACGGGCAGGACGTAGTCGCCGACCTCTCGCTCGATGACGTCGGTGGCCCGGTTGTGGTTGTTCCAGATCTCATGGCGGAGAGCCGGAAGGGTCGCGAGCTCGGCTCGGGTCTCGGCCGTGAGGGCGATGCCCCACTGGTCGAAGAACGGCGCCAGGTTGCGGTCGGCGATCTTCGATGCCGTCCGGGCGAAATGCTGCTGCAACGCCGCGTCGCCGGTCGCCGGCGACATTCCCAGAGCTTTCTCGACACGCCATTCCTGCGCCAGGCGAGGGTAGAAGTCGTCACCGAAGCTACGCCGTAGCTGGTCGAACATCAGCACCTTGACGAAGAGGTCCGAGATGGACGCGTGGTTACGCTGACCGACCGGCGTCTTGCGGAATTCGGCGACCTTTGCTCGGGTCGACGCGTCGTCGAGTCGGTTGGCGTACCCCATCGACTCCTGCACGGCAAGAGCCGAGATGTTCACCGTCACCTCCGTCATGCCGCCCCATCGGATGTCCTGCGGCTGATAGGTGTGCCCGATCTCGTGCCAGAACCCCCAGTGGGCCTTCTTGGCCAGGCCGTATTCAATGAGCTCCTTGCCCGCGTTCGTGCTGTTCTGGAACGTGATGCGGTCGTTGGTCGCGCTGGCGTAGCCAGCCCCCGTATCAGGATTCGACACGTAGATGCGCTGCGCGCTCTTGCCCGCGACGCCGGCGGTCCCGTCGCGGAGACCGTACATCCGGTTCGTGGCGTCGACGGCCGAGTCCCAGGTATCGATGAGGCCGGCGACATCTTTCGAGGCCCCGCTGAGCCCGGGTCGCCCCACGCTCGCCTGGAAGTCCACGAGGATCCGGTCGCTGACGACCTCCACGTACGGTGCAGTCGACCACGTCGCCAGTTCACGATCGAACTCGGCGCGTGTCGTCTCGTCCTCGACCCAGGTCGGGACCGGCTGCCCCCCGGCCACTTCCACCACGGCGTCGGATGAGCCCTGACGGTTCTTCACGAACACCATGCCGTCGAGTGATGCGGTGACGACGTTCACGCCGGAGTTGAGCGTCGTGCTCACCAGCCCGACGTCCTTGCCCCCGTTCTGCTCGCGGTGCATGCCGTAGAGGCCTGTCGCGAGCTCGATCCCTCTCGCACCGGCCGGCACGGTGACGGTGAGCTTCTGGCCCTTCTTCACGAAGCGCCCGGTCGGCTGGAGGTCGGAGTGGCGGAACCAGCGGTTCTCCTGAGCGACGACGCGAGCGGCGTCTCCCTGGGCTTCAGCCCGGATCAGGGAGGAGCCGTCGGAGACGGCCAGGGAACGGCCGCTCTCGAGAGCGGGCGTGGCGGTGGCGACCGCGGGGATGTTGACTACCGCGGCTCCGGCGAGTGCCGCCGTGGTCAGCACGCCGCAGATGAGTTTCTTCGTAATCATGGTGTCGGCCTACTCGAACTCGACGTCGGAACAGCCCACGAAGGCTTCATTCGACTGGACAGCACCGTCGGCCTTGATGTTGCCCTGCCAGATCGTGTAGATGACGTGGTGGCCCTCCTTCTCGGGCAGAACCGTCGGCAGCCTGGTGCCCTGATCGATGGATGTGCCGAGCGAATCCATACTGTCGGCCACGAGGAAGGGCGTCTCCTCGAGAGAGTCCCAGGTGAGGGGCTCGGAGGGGTCGTAGCCGTCCTTCGTGATGAAGTACGAGAACGTGTAGGGGTTGTGCTTGACCGTGTTGTGAAAGCTGAGTTCCGTCTCGGAGCCGCTCTTCAGCGCCGTGGTGGGCCAGTCCGTCCCGGGGAGGTCGAGACCGGCGTAATCCTTGTTGCCTCCCGAGCACAACTGGCCGTCGGGGAACGCGGTGCGCCACTGCGGATCGGCCTGACCTCGACGGGTGTCTCCGTTGACGACACCCTGCCAGTTGTAGAACTGGTTGCCGCCCGAGACCTTGTGGGCGTCGTTGCAGGTCTCGAAATTCTTCGCGTTGCCCTCGCCGGCGCCGTCGAGAAAGCAGCCTAGCTGGCGACTCATCGGCGTCTGGCTGGAACCGTGGGCGTAGGCCGGCCCCGCGAGGGCGGAGAGGCTGAGGGCGGTGAGGCCGAGGGCGATGGCGCCCAGGGTTTTCTTCTTGGTTGCGATGATGGTGCTCATGAGGTGATTCCTTCGTGGTCTCTCGGTCTTACTTCGTGAACTCGACGGTCTTCGCCGGGGTGCGCTCCGTCCACGACCCGTCGGCGAGCTGCGCCCGGATCTGCACGGTGTGCCGACTGTCAGGGTGCTCCCCGAGGAGGACGAAGCGCTTCTGCGCGGCCGTCCTGTCGGCGCCGACGAGCAGCGTCTGAACGTGCTTGCCGTCGAGAGAAATCTCGTAGCGCTTGGTCGCCTCGTCGGGCGTCCAGGTCATCTCGATGCGGTGCATCGTGCGGCCGCCGTCGTTGTAGGAGGAGGCCTTGGCCGCGAAGTCCTCGGGGGCGGGGGTCCCCGTCCCCGGGGCTTCGTCGGGGGTCTTGACCGGCGTCATGACCGATACTCCGTGGTTGCCCGCAGCGTCGTACGCGTGGACGCTCACGACGTGCACGGTTCCAGGCTTCAGACCGGTGAGAGTCGCGGTCGTGACGGAACCGTCCACGGTGGCCACGGCGTCCTTGCCCACGTGGACGACGTACTTCGTGACGCCGACGTTGTCGGTCGCCGCGGTCCAGTCGACATCGACCGTGGTGGCGCTGGTGGCAGTGGCCTCGACGCACGAGATGTTCGAGGGGCGCTCGCTGTCGGTGATGGCTTCTTCGGCGGTCGTGCCGCGGACGATCGCCGACTTCTCCGATTCGTTGCCCGCCTCGTCATAGGCGAGAACCTGGAACGCATATTCGGTATCGGCGTCCAGCCCGTCGATGTCCGTCATCCGCATGCCATTCGCGAGGTCTTCGACCTGCCTGCCATCTTGGAAGATCTTGTAGCCGGCGACCTTGACGTTGTCGGCGGAGTGCGCCCACATGACGTGCACGCTGTCGCTGTCGACCGTGTCGACCGTGAGGTTCGTCGGGACGGTGGGCGCGATGGTGTCGCGAGCAGTGGGCGTAGCCACGTACGCCACGGTCGAGCCGCCGTGGTTGCCGGCCCGGTCATAGGCGTAGATCTGGAATGCGTACCCGGTGTCCGGGGTGAGACGGTCGAGAGTCACGGAGGTGATGGCTCCGACCACTGTCGTGACGAACCTGCGTCCGTCGTAGATGCGGTATTCGTGCACCTTGACGTTGTCGCTGGCCTCTGACCAGTCGAGCCTGACCTCGGTCGGGGAGACGGCCTCGGCGTCGATCCGCTCGACATACGAGGGAGCCTCGGAGTCGATCTCCTCACCCGGCGTAGCCGGCGTGATGACCTCGGTGACCGTGGAGCCACTGTGGTTGCCGGCCTTGTCGTAGGCGTAGACCTGAAACGCGTAGCGCGTGTCTGCCTTGAGCCCGTCGATTGTCTTCCGGTGGGTCGATCCGTCGACCGTCGCGATGGGCTTCTGGCTGGTGCCGTCGTAGATCCGGTATTCGGTCACGCCGACGTTGTCATCGGCCGCCGCCCAGGCGAGGTCGACCGTGTTCGGGCCGGTCGCCTCCGCTCGGAGATCCTCGGTGAACGACGGAGGCTGCGTGTCGCCGTGCTCGCCGCCGCCCACCGAGCAGCCTTCGACTCCGTGTCCGTCGAGGTCACAGCCCACCACCTCGAGCTCGTCCGTCCCCTGCCCCTGGATGCCGAAGCCGACGTTCGCCGTCTTCCCGGCTTCGAGCTTCGCCTTGGGGGTCAGCGTGACGATGTCACCGTCGATCGTCGCGACGGTATTCCAGGAGGCGTTGTTCTGGAACTCGCCCGCCGGGACCCGGAACGAGAGCGACCAATCCTGCGCTTGCGAGGAGGAGTTCGTGACGACGAACTCACCCGAGGCATACCAGGTGCCTGCCGAATACATCTTCATAGAGCCCGAGACCGGCGCATCGGCGAGTGCGGCTGAGCCGGCGCAGACGGCGGGGACACCGATGGCGAGGGCCACGGCCCCGGCGATGACGCTGCGGCGGAGGAGGGAGGTACGAGCGATCACGACGGATCCTTTCGAGATGGGGTGATGACAAGCGAGGCAGTGGTCCGATTGCGGACTGAGAGTCGTTCACCTTGGGCTGTTCAAGTTCTTACCAAAATGTTAAATTGGAATTCATATTTTGTGACGTCTCCAAAAGAGGACAATCCGTGCCTTCCCACTCCGCCCCCCTCCCTTTGCTCGCACCCGCAGACGCGGGGTTGCGACCATCCCGTCTCGATCAGGTCCTCGCCGATCCCCCGTCGTGGGCGGTGTCGGCACATCGGGCGTTCCTCTTCGTGCTCCCGCTCCTCCTCACCGCGTACGGCGTGTGGTACGACGCTCTCGCCGCCGGTGAAGCACCCGACCTCCTGCAGGTGCTGACGTTCGCGGCCACCGGCACGTCGCTGTATCTTGCGCGACGAGTGCCCGTGGTGACAGTCCTCTGCGCCCTCGCTTGTTGGTCACTGACCGAGTCGTGCGTGTTCGTCATCGCCGTCGCCTACCTGCTCGGTCGGTGGCAGCCACGTGCGTGGCTCCCCCTCCTCGTCCTGCTGGCGGTGGTCCACCCTCTCGGCCTGGTCCCCGATCCCTGCGCCTACCGCGCCGGCCACACGAGCCTGCCGCCCGAGACCACCCCTCTGTTCGCCGTCGTCTCACCGGCCCTCGTGGGAGGGATCATCCTCACCTCGATTCGACTGGCGACAACCCGGGAGGCTCGCCTTCGCGCGGACGCGGCGGCAGCCGAAGACCGAGCGCGCACGATCATCGCGACCGACCGGCTCCGCCTCAGCCAGGAGATGCACGATCTTCTCGGCCAGAGGGTCAGCCGCATGGTGCTTCATGCCACCGCCATCTCGGCCACGACCTACGACGCGCAGGCCAAAGATCTCGCCTCCCGAATTGCCGACACCGGGGCAAGCACCGTCGAAGACCTTCATTACGTCGTCGGACTGCTGCGCACGACACCTGCCGAGGTCGCCCTCTCGCCCGCCGACTCTCCGACCGCACACGACGCTATCGAGCAATCCCGCCGAGACGGCACGCGCGTCGACGTCCATGGCCTCGACGACGTCGGCCGACTCGCCGAGCCCCTCGTCCGACTCGTCGATGCGGTCATCGGAGAGACGCTGCACAACGCGGCCAAGTACTCCGGCGGGGCGGACGTGAGCATCCTCGCCGAGGTCTTCCGCGACCGGCTCGTCCTCCGAATCGAGAACGAACCGGTCCACCGTCCTCAGCCCATCCTCTTGCCCTCGGGCGGCCACGGGCTCAGCCGCCTCCGCGAGCGAGCCACCGAGCATCACGGTCTCCTGACGTCGGGTCCGACGGAAGAGGGCGGCTATGCGGTGTCGCTCGAGGTCCCCCTGTGATACGCGTCCTGCTCGTCGATGACGACGCCGACATCAGGAGCAGCCTTCGCCTCATCCTCGACACGGTTCCCGATGTCGTGGTGGTCGGTGACGTCGACAGCGGTGAACGCGGACTCGCCGTGAGTGCACAGCTCGGAGTCGACGTCGTCGTCGTCGATCTCCGCATGCCGGGAATGGATGGGATCGAGGTCACGAAGAGACTTCGTGAACGGGCCAACCCGCCGGCAGTCCTCATTCTCACGGCGTTCAGTGCCGACGACACGGTTCTCACGGCTCTCGCAGCCGGAGCGGCAGGTTTCCTCCTCAAGAACTTCCGACCGGACAAACTCCCCGCCGCAGTCCGCGACATCGCACACGGCCGCGGGGCGCTCGCGCCGAGCGTCGCCGCGACCGTCATCCGCCACGCGGTTCGGCCGGACCATTCGACGAGCGCTCACAGTGCTCGCGGGGATGACGACCTTGGAGACCTCACGGAGCGAGAACGCGAACTGGCCTACGCCGTAGGGCTCGGCATGTCGAACACCGGCATCGCCACCCACCTGGGTATCAGCCCCGCCTCGGCCAAGACGTACGTCTCACGCCTCCTCGAGAAGCTGGGCCTGCAGAATCGCACGCAACTGGCTATCGCCGCGCACCGCGCCGGAATTCTGTCGTGACAGGCGGAAACACCGGGGCTGATCGTCAGCAGGAGATGCTCTCGCGGCTGCCGTCTCGGAGAGCTCTCTCAGCGGGCTAGGCGCTCTTCTCGGCGCGCTCGACAACCCGCGGAACGATGGTCGGCGCAGCGTTCTCGAGCACGGAGGCCCTGGTGACGACGACGCCGCCCACGTTGTCGTCGGAGGGCACGTCGAACATGATCGGCCCGAGTACCTCCTCCATGATCGCGCGAAGACCTCGGGCACCCGTCTGCCGCAGCACCGCGAGGTCGGCGATCGCCTCGAGCGCCTCCTGCTCGAAGTCGAGCTCGACGCCGTCGATCTCGAACATGCGCTGGTACTGGCGAACGAGTGCGTTCTTCGGCTTGGTCAGGATCTCCATCAGAGCTTCCTGGTCGAGCTGCGACACCGTCGTGACTACAGGAAGGCGACCGATGAACTCGGGGATCAGGCCGAACTTGTGCAGGTCTTCGGGGAGCACCTCGCTGAAGAGGTTGACGTCGTTGCCCTTCTCATACAGAGGGGCGCCGAAGCCGATGCCGCGTTTGCCGGCGCGCGACGAGATGATCTCTTCGAGACCGGCGAAGGCGCCGGCGACGATGAAGAGGACGTTCGTCGTGTCGATCTGAATGAACTCCTGGTGGGGATGCTTACGCCCACCCTGGGGCGGCACCGACGCGACCGTGCCCTCGAGGATCTTGAGCAGCGCCTGCTGCACGCCCTCCCCCGAGACATCGCGCGTGATCGAAGGGTTTTCGGCCTTGCGGGCGATCTTGTCGACCTCGTCGATGTAGATGATGCCGGTCTCGGCCCGCTTGACGTCGTAGTCGGCGGCCTGGATCAGCTTGAGCAGGATGTTCTCGACGTCTTCACCGACGTAACCCGCCTCGGTGAGGGCCGTGGCATCGGCGACAGCGAACGGAACGTTGAGTCGTTTTGCCAGGGTCTGAGCCAGATAGGTCTTGCCGCAACCGGTCGGGCCGATCAGCAGAATGTTCGATTTGGCGATCTCGATGTCGTCGCCCAGGGAGTCGGCCGACGTGAGCGTGTTCATCGACCGGATGCGCTTGTAGTGGTTGTAGACGGCGACCGAGAGAGCCCGCTTGGCCGGCGTCTGCCCAATCACATACTCTTCGAGGAAGTCGTAGATCTCGCGGGGCTTCGGCAGGTCGAACTCGCTCGAGGGCTCTTCGCCCGCTTCGGCGAGGCGCTCCTCGATGATCTCGTTGCACAGCTCGACGCATTCGTCGCAGATGTAGACCCCGGGGCCCGCGATGAGCTGCTGAACCTGCTTCTGGCTCTTGCCGCAGAACGAGCACTTGAGCAGGTCGGCACTTTCACCAATGCGTGCCATGCTCGGCCTCCCTAACACTTCTGTGGCCATAAAGGCCTCGAGTGACCTGACGGTCTTCGTTGAACGAGCCTAACCCGAACCCCCGACACCCGCGTGACCACGACGCCGGAATCGCCGGAGCGGGCGACCATCTCTGATTCGGCACCGGGGTCGTAAACGCTTGGACCAGGATCCTGCGCTTCGCCGCTCGCTCCCTGCCGGTACAGCGAAGGCCCCGGGCCGCTCGGGCCCGGGGCCTCCGGAGGTGATGTCGGCCCGCGCTACTTGGTGAGCGCGAGGTTCTTGCGCGAGGTGAGCACCTGGTCGATCAGACCGTACTCAAGGGCCTCGGGCGCGCCGAGGATGTTGTCGCGCTCGATGTCGCGGTTAACCTGCTCGGGCGTCTTGTTGGAGTGCTTCGACAGCGTCTCTTCGAGCCAGGTGCGCATACGGAGCACCTCAGCCGCCTGGATCTCGATGTCGGACGCCTGGCCGCCACCCGAACCGCCCGTGGCGGGCTGGTGGATGAGGACGCGGGCGTTCGGCAGGGCGAGACGCTTGCCGGGGGTGCCAGCGGCGAGCAGCACGGCCGCCGCCGAAGCAGCCTGACCGAGGCAGACCGTCTGGATGTCAGGGCGGATGTACTGCATCGTGTCGTAGATGGCCGTCATGGCCGTGAACGAGCCACCGGGCGAGTTGATGTACAGCGTGATGTCGCGATCGGGGTCCATCGACTCGAGCACGAGCAACTGAGCCATGACGTCGTCGGCCGACGCGTCGTCGACCTGCACGCCGAGAAAGACGATTCGGTCTTCGAAGAGCTTGGCGTAGGGGTCTTGACGCTTGTAGCCGTAGGCCGTGCGCTCCTCGAAGCTGGGCAGGACGTAGCGCGAGCTCGGGGTCTCAGCGCGCTCGAACCGGCCCGCTCCACCCATCATTGGCAGTTCCATGTCTGTTCCTTACTGGTGTGAGGGGGAGTTATTCCTGATCGGTTCCGGCGCCGCCGATGACGTCGGAGGCCGAGGAACGGATGTGGTCGACGAAGCCGTACTCAAGGGCCTCCTGCGCGGTGAACCAGCGGTCGCGGTCGCCGTCTTCGTTGACCTGCTCGACCGTCTTGCCGGTCTGGGCGGCCGTAATCTCGGCGAGGCGCTGCTTCATCGAGAGGATGAGCTGAGCCTGCGTCTGGATGTCGGACGACGTACCGCCGAAACCGCCGTGCGGCTGG
This sequence comes from Frondihabitans sp. VKM Ac-2883, assembly GCF_015350875.1. NCBI lineage: Bacteria > Bacillati > Actinomycetota > Actinomycetes > Micrococcales > Microbacteriaceae > Frondihabitans > Frondihabitans sp. VKM Ac-2883. Next base: position 149,737 of record NZ_JADKSF010000005.1, on the reverse strand, counting down.
TGGAGGAGCACGCGGGCGTTGGGCGTGATGTAGCGCTTGCCCTTGGTGCCGGCCGTGAGCAGCAGCTGCCCCATCGACGCGGCCATGCCGATGCCGACGGTGACGATGTCGTTCGGCACGAACTCCATGGCGTCGTAGATCGCCATGCCGGCAGTGATCGACCCGCCGGGCGAGTTGATGTACAGGTAGATGTCTTTTTCGCTGTCTTCGGCCGCGAGCAGGAGAAGCTTGGCAGCGATCTCGTTGGCGTTGTCGTCACGCACCTCCGAGCCGAGCCAGATGATGCGGTCTTTGAGAAGTCGGTCAAAAACACTGTTGGGCAGTGTTACGTCGGCCATGTGGTGCTCCCATTCAGTTGTCGCTTGCATACGAACTTAGGGGGTGTAACGCGCGGTTTCCGGGGTGTTCGCCCACGGCTGTATCTATTGCGCGGATTCCCGTCGCGGTGCCGGACCTCGACACGCTCGGTCGCCCGGCACTGCGACGGAAATCCGCGCGGCCGGGAGACACAGAAAGAGGGCAGAATCCTCGGGATCCTGCCCTCTTCGGGAACTTCTCTAGCGACTACGCGTGGTCGTGACCCTCGTGGTCGCCCGCGTCGCTTCCGACACCGGAGGCGGCGGTGAATGCCGACAGGTCGACGTCGGCGCCCTTGTCGTCTTTCACGGTGGCCTTGGAGAGGACCACGGCGAGAGCCTTGGACCGAGCGACCTCGCCGACCATGGCCGGGATCTGGCCGTTCTCGTCGAGCACCTTGATGAACTCGCCGGGCTCCATGCCGTACTGCGCAGCACCCTGGATGAGGTACTGGGTCAGCTCGTCTTGCTCGACCTTGACCTCTTCTTTCTCGGCGATGGCGTCGAGGAGAATCTGGTTGCGGAAGGCGGTCTCGGAGGAATCCTTGACCTCGGCGCGGTGCTCGTCGTCTTCGAGGCGGTTCTCCTGCTCGAGGTGACGGTGCACCTCGTCTTCGACGAGCTTCTCGGGCACGGGGATCTCGACGAGCTCGAGCAGCTTCTCGACGAGCTGGTCGCGAGCCTGTCCGCCCTGGCCGACCGCCTTGGAGCGGCCGAGCTGCTCTTTGAGGTCACCCTTGAGCTCATCGATGGTGTCGAACTGGCTGGCGATCTGGGCGAAGTCGTCGTCGGCCTCGGGGAGCTCGCGCTCCTTGACGGCGGTCAGCGTGACCTCGATGAGAGCGGTCTCGCCCTCGCGGTCGCCGCCGAGCAGCTTCGACTCGAAGGTGGTGGTCTCGCCCGCGGTCAGCGAGTCGAGCGCCTCGTCGATGCCCTCGATGAGGTCGCCGGAGCCGATCTCGTACGAGATGCCCTTGGCGTTGTCGACCTCGACGCCGTCGATGGTCGCGATCAGGTCGATCTGACCGAAGTCGCCCTTGGCGGCGGGACGGTCGACGGTGATGAGGGTGCCGAAGCGCGTGCGGAGGTTAGCGAGCTCTTCGTCGACCTCGTCGTCGCTGATCTCGACCGAGTCGACGGTCAGCTCGAGGCCCTCGTAGGCGGGCAGCTCGAACTCAGGGCGGACGTCGACCTCGATAGCGAGGAGGAGGTCACCCGAGAAGTCTTTGGTGCTGGGCCATCCGACGACGTCGGCCTCGGGGCGACCGAGAGGGCGGATCGAGCTCTCTTCGACCGCGGCACGGTAGAAGGTGTCCATGCTCTCGTTGACGGCGTGGTTCAGAACCTCTTCACGGCCGACGCGCTGGTCGATGATGGGCGGCGGAACCTTGCCCTTGCGGAAGCCGGGAATGGAGACACTCTCGGCGATGTGGCCGTAAGCGTGGGTGATTCCGGGCTTGAGGTCGTCGGGGCTCACCGCGATGTTGAGCTTGACGCGGGTGGGGCTGAGCTGCTCAACCGTGGTCTTGACCAATGTCGTACTTCTCCTGTGTCGGTGTTCTGCGGTGCTTCTGGCGGCGCGCATGTGACGCCGCGCTTCTGACGAGCTTGTCTAGTGCGTGGATCTTGCTACTGCACGTTCTTGCTACTGCGTCGGGGCGACAGGACTCGAACCTGCGATCTTCCGCCCCCAAAACGGACGCGCTAGCCACTACGCTACGCCCCGGTATTCCTGTATCGCTTTGGGCCTTCCCTGTGGTCCCCGTTGAGGTCGGGGCGAAAAGAACCTCGTGAAGTCTAGCCCGTTGCCAGGCACTGAAACTGAGCGGGTCGAAGAATGCCCTATGCTTGACCACGCACGACAGGTCAACGGCCTGTTTTTGCGGGGATGTAGCTTAGTGGTAAAGCCTCAGTCTTCCAAACTGATGATGCGGGTTCGATTCCCGTCATCCCCTCCGTAGATAGGCCACCCGGCGGTGTCCTCACTCGCCTCTTCCGCGTCGCTGTGACCCCCCTGTCAGGCGTCGCGAGGGCCTCGAAAGGACCGCCATAATATTCTGGTGCGCGCGCTGAATCGGATCCTTGTCGGCGGTCTTCTGACTGCGACGATCGTCGTGCTCGCGGGCTGTGCCACGCTCCCCCATTCCGAGCCGAACGCCGGCGGCTTTTCGACCGTCGCACCGATGGCGACCGGTGCCCCCGTGCCCGAGGGCTCGACTCCCGGCGTGCGCGTCGCGATCGTCGGCGACTCTCTGACCGCCGGCGGAGGCCGCAGCTTGTCGGAGGGCCTCACCCCCAACACCTGGATCACCTACGCCAAGGGCAACGGGGTCGACTACGTGGGCGGCTGGGCCGTCGGCGGCACCACGATCCAGCAGATGGCCGCGGCGGTGAAGCCCATTGCCAAGGTCGATGTGCTCGTGCTGATGGCCGGCACCAACGACGTGCGTCACAAGATCTCGTTCGCCGACTCGCGGGCGAGCTACGAGAAGGTCATCGCGACCCTGCACCCGAAGCACGTGATCATCGGGGCGATTCCGCCCAATAATCGCCACCCTCGCCAGGCCGCCCTGTATGAGAAGCGTCTCCACGCCTACGCCCTGGCCGGCGGCTACGACTTCGTCGACCCGTGGGGTTTCGCGCGCGACGGCGACGTCTACGCACCGGGCACCTCGCTCGACGGCACTCACCCGACCACGGCCGGATACCGACTCGTCGGCCTCGCCTACCGCGATGCGATCGTGCGCGTCATGGCGACCCCGAAGGTCGGCTGAGCGCCCGAGCCGTCTGAGTCGGGGCATCGCAAAGCGACTCGGATCGGCCTTTGCGACGCGGCGCGCCGAGTCAGTTTGGCCGAACCGCGTCGGATCGCGACGGCGGGTTTCCGTAAGGGGGAGCTCGCGGCGTGACGCGAATCGGCCGAGGTACCAGCGCCGCGGCGCGCGAGGTTGGCCGATTCACGCGAGGTCACGAGCCGAGATCGCGAACCCGCGCACGTGGCGCGAGCTAGCTCTGAAGGAACGCCAGCACAGCCAGCACTCGCCGGTGATCCGTGCCCGAGTCGTCGAGGCCGAGCTTCTGGAAGATCGCGGTCACGTTCTTCTCCACGGCACCCGTGCCGATGAACAGCGCCGCCGAGATGGCCGAGTTGGTGCGGCCCTCGGCCATCAGCGCCAGCACCTCCCGCTCGCGCGGCGTTAGAGCCGCGAGAGGATCGCTGCGCCGACCGAGCAGCGCTCCGACCACTTCGGGGTCGAGCACAGTCGCGCCGTCTGAGATCCGATCGAGCGCCGACCCCAGCTCGTCGATCGAGGTCACCCGGTCTTTCAGGAGGTAGCCGACCCCGTCGGATCCTGCGCTTAGAAGTTCGCGGGCGTACGCCACCTCGACGTACTGCGACAGCAGCAGGATGCCCGTCGACGGGGTGCGCCGCCGCAGCTCGATCGCCGCACGCACGCCCTCGTCGCGATGGGTGGGCGGCATGCGCACGTCGAGAACCGCCAGATCCGGGCGCGCACGATCGAGATCGGCGAGCAGCGCCTCGGCATCGCCGTACGAACCGACCACCTCCGTACCCAGCTCGTCGAGCAGGCGCACGAGCCCCTCCCGCAGCAGCACGGAGTCGTCGGCCACGACGACCCGGCGGCGAGATGTCTTGGATCCGGTGATCACTCCCCCAGCCTACGAGTCGCGTTCGGCAGGCTTGGACAGCCGAACCGAAGGATCCGACGGCTCGTCACCGACCCTCGGCAGCTCCTCGGTGGGGTACGGCCGCGTGTGCGCCTGGTCGGGCGGTGTCTCGCCGAAAAGGTGGTCCAGTTCGGCCGTGGCATCTGGGTCGACGGCAGACTGGTCGGAATCGACGTGAGGCTGGTCGGGGTCGACGGCAGGCTGGTCGGGGCCGACGCGAGGCCGGTCGGGGTCGACGACAGGTGCGTCGGCCTCGGCCTCGGGCACTGCCGGCGCCATCGGGATCCTGACGCTCGCGTGTGTGGGTCCGCCCTCGGGGCTCCGGAGCTCGAGACGACCACCGAGCCCGACGAGTCGCTCTTCGATGCCGGCGAGCCCGTGACCCGGCCGGACAGTCGCACCGCCGGCACCGTCGTCCGTCACGATCACGCGGAGCTCGGTCGCACCGGCGAGGGTCGGCGCTGACAGGATCAGCTCGGCCCGGTCGGCCCGCGAGTGCTTGCCGATGTTGGCGAGCAGCTCGGCCGCGATGAAGTACGCATTCCGCTCGATCTCGACCGGGATCTCGATGCCGTCGGGCAGCTCGTCGGTGAAGCGGGTCGGCACCGTCGATCGGTCGACTACTGCGTCGAGAGCGGCAGCGAGCCCGCGGTCGAGCAGCAGGGGTGGAGCGAAACCACGCGAGAGGGCACGGAGCTCTTCGAGGGCCTCGCGGGCCTGGGCGCTCGCATCGTCGATCAGGAGCCGAGCCCGAGTGCCGTCGGTGTCGACGACGCGGGAGGCGGCGGAGAGATCCATCTGCAGCCGGATCAGGCGCTGCTGCGGCCCGTCGTGGATGTCGCGTTCGAGCCTCCGCAGGGCCGTGCCCTCGGCCGAGACGGCCGCACTCCGTGAGACCTCAAGGCCCGCGACCTCGGCCTTGAGCTGCTCGGACCGGAAGCCGCCGAGCATCCAGGTGGCGACGGCGCCCTGGACAAGCACCATGCCGCGGGTGACGAACGGCAGGAGGGCCAGGGCTCCGAGCGCCACGACAAAGGCGACGACGGCCGCCGCGGGCGCGTGGTCGAGGAGTGCAGAGCTCACCCAGCCGCCGTTGATTCCGGAGAAGCCCCCCTCTCCGGAAACGACGAGGACGATGCTTCCTCCGACGATCCCACCGACGACGATCAGCAACATCCCGACCGTCACGGCGACAACGAGGGCACCCAGCCAGGGGAACACGATCGTCGTGAACGCGAAGTACAGCCAGTAGTGCGGATCGGCAGCCACCTCGACGAGGCGCTTGAACCGCCCGGTCAAGGTCAGCGTTCGCCAGGCGACCGGTCGAGGAGCCGGGTGGCGCGCCCACGACAGCCGAACGAGCTCGATTGCCCCGAACAGGCGACCGAAGTACAGGCCCGCGAGCAGGAGGACGAAGAACGCCACGAAGGCGAAGAGGCCGTTGCCGGTGCCGACCAGGATCTGGCCGACGATGCCATAGGCCGCGAATGCCACGACGACGAGCACCCCGGTCAGCGCGAGATAGCCGATATCTCGGGGGAAGGCCGCCCACAGCCGCCAGTACAGGGCGCGCCGCGGTGGTTCGGCGGCGGGGGCTGTGGTCGGTGGCATCGGGCTCGTCTCGGTGATCATGACTCCAGCCTGGTGCGATCCGGAGGCTGCCCCAATGGTGCCAGCGACCGAGCCTCTCGGGGGTTTACCCCCGGTCCCGGCAAGGCAAGCCTCACTAAGCCGAGCCTCTGCTTGCTTGTCGGAATTTCGCGCGACCTCTAGCGTTGGGGAAACCGAGAGGCCCCAAGGCCTTCACCCGCAGAGGAGACACTCCATGTCCGAAGTCACCACCGTCACGCAGAGCTCCGTCGATCCCGACGTCGCAGCCGCCACCGCCCAGTTCCTCAGCCCGATCGTCACGAACCTCACCGCCCTGGCCGTCAACGGCAAGCAGGCCCACTGGCACGTTCGCGGCATCAGCTTCATCGCCGTGCACGAACTCCTCGACGTGGTCGTCGGCAACGCGCAGGAGTACGCCGACCTCGCCGCGGAGCGCATCGTCGCTCTCGGCCTGCCCGTCGACGGCCGCCTCGAGACCGTCGCCGCCACCACGACGAACCCACCGCTCAGGGCCGGCTTCCAGCAGATCGACGCCACTATCGCCGGCATCGTGGCGCAGATCGACTCGGCCCGCGTCTCGGTGCAGACCGCCATCGACGAGCTCGGCGAGATCGACGCCTCGTCGCAGGACGTCGCGATCGAGATCGCCCGCGGCCTCGACAAAGACCGCTGGTTCCTCTCGGCGCACGTGAGCCAGTAACCCTCCGCACTCTGCCAAGAAGCCGTTGCTCCCCCCGGGAACGACGGCTTCGTTACGTCGAGCGCGGTCTCGCCTGCGAGCGACCCGCCCCCACCAGCGCCTCTCGAGCGGCGGCCCGCGGCGCATCTCGCGCGACCTCCTCTCTTACGGGAGTCGAACGAGGTCCGCGAGGCGACAAGCGCGACCGCAGACGCATCGCGGGCCGCTCGACGACGAGATAGGTGATGGTCGCCAGTGCCACGCTGACGGCGCCGACCAGCGCGACGGCGGCGAGATAGTGCGGCCAGCCGCCCCCGCCGATTCGCGGGACCCAGCGGTCGAGTCCGCGCACCACGGGCATGTGCCAGAGGTAGACGCCGAACGAGATCAGGCCGAGACCACGGAGCACCGGCAGGTCGAGCATCCGCCCGACAAGGCCGGGCCGCCCCGTCCGGCCGGGGACGACGGCGACGAGCAGCAGAGCGGCGAAGCTGAGCGCCGCGAGCGTGTCAGCCAGGTCGCTGCGGCGGTGGGCGAGGCAGACGACGGCCGCGCCGATGGCGACCACCAGAGCGGCCAACCGCAGGATCCTGCGCCCCTCGCCCGAGAACGCCGCGCGCTGAACGGCGACGAAGAGCAGAGTCGCCGTCATGCCGAGCGCGAAGAGCTGAGCGTGCACGAGCAGGCTGCGACTCGCGACCGATTCCCAGTCGTGCGACCAGCCGTGCGGCGACGTGGTGGTCTGCCAGATGTACCCGGCAGCACCGATTGCCGCGAGGGCGACGACGGGGATGCCCGCCCGCGTCCATCCGCTGAGACGTCGACCGAGGCGCGCCGCAGCGAAGGCCAGCAGAGGCAGACACGCGTAGAACGTGAGCTCGACCGTGAGTGTCCAGGCCACCTCGAGGCCGGACCGGATCGTCTCGGGAGACAGGGTCTGCAGGAGCGTCAGATCGGCGACGAAGGAGACGGGGTCGACTCGTCCCGTTCGCCCGTGTCCCACGAACGAGAGACCGAACACGCAGTTCGTCACGAGGAACACGGTCGCGTACGCGGGCCACAGACGGAGCGCGCGGTTGACAGCGTAGCGGCCGACGCTCGGAAGCTCGCGACCATCGACGAGGCGCTCGGCGAAGCCGAGGAAGAGCAGGAAGCCGGAGAGGACGAAGAAGAGGTTCAGGCCCTGGTGGAGAGCGAACACGAGTTCCGGCGCGCGGTGGCGGATGTCGGGCAACAAGATGTTCGACACGTGATAGGCGAGCACCGACAGCGCCGCCAGCCCGCGCAATCCGTCCAGCCCGGTCAGATGTCTCGGTGAATGCGTGCCCATGACTACAACAGTGGTGGAACGGAGAAGCGCGGACCACCTCCCACGGGACCAAGAGCCTCGTCCGGCGGGAGGAAGTGGCCGGCACCGCCCGCCGACGCCTAGAGACCCGAGTGAGTGAACCGGCCGCCCAACAGCGTCGCGGCCACGGGCATCGACCGCAGGTCGCGGGTCGCCAGCGGATCGGCATCGAGCAGCACGAGGTCGGCGAGGCTGCCCTGCGTGACGGAGGCTCGGCCATCGGTCGAGGCCGCGAGCGCAACAGCTGCAGGCAGTCGCTGCTCGGGGTGCCACGGATCGCGGTCGTCGCGGCTGCGTGTGACGGCTGCCGCCATGGCGACCCACGGATCGAGAGGGGCGACCGGCGCGTCGGATCCGAGACGCAGCGACACTCCGGCGGCGGCCAGCGACTCGAGCACGAAGGCGCGCTCGGTGCGGCCCTCCCACAGCACCTCGGCGATATCGCGATCGTCCATGGCGTGCTCGGGCTGGACGCTGGCCACGACGCCGAGCCGGGCGAACCGAGCGACGTCGACAGCCCGCAGGAGCTGTGCGTGCTCGATCGAGCCGGAGCAGCCCACGGCCTCGAATGCGTCCAGCGCCACCGAATTGGCGTGGTCGCCGATCGCGTGCACCGCGGGGACGAGGCCGGCTTCGGACGCCTTGCGCATCAGCCCGGTGAGCTCGTCGACCGAGAACGACGGCAGACCGACTCCCCCGCCGTGGGGATACGGGTCGTGGCAGTAGGCGGTGCGGGTGTTCAGCGACCCGTCGGTGATGATCTTCGCCGGGCCCATCGTGACGAGGCCGGCGCCGCCCGGAACGGCGTCGCCCGTGCGGAGGCCGCGGGCGATGACCTCATCGAGGTCGCCCGGGTAGACGCCGGTGCGAACACGGAGGGCGTCGGATCCTCTGGACACTCGCTCTGCCCACGCATCGATCGACAGGGTCATCTCGAGGTCGACGATGCCGACCACGCCCCGAGCAGCCGCGGCACGCGACGCCTCGTCGACCCAGTCGTCCATGCGCGAGCTGTCGATCGCCGTGATGACGCCGGACGCGTCGAACGCGGCCTGTTCGCGCAGCAGCCCCGTCGGGTGAGTCGCCTGGCCGACCAGCGCGAGACCTTTGCTGTTGAGCCAGACGGCGTGCAGATCGGCGCTGACCAGGGCGACCGGAAACTCGCCCGCAGTGTCGAGCAGCTCGGCCGTCGGGGTGTCCGACCACAGCGCATCACGGAACCCATAGCCGACCAGGAGGTCGCGGTCGTCGGGGCGGTCTTCAAGGATCCGATCGCGCACCAGAGCGACCGTCTCACGAGCCGATCCCGCCGACGCGACATCGAGGCGTTGGCGCACGAGAGCCCACTGCTCCATGTGCACGTGGTTGTCCCACAGGCCCGGCGCGAGGAACCTCCCGCCGCACTCCACGGTCTCGACGGAGCCCGGCGTGATGTCGGGTGCGAGGGCGGAGACGACGCCGCCCTCCACGAGGACATCGACGGGAGCGTGATCGCGGCCGACGACGCGGACGTCGCGGAGGAGGAGGTCGGGCCCTGTCGCTGCAGGCTCGCGCTGCGGACTCGCGGTCACCCGCGGACCCGCTTCATCTCGGCGGCGAGCTCCGGGCTGGCGTACTCGGCGCCGTTCTCGAGAGCGTCGATGATGCGATCGACGACGGCTGGATCCTTGTTCTGACTGAGCTTTGCTCTGGCGTCGAAGCGAGTGACCCTCAGGCGAACTCCGACCGTGCCCTTGGCGACCCGGCGGGAGCCGTCGGCGTCGAGCTCGAGCGACACGGGCTCGGGCATGCGGGCCTCGAAATGGTCGACGAGCTCGCCCAGAACGCGGAAGTTTTCGTCGTCGGACAGGATCTCGGGAGTGCCGTAGAGGTGCGCGGTGACGTGGTTCCAGGTGGGGATTATCTGGTCGCTCGGGTACCACCCGGGCGAGATGTAGCCGTGAGGGCCCTGCACGATGACGAGGAGTTCGTGCTGCCCCAGCTCATGCAGCTTCTCGTCGGGGCGCCCCACGTGACTGACGATGCTGATCTCGTCGCCCGCGGTCTCTTCGAGCACGATCGGGTAGTGGGAGGCCACGAGGCCAGCGGACGTCGAGGAGACGATCGTCGCCCACGGATTCTCTCGGATGAGGCGCTTGACCTCGTCGACGTCTTCGAGAAGGAAGTGGGGTGTGTGCCGCATGGGGTAATTCTGGCAGAGGGTGGCTTCGGCCTCAGGGGTGCTCCGGCTTAAGGCCTGGTCGGCTTCGGCTTCAGGCCTGGTCGGCGTCGGCTTGCTCGGGCTTCAGGCTTGGCAGACCGGGCACCAGTACAGCTTTCGGCCGGCCGCCTCCTCCATCACGATGTGGGTGCCGCACACGCGGCAGGGCAGCCCCTCGCGGTGGTACACCCAGTGTCGATCGGCCCGGCTGCGGAGGGCCTTTGCGTACGCCTGTTTGGAAAGGCCGCTCATGGTCATCATCTGACCGAGCTCGACACCGGATTTGAGGAGTTTGGTCCAGTCTTTCCAAATCGCTCGCAAGGTGTCTTCAGAGACCTGGTTGCCGGGCGTGTGCGGGTTGAGACGGGCGCGGAAGAGAAGCTCGGCGCGGTAAATGTTGCCGATGCCGCTGACAATGGATTGATCCATCAACTGCAGACCGATCGGCGTGCGCTTCTTGTGGGCCGTCGCGACGAACCGATCGCCGCCCTTCTTAGGAGAATCGACAAGCGGGTCGGGCCCGAGCTTGGCGATCTGCGCGTCGACCTGCTCGGCATCGAGCACGTCGCACTTCGTCGGACCCCGCAGATCGGCTACTGCCGTGTCGCTCAAGAGTCGCACCCGCACCTGCCCGACGGGCTCGGGCGGGAAGCTCTCGACGTCGTCTTCCTGCTTCTCTTGCTCGGCCATGCGCACCCGCCGCTTTCGAGGTGCGCCGATGCTGCTCATCGAGTGCTCGCCGTCGTCGTCGGCCACTGGCTCGGGGGCGTCGTCCGCCTTGGGGCTGGCAACCTCGTTGGGGTTCGCAGCCTCGGCTTTGCGCGTGGCCGCGCGGCGGACTCGCGACTCGGCCATGGCGGCCCCGGTCGCGATCTCTCCCGCGAAATCCCACGCACCGTAAAGACCGAGATGAACGTGGAGGTACAGGCCGTTGTCGAACTCGAGGAACATCTGCTTGCCGACGGCCTTGGCGTCGACCATCGTCGCCCCGTCGAGCCTCTTCGCGCCGGAGGCGAACCGCCCCTGCGGACTCGACGTCTGGATGCGGTGACCGACAAAGCTCTGCTCGAACTGATTGGCGATGCGGTGGACGGAATGACCTTCAGGCATTGATCCAGGCTAGACGCGACCCCTGACAACGGGGCCGAAACGGCCGCCGGTGGTCAGGCCGTGCTGCTGCGCGATCCGTGCCGAGCTGGTCAGTCGACCGGGTGACCCTTGATGGCACCGGTCGTCTCATATTCGGCGAGCTGCGCGATGCGACGCTCGTGGCGCTCCTCGAACGAGAAGGGCGTCTTGATGAACTCGTCGATGAGTCGGATCGCCTCATCTTCGGTGTGCTGACGGGCACCGATGGCGACCACGTTGGCATCGTTGTGCTGACGGGCCAGCTGGGCGGTGGCCGTGTTCCAGGCCAGCGCCGCACGGACACCCTCGACTTTGTTGGCGGCGATCTGCTCGCCGTTGCCGGAGCCGCCGAAGACCACTCCGAGGCTCTCCAGCCCTTCGCTCTGATCGCGGACCACGGCTCGCGCTGCGGCAATGCAGAACGACGGGTAGTCGTCGAGCGGCTCGTACGACTTCGGACCGTGATCGGTGACCTCGTGGCCCTGGCCTTCGAGGTGCGAGATGAGGGTCTGGGCGAATTCGAGGCCGGCGTGATCGGTTCCCACGTGGATGCGCATGGCCTTCATTCTATTTCCGGTTCGGGGGTGTCTCTGCGCCGACGGGTGCGCGCTGGGTGACGCGGTCGGTGTCGGCGGGTGTTAGGGGTAATGGGCGGGTGCTGTCAGCAGGCGAAGACCAGGGGGCGGGTGTTATGGGTAGTGGGCGGGTGCTGCAGCACCCGCCCACCCCTCACAACACCCGCCGACTGCCCCGGCGCGACGCCTCGAGCCCGGCGCGGGCTACGAGAAGTCGGGGCCTCGGGTGCGGCTGCGCTTGAGCTCGAAGAATCCGTCGTATGACGCCGCAGCGACGACTCCGTCCCACAGGGTGAGCGCGATCTCGCCCTTGGGCGCCGGACTGATGACAGGCCCGAAGAACGCGGTGCCGTTGACAGCGATGACCGGGGTGCCGACGTCCTGGCCGACCCGGCCGATTCCGTCGTCGTGGCTGGCGCGCATGGCGGTGTCGTACTCGTCGGTGTCGGCGTACTTGGCGAGGTCTGCCGGCAGTCCGGCCTCGGCGAGCGACTCCGCGATGACGGCGTCCTGGTCGTCTTTGCGTCCGTCGAGGTGAATGCGGGTGCCGAGTGCGTCGTAAAGCGGCTTCACAACGCCCTGCCCGTGCAGCTCGGTCGCTGCGGTCACGACACGCGTGTAGCGGATGAGCATCGAGAGGACGGCCGGGTCGAAGCCGTCGTTGTCTTCGTTCAGGAGCCCCAGGCTCATGACGTGAAACTGCACCTCGAGGTTGCGGTGCGCGGCGACCTCGTTGACCCACCGACTCGTCATCCAGGCCCACGGACACGAGGGATCGAACCAGAAATCAACGGCGGTGACGGAGGTGGAAGCTACTGTGTCGGTCATGGGTCGAGCCTAGAACCCATGCCCGAGAGAAGAGCGCCCATGTCGACGTCCGTGTCATCCAGCCCCGGCCCCACGCCCGCCGACTCCGCACCCCGCGGGGTCGAGGTGAACGGCGTCAACGTCATCGACGAGTCGGAGCGCAAGGGCACGCCGCGCCAGCTGTTCTGGCCGTGGTTCGCGTCGAATGTGTCGATCTTCGCCATCCCCTACGGCGTCTACATCTTCGGATTCGGTGTCTCCTTTTGGCAGGCGGTGATCCTCGGCGTCGTCGGCATCGCCTTCTCGTTCCTGCTGTGCGGCTTCATCTCGGTGGCAGGCAAGCGAGGCAACGCTCCGACGCTCACACTGAGTCGTGCAGCGTTCGGTGTCACGGGCAACCGTGTGCCGTCGATACTCTCGTGGATCTTGACAGTCGGTTGGGAGACCGCGCTCACCTCGACAGCCGCCTTGGCCGTCGCCACCGTGTTCGAAGAGCTCGGATGGAACGGCGGGATCGTCACCAAGGTGGTCGCGCTCATCGTCGTCGCGGGTCTCGTCGTTCTCGGCGGAGTGCTCGGGTTCGACTTCATCATTCGTCTGCAGAAGTGGATCACGATCATCACAGGCGTCCTCACGGTCGTCTACATCGTCCTCTCGGCGCATCAGATCGATTTCTCGACCGTCTCGGCTCTCCCTGCTGGCAATGCGGCAGCCTTCATCGGCGCCCTCGTCCTGGTCATGACCGGATTCGGGATCGGCTGGGTCAACGCCGCTGCTGATTACTCGCGGTACCTCCCCCGCAACTCGTCAAGTCGGAGCGTCGTGGGCTGGACCACGATCGGCGCCTCGGCTGCTCCGATCGTGCTGGTCGTATTCGGGTTGCTCCTCGCCGGGAGCTCCTCAACACTCAGCGACGCGGTCAACAACGACCCGATCGGCGCTCTGGCGTCAATTCTGCCGATCTGGTTCCTCATCCCGTTCGCCCTCGTGGCCGTTCTCGGCCTCGTCGGCGGGGCCGTCCTCGACATCTACTCGTCCGGGTTGGCGCTTCTCAATGCCGGCCTGAAGATCCCGCGTTATCTCGCCGCCGGAGTCGACGGTGTCCTGATGATCGCTGGCTCCATCTACGTCGTCTTCTTCGCCACGTCGTTCATCGTTCCCTTCCAAGGCTTCCTGATCACCCTGGGTGTTCCGATCGCTGCATGGGCTGGCATCTTCCTTGCCGACGTACAACTGCGGCGCAAAGACTATGCAGTAGCGGAGCTTTTCTCCCCCAAGGGTCGCTACGGCTCCGTTCAGTGGATACCGATCGGGCTCCTGGTGCTCGGCACGGCCGTCGGATGGGGCCTGGTCGTCAACACCAATGCGACCTGGCTGAGTTGGCAGGGCTATCTGATGGGCACGGGTGATTTCTTGAAGCAGTGGGGATACGCCAACCTCGGCGTCCTGGCCGCACTCCTCATCGGCTACCTGGGAACGCTGCTCTTCATGCGCCCGGTCGTCCGGCAGCAGGAGGGCATCCTCCAGCTCGATCGAGACATCGTATGAGCCTGACGTTCGCCACGCCGCCGTGGCTGATGGCGATTGATATGCAGCGCGTTTTTGGCGACCCGGGCAGCGACTGGTTCACGCCCGACTTCGGGCTGGCCAGCGCTCGTATCCGTCAGCTCCGGCCCGCCTTCGGCACACGTGTGGCCCTCACGCGCTTCGTGGCACCGGCCGAACCCACCGGAGCCTGGATTCCGTACTACGACGAGTGGCCGTTCGCGCTCGTACCCGACACCGATCCGCTCTACGAGTTGATGCCCGAGTTCCCGGTCGGAGACGCCGTGGTGGTCACCCGCCCGACGTTCGGCAAGTGGAGTGATGAGACCGCCAGGGCGCTCGGCGGCGCCACCGATCTCGTGCTCGCCGGGGTCTCGACCGACTGCTGCGTGCTGTCGACGGCCCTCGCAGCGGCCGACGCCGGAGTTCGGGTGCGCGTCGTGGCCGATGCCTGCGCGGGGCTCAGCGAACTCGACCACCAGCGAGCCCTCGACGTGATGGCGCTCTACGCGCCACTCATCGAGATCACGACGACCGACGAGGTGCTCGCTGCGCTCTGAGCGGCGCCGACCCTCGCCGACGGGGTGACCGCCCGAATTCGAAGGAGATCCTTGTCGGTGAGGCCGTCGGATCCTTGATTTTGTGTTGGCCAGCTAACCGATCTTCTTCGAATTCGGGAGCAGGAGCAGGACCGGCGCCGATCAGGGCGGGTCAGGCAGTGACGCGCGCAGGCAGACGGTGCACACGAGCCAGCCCGGGAGCGGCCACGGCCAGGCACACGAGGGCGCCGATTCCGCCGGCGAGAAAGGCCACGCCGGGAGCAGAGCCGTCGATCAAGGCACCGCACCCCGCGACGGCGAGCGCCGCACCCGTGTTCACCGCCGTGTCGATCCAGCTCGACGCCTCGGTGCGCACGTCGGCGTCGGTCAGCTCGTCGGCGAGCAGGTAGCCGGTGACGAACGCCGGCGCGAGGAAGAACCCGACCACGACAAGCCCCACGGCCAGCCCGAGAAGGCCGGGCACGAAGACGAGCAGGGCGCACGAGACGCCCATCCCCAGGCCAATGCCGAGGAGGCGACGGCCGGGTGGCGACGACCAGGTGCGGTGCCCGTAGACGAGGCCGCCCACGGCCGAGGCGGCCGAGAAGACAGCGAGAAGGATCCCGGGGCCGAGAATCGACGCCGACCCCTCGCCCGCGGCCGGTGCGGCGACCTCGACAGCGCCGAGCGCGAGCCCGACACCCAGCAGCCCCAGTACGACCGAGACGAACCCCGGTTGCGCCAGCGGACGCGACGACCGTTTCGCCGGCACGGTGGCGGCGACCCGGGCACGGGAGGCCGCGCCGCTCGTCATGAACAGGGTGCCGACGAGCGACAGGGCGGCGGTCATGTACAGCGCGGCCGGAGGCGACCAGACGGCGATGACGACCGCCACGACGAGCGGACCGGTCGTGAACAGGGTCTCCTGCGAGATCGCGTCGAGAGCGTAGGCCCGCGCTCGAAGCATCGGAGAGTCGGTCAGCTGCGCCCAGAGCACGCGCATGGCGGCTCCGAGCGGCGGGGCGAAGACGCCCGCGAGACCGGCAAGAGCGATCAGGATCCAAAGCGGTCGACTCCCCGACGACGCCAGAGTCGCCAGCATGGCCAGGCTCGCCGCATGAACGATCGCGAGAGGGGCGAGTACTCGCCGCTGACCCCACCGATCGACCAGGCGCGCGCGAATGGGCGAAGCCACGACGTTGGCCACTCCGAAGACCCCGGAGGCCGCCCCGGCCGCGCCGTACGACCCGGTGGCCGCCTCCACGGTGAGCAGCAGGGAGAGGGCGACCGTGGCGAACGCGAGCCGCCCGATCAAGGCCGGGAGAAAGACGCGGAGGGCGTGCGGGAGTCGGAGGACAGCGAGGTAGCCACTCGACGGGGCCGGGCTGGATCCTGGGGTCTTTTCGTCACCCGGGGGCGCCTGTGGAGAACTCACACCCCCAATTCTCGCCCACCAGTAGTGTGGTCGAGGGCCACGAGCCCGCCACCTCACTCACCACCGACGGAGCACCCGATGCTCGTGGAGAAAACATGCCTGGAGAGAACCTCACCCGTGTCGAAGCGCAGGAGCGCAAGAGCATCGTCGACGTGCAGTCGTACGCGATCTCGCTCGACCTCACCCGCGGCGAGGAGGTCTTCGGCTCGACGACGACCGTGAAGTTCACGGCCACCGAGGGCGCTTCGACCTTCATCGACGCGTTCACCCGCACCGTGCACTCGGTCACTCTCAACGGCCAGGCGCTCGACGTCGCGTCGATCAACGACGGCGTGCGCATCCAGCTCGACGGCCTGGCCGCCTCCAACGAGCTCACCGTCGTCTCCGACGCCGAATACACCAACTCGGGCGAGGGCCTGCACCGCTTCGTCGACCCGGTCGACTCCGAGGTCTACCTTTACTCGCAGTTCGAGGTGCCCGACAGTCGCCGCGTGTTCGCCGTGTTCGAGCAGCCCGACCTCAAGGCAACCTTCCAGTTCACCGTCACCGGTCCCGCGCGCTGGCAGATGGTCTCCAACTCGATCACGCCCGAGCCCGTCGTCGACGGCACGGATCCCGCTACGGCGACGGCCACGTGGTCGTTCGAGCCGACCGCCGTCATGTCGAGCTACATCACCGCGATCGTCGCCGGCCCCTACGACGTCGTCCGCTCGTCGCTCACCTCGTCCGACGGCCGCGAGATCCCCCTCGGCATCTTCACCCGCAAGTCGCTGTCCGAGTTCATGGACGCCGACTACATCTTCGAGAAGACCCGTCAGGGCTTCGCCTACTACGAGGAGAAGTTCGACTTCCCCTACCCGTTCGACAAGTACGATCAGCTCTTCGTGCCCGAGTTCAACGCGGGCGCCATGGAGAACGCGGGCGCGGTCACCTTCACCGAGACCTACGTGTTCCGCAGCAAGGTCACCGACGCCATCAAAGAGCGCCGAGTCGTCACGATCCTGCACGAGCTCGCCCACATGTGGTTCGGCGACCTCGTCACGATGAAGTGGTGGAATGGCCTCTGGCTGAACGAGTCGTTCGCCGAGTGGGCCTCCACCATCTCGACCGCCGAAGCCACCGAGTGGACGGAGGCCTGGACGACCTTCCAGGCGATGGAGAAGAGCTGGGCCTACCGCCAAGACCAGCTGCCCTCGACCCACCCGGTCGTCGCGACGATCAACGACCTCGAAGACGTCCAGGTCAACTTCGACGGCATCACCTACGCCAAGGGCGGCTCGGTGCTCAAGCAGCTCGTCGCCTGGGTCGGCATCGACGCGTTCTACGCGGGTGTCGCCGCGTACTTCAAGAAGCACCACCACTCCAACACCGAGCTGAGCGACCTCCTCGCCGAGCTCGAAGTCACGAGCGGGCGCGAGCTGACCAGCTGGTCGAAGCTCTGGCTCGAGACGGCCGGCGTCAACACGCTCCGCCCCGAGATCGACGTCGACGCCAAGGGCGCCATCACCTCGTTCGCCGTACTGCAGACCGCTGCCGCCGACTACCCGACGATCCGGCCTCACCGCCTCGCGATCGGCCTGTACTCGCTCGACGGCGACTCGCTGGTGCGCACCGACCGTGTCGAGATCGACGTCGACGGAGAACGCACCGACGTGCCCGAGCTGGTCGGCCTCAAGCGAGGCGATCTGGTGCTGATCAACGACGACGACCTCGCCTACGCGAAGATCCGTCTCGACGACGTCTCCCGCGCCACGGCGATCGAGCACCTCGCGAAGATCCACAACCCGCTGGCTCGCGCCCTCGTCTGGGGTTCGATGTGGGATGCCACCCGAGACGCCGAGAGCGCCGCTCGCGACTACGTGAAGCTGGTGCTCGCCAATATCGCGACCGAGACCGAGTCGACGACCATCCGCACCACGCTCTCGCAGCTCACGCAGGCCGCCCGCAGCTACGTCGACCCCGCCACCCGTGCGGCGACGATCACCGAGGTCGGCGACGCCCTGTGGGCTCTTGCGCAGGCGGCCGAGGCTAGCTCCGACGCGCAGTTCCAATTCGTGAAGTTCTTCGCGAACATCGCGTCGACGGATGCCCACGGTGACGCCCTCCAGGGCCTCTCCGACGGGTCGATCGCTCTCGAGGGTCTCGAGATCGACACCGACCTGCGCTGGGAGATCCTTGAGGGCCTCGTGCTCGTGGGCCGGGCCGGCACCGCCGAGATCGATGCGGCACTCGCCGCCGACAACACGGCAAACGGCGCTCAGGCGGCGGCACGGGCCCGAGCGACGATCCCCACGAGCGAGGGCAAGCTGGCTGCATTCGCGTCGATCGTCGACTCCGACGAGCAGCCGAACGCGATCGTGCGAGCCACGACGATGGGCTTCCAGCACACGAACGACCCGTCGATCCTTGAGCCGGTCGTCGCGAAGTACTTCGACTCGCTCAGCACGATCTGGGAGACACGCAGCTACCACATCGCCGACACCCTCGTCTCGGGCCTCTACCCGGCCGGGCTCGCCGACTCCGCCCTCGTCGACGCCTCCCAGGCGTGGCTCGCGGCCAACCCGGAGACACCGGCCCTGCGGCGCATCGTGACGGAAAACGTGGCCGGCACGGAGCGCGCCCTGCGGGTCCAGGCCGCCGACAAGTAGCGGCTGCGGCCGGCAGCCTGGCCGGCTAGTGGGCTAGCCGGCTGGCGAGCTGCATCCCGACGCCGAGCGGCGGCACCCTTCACGGGTGCCGCCGTTTCGCCGTGTGCGGGCCGGGTTGTGCGTGTCGCGGGCCTTGTGCCGCGAGATGGCCCAATCTCCCGCCAAGGCGCTCCGATCGCGGAGATCAGGCCATCTCGCGGGTCGCCGGCATCTCGGGAGGCCCGGGCACCTCGCGAGGCCCGGGCCAGGCGTCGAGATCGCAGTTGAGGTCGCCAGGGCCCGACCACTACTGCGATCTCGGCGCCGCAGGCCCGGGTCGCTCAGCAGACCCTTGAACTCTTCCTCGTAGCATTGGCCGAATGGTCACTCAACTCCTCGCAGCCGCTGCGACCAAGACGAGCGCCGCCGACGACATCGCGACCGGGGCCAGCGCCTTCTGGGACGCCTGGGGCACGCCGATCGCGGTCGCCGGCGTCATCGTCGGTGCGGTAGTGCTCCGCATCATCGTCCACTTCGTCATCCGTCGTGTGGTCGACCAGATCGTCACGGGCGTCAAGAAGAAGCAAAACGTCGACGACACTCAGGCGCTCAACTCTCCGCTGCGCGCGGTGCGGGTGGTCCAGCGCACTCGCACTCTCGGCAGCGTCCTCAACAACGTCGCGACGGTCGTCATCGCGGTGATCGCCATAGCGACGATCCTCGCTACGTTGAACATCGCCACGGTGGGGCTCGTCAGTGCGGCCAGCGTGATCGCGGCCGGCCTCGCTTTCGGCGCGCAGAACATCGTCAAAGACATTCTCAGCGGGCTGTTCATGGTCGTCGAAGACCAGCTCGGAGTCGGCGACATCGTCGACGTCCAGCTGGCGACCGGCGTCGTCGAGGCGGTGGGCATCCGTGTGACTCAGGTGCGCGACGTCAACGGCACCCTCTGGTTCGTTCGTAACGGCGAAATCCTCCGCGTCGGCAACATGTCGCAGGGCTGGGCCCGCGCCATCATCGACATCGCCGTTCCATACGAAAACGACATCGACGAAGTCGAGTCGATCGTGCTCACGACGTCGGCGGCGGTTGCCGCGCAGCCGCGCTGGAAGACGCGCATGCTCGAGAAGCCCGAGATCTGGGGCCTGCAGTCGATCTCGGAGTCGCACCTCGTCATCCGTCTCGCCGTTCGAACCCGGTCGGCCGACAAAGACGCGGTCGCACGCGAGCTGCGCCTCCGCATCGTCCGCGCGCTCGACGCGAAGGGCATCCACCTCCCCTCGCTGCAGAGCGTCGTTCTGTCGGGCTTCGAGGAGGCCACCAACATCCGGGGGGCTCGCCCGATCGAGACGCAGCCGACGCCGGTGCAGGGGCGGAACAAGGCGCCGCGAGCGCCACGTCGGGGCAGGAACGCCCCGCCCACGGGAGACAATGAGGCATGACCGAAACGCACCCTGTCTCTTCTGGTGAGCCGGTGGATCCTCAGCGCTCTCTGCCTCTGGGGCAACCCGTCACACTTCGGTCAGGTAGGGGCGACGACGATGCCCAGGGCAATTTCTGGGTGAAGGTCGGCGGTCGCCCGACGTTCGAGAAGCTCGTGCGACGCTTCTACGAGGGCGTACAGACCGATCCGATCATCTGGCCTATGTACCCGGCCGACGACCTCGAGGGTGCCATTCAGCGACTAACGGGGTTTCTCGAGCAGTACTGGGGTGGCCCTACGACGTACAGCGACGAACGCGGACACCCGAGGCTCCGCATGCGGCACAACCCGTTCACGATCACTCCGGCGGCTCGCGACCGCTGGCTCGTGCACATGCGCGATGCGGTCGACTCGCTCGACCTCGCGCCCCTCGACGACGCAATGCTGTGGGGCTACCTCGACCGAGCCGCGCACGCAATGGTCAACTCGTTCGCCGAATGACTCACACGCGACCGAGCTTCGCGTAACTGCCTTCGCGGAGGTCGTCGACGAGGCTCGGGCGCGATGGCGACGGACCGTACTCGGCTCGACCCGAGGATCCGACGGCTAGAGCAACGAGGAGCGTCGCTTCACGAGCACATGCCCGCGGCTGCTGGAGAGGCGCGTCCAGGCACCCACCGTGAAGACCCGGGTCGGCTCCTCACCGGAGAGGAACCCGAGCGTCAGCGCCGCAAAGGCCGCACCGGCCGGAACCCCGTCGGTGCCGTCGATCGGGCGCGTCCAGACGCCCGAGCGGACCTTCTGCACGATCTGCTCGCCCGTTCCCGTCGGGATGACTCGGGCGACCTCGTCGATTCCCGCCTTGGCCGTGGCCTCGAGGACGGCCGCGTCGACTGCGGCCGCCGCCTGCCAGCCACCTCGCGGCGGGGAGATGGCGGCCCAGGAGGCCGCGATCACGACGGGTGGAAGCGCGACGACGACGGCGGCGGTGGGGTCGACGACCTCGTTCTGGAGCCGCACAAGTCGCTCCTGGACGGAGCGGATCGGCACCACGGCGTCGAAGGTCGCTTCGCTTCCTTCGGCCAGGGCATACGTTCGCAAACCCAAGACCGTCGGGCTCGCGTCGAGGAGACCGGCCGGGCTGAGGACGCCGACGTAGGCGGCGAGCACCCCGCCCGCTCCGATGAGGCGCACGGCACCGTCGTCGACCGCGGCGGCCCGCGCGAGGAAGGTGTGCAAGTCGTCAAGCGAGAGCGAGTCGGGGAGCGTGAATGCGGTAGTCATGAGCGATCTAAACTACCGCTGATGAACTCCGACCCGTCGCACCCCGCGGCCGCCACCGACCCCCTGGCCGACCTTCTCCATGCTCTCGAGCTCACACCGTCGGGCACCGAAACCTTCGAGGGCTCGAGCCAATGGATGCCCAATGGTCGTGTGTTCGGTGGGCAGGTGCTCGCGCAGTCACTCATGGCGGCCGCGCAGACCGTCGATGGCGAGCGCGTGCCGCACTCTCTGCACGCCTACTTCCTGCGCGCCGGCAAGGTCGAGTTCCCCGTGTCGTTCCAGGTCGACCGGAGCCACGACGGCCGGTCCTTCGCCTCTCGCCGGACCGAGGCCTCGCAGAACGGCGTGCCGATCATGACGACGATGTCGTCGTTCCAGACGATCGACGGGGGAATAGACCACCAGGTCGAGGCGCCGAACGGGTTGCCGGATCCTGAATCCCTTCCGACGCTCGCCGAGGGGCTCGAGGGCATAGACGATCCTTCGGCGAGGTTCTGGGCCCACGGCCGGCCGTTCGACATCCGCCACGTGCCGTCGCCGATCTTCCTCCGGGTCGAGGGGGCTCACGTCGCGCACCAGGCACTGTGGATGAAGACGGTGGGGCGGCTCCCCGACGACGACCTCGTTCACCGCGCTGCGCTCGCCTACGCAAGCGACCTCGGCATCCTGGAGCCGATCCTGCGGCGACACGGCGTTCCGCTGTCGGCACCCGGTATCAAGATCGCCAGCCTCGACCATGCCATGTGGTGGCACCGGGCCGGGCGTGCCGACGAGTGGCTGCTCTACGCCATGGAGTCACCGAGCGCACAGAGCGGCCGTGGCCTGTCGACCGGGCGCTTCTACGATCGCAGTGGGCGCCTGCTCGCGTCGGTGGCCCAGGAGGGCATGACCAGGGTTCCTGGCGCGTAGCTCGGCGGTGTGAGTCAGCGAGACGTCAAAAACGACCGCCGATCCGCGCGATCGGCGGTCGTTTCTAAGGTCTCGACAGGTGACGCGTCAGCGACGCCGGAACGTCAACGGCTCATCGACGAACGGCGACCAGGCGGTTCGTTCGGCGTCGTTGATCCGGCGCGGGCGCTGCGTCGAGGCGTCCACCAAAACCAGCGTCGAAGCGGCACGGGTGTGCAGCACGCGTGGCTCGACGCCGACCGGCGAGAAGACCTCGTAGAAGATCTCGAGGCTGGCACCGCCCATGTGGCCGATCCAGAGCTGGATGTCGAGGGGCAGACGCGTGTACGCGATCGGCGCGAGGTACTCGACCTCTTGCCGGGCGATGAGCGACCATGTGTCGGTGCCCGGGCTCGAGTCGAGGATGGCCGTGGCGGTCGAGTCGCCCGACTCTTCGCCGGCCGACCAGAACGCCTGGATCCTGGCCTCTTCGAGGAGGTGCAGCATCTCGGCGTTGTTCACATGGCCATAGGCGTCGAGGTCGCCCCACCGCAGCACGGTGGGAACGTGAAGCCTCGCCACGTCAGTCTCTCGTCAGCTTGCGGTACGTGACCCGGCTCGGCTTAGCGGCGTCGGCGCCCAGGCGCTCGATCTTGTTCTCTTCGTAGGCCTCGAAGTTGCCCTCGAACCAGTACCAGTTGGCCGGGTTGTCGGGGGTGCCCTCGTACGAGAGGATATGCGTCGCGATGCGGTCGAGGAACCACCGGTCGTGAGTGATGACCACAGCACAGCCGGGGAACTCGAGCAGGGCGTTCTCAAGGCTGCCCAGGGTCTCGACGTCGAGGTCGTTTGTGGGCTCGTCGAGCAGCAGCAGGTTTCCGCCCTGCTTGAGGGTCAGCGCGAGGTTCAGACGGTTGCGCTCACCACCGGAGAGCACGCCGGCCTTCTTCTGCTGGTCGGGGCCCTTGAAGCCGAACTGCGACACATAGGCCCGCGACGGGATCTCGGTCTTGCCGACCTGGATGTAGTCGAGGCCCTCAGAGACGACCTCCCACAGGTTTTTGTTGGGGTCGATGCCGCCGCGGTTCTGGTCGACGTACGAGATGTCGACCGTCTCGCCGACCTTCAGGTCTCCGCCGTCGAGCGGCTCAAGCCCCGTGATGGTCTTGAAGAGCGTGGTCTTGCCGACGCCGTTCGGGCCGATCACGCCGACGATTCCGTTGCGGGGAAGGGTGAACGAGAGGTTGTCGATCAGAACCCGCCCGTCGAAGCCCTTTTCGAGACCCTTGGCATCGATCACCTGCTGCCCCAGACGCGGACCGACCGGGATGATGATCTCTTCGAAGTCGAGCTTCTTCGTGCGCTCGGCCTCGGTCGCCATCTCTTCGTAGCGAGCGAGGCGGGCCTTCGACTTGGCCTGGCGGCCCTTCGAGTTGCTTCGCACCCACTCGAGCTCGGACGAGAGGCGCTTGGCGAGCTTCGCGTCTTTCTTGCCCTGAATGTTGAGGCGCTCGCCCTTCTTCTCGAGGTAGGTGGAGTAGTTGCCCTCGTACGGGTAGAGACGGCCGCGGTCGACCTCGGCGATCCACTCGGCGACGTGGTCGAGGAAGTACCGGTCGTGTGTCACGGCGAGGACGGCGCCGTGATACTGGCTCAGGTGCTGCTCGAGCCACAGGACGCTCTCGGCGTCGAGGTGGTTAGTGGGCTCGTCGAGAAGCAGGAGATCGGGCTTCTGCAGCAGCAGCTTGCAGAGCGCGACGCGGCGCTTCTCACCACCGGAGAGATTGGCGATCTGAGCGTCGCCCGGGGGCGTCCGCAGGGCATCCATGGCCTGCTCGAGCTGGGAGTCGAGATCCCAGGCGTCGGCCGCGTCGATCTCTTCTTGAAGACCACCCATCTCTTCGAGAAGGGAATCGAAGTCGGCGTCGGGCTCGGCCATCGCGGCCGAGATCTCGTTGAAGCGGTCGATCTTTCCCTTGATCGGCCCCACGCCCTCCTGGACGTTCTCGAGGACGGTCTTCGACTCGTCGAGCTCGGGCTCCTGCATGAGGATGCCGACGGTATAGCCCGGGCTCAGCTTCGCCTCGCCGTTCGAGGGAGTGTCGAGGCCTGCCATGATCTTGAGGATCGTCGACTTACCGGCACCGTTCGGGCCGACGACGCCGATCTTGGCTCCGGGGATGAACGACATGGTCACGTCGTCGAGAATCAGCTTGTCGCCGACCGTCTTTCGCGCACGGACCATCGAGTAAATGTATTCGGCCATGGGGTCCAGTCTATTTGGGGAATGGGTCGCGGGCGGCGACTCTGAGACGAGGTCTCACCAGTCGATGGCGCGAGTCGTTCCGATCAGGCATTTGCCGGTCTTCAAGACCGGAGAGGAAGTGCTGGCGAACCCGTTCTGACCGATCTGCCCGACAAGACAGTCGTCGCCCCGCCAGCGCACCGAGACCTCGATCGAGTCGACCTGACGGCCGATCGAGGTGGAGTCGGCGGTGACCTCCATGTTCTTCTTGGAGAAGCCGGCCGAGCTCAGGGCACCGACGATGTCTCGACCCTGCGCGCCCGAATCGGCGTCGAGCTTCTTCTTCACCACGGAGTCGAAGAAGCGGAGCGCCTCGGCGGTCGAGGCGGTCTTCGAGAAGCTGGGCGCCGGCTTGGGCGTGGCAGTCGACTCAGCGGTGGAGGTGGCCGTCGCCGATTCCTGCGACGCCGAAGGACTCGTCGTCGGCTCAGGCGCCTGGGTGGTGCACGCTGTCGTCGCGAGGAGGACGAGCAGAGTGAGCCCGGCGACCGCCCCGCCCGTGCCTCGGGATCGCTGGATTCGAAAGACCACGGGCCGAGTCTATTCGACCCGATCAGAACGGGGCCTCTTCACCGACGACGTGCCACCCGGGCTGCTGGTCGACCGGGCAAGGCGACGTGGAGGCCGCCGGGACGAGGACTGGTGCGGCGGCGGGCACTGCGACGTGGGTCGGCGGAGGCGGCGCGCTCGGCACGCCCGGTTCGGAGCCAGAACCGGGTGCCGCGGTCGTGACGGACGTCTCGAGGTGGCCCGAGGGATCCTGCGGGGGTAACTGCTGCGGATCGGTCGCGTTCTCGTCGTGCTCCTCTGCCGCACCGGGGGCCGGTGCCGCGCGACCTGCGGCCTTCGTGAACGCGGTCGTGCCGAACAGCAGATCGGGCCCGAGCGATTCGGCATCGATCTCGACGGAGGTGCCGGAGCGGTCGTCTTTCTGCCAGTTGCGGATACGCAGACGGCCAGAGACGAAGACGCGGTCGCCCTTGTCGAGCGAGGCGTCGGCGTGATCGGCCAGCTGGCGATACACGCTTACCGAGTACCAGTTGGTATCGGAGTCGACCCAGACGGCGCGCGAGCGATCGTAACGACGCTGAGACGACGCGAGGCGGAAGGTGACGAGCGAGATGCCCGAGGTGGTGCTCACCCGCTTGAGCGGGGTCGCGATTGTGCCGGTGAGAGAGATGGTGTCTGTCATGACCGAAAGTCTCGCGACGACGGCAACGGCCCGAGGCTGTCTCTCGCGCTTCTGGGGAAAGACAGGCCATCGGGCCGGTTGTGGAGACCAGGGCGCTCCTGGTCAGTGACTCAGTGCTCGGTGAACTCTGGGCGATCCGCGCCGGGGCCGAGCGCCGCGTGCATGGCGCGCTTCGCGACGTCGAGAGTCGGGTAGGCGCCGTGATAGTCGGCCTCGCGACCGACTCGAATGGCGAAACCGTCGCCGGTGCGGTGGATCGATCCCACGGCTCCGGCGGGGCCGCTGGCCACCCAGGTGCTTTGCGTGGTGGTGACGGTGTCGTTGCTCATCGTTGAGCTCCTTTCGATGTGGCCGGGGCGCGGTGCCGCGACCTATGACGCCAAGACGTACTTGCCGTACGACTTGCGGATCTTGTTGACCTTGGGCAGCGCGACCGCGAGGCAGTAACCCTGGCCGGGATTCTTGGCGAAGAAGTCTTGGTGATACTCCTCCGCGTCGTAATAGACGCCGAGCGGCTCGAGGGTGGTCACGATACCGCCCTCCCAATACTCCGCAGCACGGTCGAGGGCCGCTTCGAACTGCGCCTTCTGCGCGTCGTCTGTGTAGAACATCGCCGAACGGTACTGAGTGCCGACATCGGCACCCTGGCGATTGAGTTGTCGCGGATCGTGAAGGGTGAAGAAGACGTCGAGGATGACCTCGGCCGGGATGACCTCCTCGTCGAAGGTGACCTGAACGGCCTCGGCGTGCCCCGTCGCGCCGGTGCAGACGGCCTCGTAGCTGGGATTCGACATCGAGCCTCCCGTATAGCCGGAGACGACGTCTGTGACGCCCTGCAGGGTGCGGTAGACCGCGTCGAGACACCAGAAACAGCCGCCGGCAAGCGTGAAAGTCGTCATGACCTCACGGTACTCCCCGGCCCTGCAGGCGTCAGTAGGCTCAGCCCTATGACCTCACCTTTCACGCCCTACGTCGCCGACGCCGAACGGTACGAAAAGCTCCCCTACGACCGAATCGGCCGGAGCGGACTGCGACTCCCCCGCATCTCGCTCGGATTCTGGAACAACTTCGGCACCGACCGCTCCCTCGAGACGCAGCGTGACATCGTGCTCCGCGCCTTCGATCGCGGCGTGACCCACTTCGATCTGGCAAACAACTACGGCCCCCCGTACGGCTCGGCCGAGGAACAGTTCGGCCGGATCCTGAGTGCGAATCTCGCGCCCTACCGCGACGAGATCCTCATCTCGTCGAAGGCCGGCTACGACATGTGGCCCGGCCCGTACGGCGACGGCGGCTCGCGCAAATACCTGCTCTCGTCGCTCGACCAGAGCCTCACGCGCATGGGCCTCGACTACGTCGACATCTTCTACTCGCACCGCCCCGACCCCGAGACGCCCATCGAAGAGACGATGGGTGCGCTGGCCACGGCCGTCCGCCAGGGCAAGGCCCTCTACGTCGGCATCTCGAACTACGACCCCGCCCAGACCGAGGCGGCGATCACCGCCCTCGCCGCCGAGGGCGTGCCGCTACTGATCCACCAGCCGCGGTACAACATGTTCGACCGCCGACCCGAGCAGGGACTCTTCGACACCCTGACCGCCAACGGCGTGGGCTCGATCGTCTTCTCGCCGCTCGCGGGCGGGCTGCTGACTGGCCGATACCTGAACGGAAAGGCACCCTCAGGATCCAGGGCTGCCGAGGGTCGCTGGTTCACCGAAGACGTGCTCGATGAGACCTACCTCTCTCGGGTCGGCGCCCTCAACGACATCGCGGCGGCACGCGGGCAGTCGCTCGCCCAGCTCGCGCTGCTGTGGGTGCTACGACAGGAGGCCGTGACGTCGGCCCTCATCGGCGCCTCGAGCGTCGCACAGCTCGACGACAGCCTCGACGCGCTGCACGGCGCGGATCTGAGCGACGCGGAGCTCGCGGCGATCGAGCCTCTGGCTGTCGACGGCACCGGGTCGGGTCGCTAGTCGCGCTCAGTATCACCGGTCGGTGAGACCTCAGAATCGCCCGCTTTTCTCCACGAAAAGCGGGCGATTTCGAGGTTTCACGCCGGATGCGTGGTCGCGGGAGCTCGAATGTCGGTGGTCGTACGTATGTTCGATTTGCACCCAGAGTCCAGCCGACCATAGCGAGGAGCACCACGATGACCACCCTGACCTTCACCCCCGATTCCGTTCCCGGCGCCCTCGCGACGGCGCCTTCCGTACGCGAGCAGCGGGGCGGGCTCACTCTCGTCCAGCTTCACGACGGCCTCATCCGCGTCACCCGGCCGTCGGGTGAAGTGCTCGGGTACGTCGAGAGCTATCAGCACGCCGAGGGCGAGCGATTCCGCGCCAAGCGTTTCCTCCCGCGGCAGCGTCGGTTCGTGGAGATCGGCGAATTCTGGAGCCGCAACGACGCCACCGACTGCTTCCGGTTCGCCTGAGTTCGGTCGCGCTTTGCCTGAGCGGGGTGGCGCTTTGCGTGCCGATTACGCCCCGATGCCTGTCGCAGCCCGGCCCGGAGCCCTGGAGCAGTTAGTGTGCGCGGCATGACCTGGTGGAACGCGCTGACCGACTGGCTGACTTCAACCGAAGGGCAACGCATCATCACGAACGTCGTTCTACCCTTCGTGGCGATCATCGTGGCGGGTGTCTTGGCTGCGCTCATCGCTCGCAGCATGGGTAAGCGGCTACTCGAGGCGCGTGACCGCGAAACGAAGGCGAACACGGTCACGGCCCTGATTGCATCGGCCCGTCGCTCTATCGAGTGGAGCACGCTCGGCGCCGACGAACGAGCGCACACGGCGCACCTCTCCGACGAGGCGTCGATCAGGCTCCGGCTGCTTCCCGTCGCAGGCGCCGACCTCGCCGCCGTCTGGTCAGAGCACGAGATCGCATCGATTCGCAGCAACTCGGCCACCTTCCGATTCCAGGCCGAGCAGACCTTTGCCGACCTGCGCGACCGCCTCGTGCAATGGCAGACCAAGCCGACCCGGGCGAAGAAGCTGTTCCGCGACGAGGTCGAGCGCTGGAACGCCGAAAAGGCCGAAGACAAGGCGTCTCAACCCGAGTCGGCGACGACGCAGTCGTTCGTTCCGGTCGACGGCGAGTCCAGTCCGGTGCAGGCGCCCACAGCGTTCGCACCCGCACCAGTCGTTCCGGCTACGCCCCCGGCCGCAGCCACCCAAGACGCAGCCATCGCCGCGATGGAGCAAACGCCTGCCGAGCCCCGGGTGGCAGCTGCGGCCCCCTCCGAGACCGCCACCGACGAGGCGTCGCCGGTCGAGACCGCCCCTCGCGAGGCATCGCCGGTCGAGGGATCACCGGTCGAGGCAGAACGCGTCGAAGCAGCCGGTGCCGAGGCGGGGCTGTCGAGTGAGGCTCACGTGCAGGGCGGGGTCGAGGTGAGCGACGTGGGGGCGGATCCTTCGATTTCTGGCGGCGCTCCCACTCGCGCAGCGACCGGCATGGTGACGACGCCTGTGGTCAACGCGCCTGTGCAGGTCAGTGCAGAGTCGGCAGGTGCAGAGTCGGCGAATGCAGAGTCAGCGAATACGGAGCGGGGCCTCGAGCCGGCCGACAGCGAGTCTCGCGATGACGAATCGGGCGACGATCGCGAGCCGGCGTTCAGCGCTCCGGTCAGCGCACATCAGGTTCGTCGCCGCACGACACCCGACGAAAGCTGAGCGAACGGGCGGCGCGTAGTACCGTAGTCATCGATTGCGGTCGGTCGTCTCCCCCCGTAGCTCAGTGGAAGAGCACGTGGTTTCTACCCACATGGCCGGGGGTTCGAATCCCTCCGGGGGGACTCCTGCATCTCTGTGAGCGACGGATCTAATCGCGTTTCGCGGGTTTAGTCGCGGTAAATCGCGACTAGACCCGCGAAATGCGACTAGACGCAATGTCGCCAGCGACTGGGCGGGTGTCGCTAACCGAATCACGCACCGCCCACCGAAAAAACGGTAAGCGGTGCGTGATTCAGTTCGCGAAGGTCGGGCTACTGGGTCAGCGAACCCGTCAGGTCGTAGACGGTGACGCCGCCGACAGTCTGCGAGGCGAAGTTCGCCTTGACCCAAGCCGCGATCTGCGACGAGGCGTTGCTTCCGCCATTCGACGTGCCGACCGAGCTGCCCACGAAGTAGTGGATCTTGCCCGCCGCGACGTAGGCCTTGAACTCGGCCAGGGTCGGCGACGGATCGCTTCCGTTGAAGCCGCCGACGGGCATGACCGACTTGAGAGTCGCAAGCTGATAACTGGCCGCCGTGTCGGAGCCGATCGCCGCAGCAACCCAGGTGTACTGGTCGGCATCGGTGAGCAACAGCTTCTTGAGGGCCGACGAGACCGTGGTCGAGCCTCCGAAGATTCCGCCCATTCCACCGCCACCGCGAGCCATGCCGCCGGTGCCGCCGGTCGGCGCCGTACGAGTGCCGGTGCCCGTGCCCGTGCCTGCCCCGCCGGGCGTCCCACCGAAGCCACCGGGCGGCGTGCCCACTCCGGTGCCCGTTCCGGTGCCGGTCCCGCCCTGCGTGCCGCGACCACCGCCGCCCGCACCCGGGGCGCCACCGCCACCACCACCGAAGCCACCGCGAGCAGAAGCCACCGCAGGCCCGGCCGACGGGATCGACCCGGTGTGGGCGGTCGAGGCTGTCTCGATCGAGTAGGCGAGAGGCCCGAGCAGACCGCCGACCAGCATGAGCGACACGGTCGCCGCCGCCAGCCCGCGAGCGCGCCCGGCCGAGCGCCCCATAACGCCAGCAGCACCGGCACCACCAGCAGCACCCTCAGCAGCGCCCGCAGCACCACGCCCGACGCCAGCACCACGAGGCACCAGCACGAGCACTGCAGCGGCCACGCACGCGACGACGACCACGAACTTCAGCCACGGCAGCCAGTCGGTGGCCCGGGCGAGCAGCGCGTACGACCAGGCCGCCGTCACGAGCATGGTGACTGCCAGGACGATCCGCGGCCACCAGCGCGTGCGGGCGGCGTTCCAGACGACGGAGCCGCCGATGGCAACGGTCCCGGCGAGCGGGGCGGCCAGTGCCACCGTGTAGTACGGGTGGAAGATGCCGCCGGCGAAGCTGAAGACGAGTCCGGTGACGACCAGCCAGGTCGAGAAGAGCAGCAGGGTGGCGCGGCGCACGTCGATCCGGTGGCGCCGGCCCAGCACGACGAATGCGGCCACCATCACGATCAGGGCGGCGGGCAGCAGCCAGGTGATCTGGCCGCCGATCTCCGAGCCGAAGAGTCGGGTGATGCCGGTCGAACCCCAGGATCCGGCTCCCGCCGCCCCTGTTCCGCCCGTCACCGAGCCGGTCTCGTTGCCCGTCAACCGGCCGAAGCCGTTGTAGCCGAACGTCAGCTCGAGGAACGAGTTGTTCTGCGACCCGCCGATGTACGGACGCATCGAGGCGGGAACGAGCGAGACGATCGCCACCCACCAGCCGGCTCCGACGATCACGCCGCCGAGGGCTCCGAGCAGGTGCAGCAGTCGCGTCTTCCAGCGGAGGGGCGCGCAGAGGAAGTACACGGCCGCGAGCTCGGGCAGAATCACGAACGCCTGCAGTTGCTTGGTGAGGAACCCGAATCCGACGACCACTCCCGCCCAGATGACCCATCGGATCCTGCCCGATTCGATGCCGCGCAGCGTCAGGTAGACGGCCAGCGTCATCAGCAGCAGAAGCATCGCGTCGGGGTTGTTGAACCGGAACATCATCACCGCGACCGGCGTCAGCATGAGGGTGCCGCCGGCGATCAGAGCGGTCGCCGCCGAGAAGTGCCGTCGCACGATCACATAGACCAGGAAGACCGTGACCACGCCCATGAGCGCCTCGGGCAGCAGGATGCTCCACGACGAGAGGCCGAACAGGCGCACCGACAGCTCCATGATCCAGAGCGACGCGGGCGGTTTGTCGACCGTGATCGAGTTGGCGGCGTCCGAGGATCCGAAGAAGAACGCCTCCCAGTTCGATGCCCCGGCTTGCACGGCCGCCGAATAGAACGAGTTCGCGTAGCCCGAGATCGAGAGGTTGGTGATGTAGAGCACTGCCGAGGCGATGATCAGGCCCCACAGCGACGGTCGCTCCCAGCGCGGCGAGGTCGCCGGGCCGAGAGCCAGCCAGCGCCCGGCCCGTCGGAGCCGGGACGGCGGCGATGCGGCAGCGGACGAAGGATCCGACGTGGCCGACGCGGGCGGAAGAGAAACGGTGGTCATGACTGGCTCGCCTTCGTCAGAGTCTCGGCGGTGCGGGGGTGAGCGTGCGCGCTCGGCTGGTCTCCGACCTCGAACGCCCGTCGCGGCTCGAGCGTCGGGGCGGGTTTCGCCTCGCGGCGAAAAACCCAGACGCGGAGCAGCACGAACCGGACGACCGTGGCGACGAGGTTGGCGGCCGTGAGGACGACGAGTTCGACGTGGGCTCCGGCATCGGGCGAGACCCGGTGCAGGCCGACGAGCGAGCCGGAGGTGATGACCCAGGCGATCCCGAACACGATGAGGCCCTGGGCCTGATGCTTGACCTGGCCGCTCCCCCGCACCCCGAAGGTGAATCGTCGGTTGGCGGCGGTGTTGCCGATGGTCGTGATCAGCAGCGCGAGGAAGTTGGCCAGCTGGGCCGGCACGAACTGCTGAAAGAGCAGGTAGATGACGGCGTAGGCGGCTGTCGAGAGCACGCCGACGAGACCGAATCGGATCACCTGCCCGAAGAACGACGGCGCCGGTTGGGCGTAGGGGTGACGGCCGATCTGGTCATAGATGGCGCCCACCGGAATGCGGCCCCGGGCGATCCCCGTAGCGACGCGGACCATGCCGCGAAGGTCGGCGGAGGCGGTCGCCACGATGTCGACCGACGACTGCGGGTCGTCGACCCAGTCGACCGGCACCTCGTGGATGCGGAGGCCCGACCGTTCGGCGAGGATCAGCAGCTCGGTGTCGAAGAACCAGCCCGTGTCTTCGACGAGGGGCAGGAGATGAGCCGCCACGTCGCTTCGGATCGCCTTGAAACCGCACTGCGCATCGCTGAACGACACGCCCATGGTCCGGCGCAGCAGCAGGTTGTAGGTGCGCGAGATGAAGTCGCGCTTGCCGGCCCGGGTGATGCGCGAGGAGGGATCGAGGCGCGTGCCGATCGCCAGGTCGGAGTGCCCGGAGAGAAGGGGCGCGACGAGCGGCTTGAGCGCCGACAGGTCGGTCGAGAGGTCTTCGTCGACGTACACGAGCACGCTCGCCGTCGACTCCGACCACACCTTCTTGAGGGCGCGGCCCCGGCCCTTCTGAGCGAGGTGGACAGCGATCACGCCGTCGAGTTCGTTCGCGAGCGTGTCGGCCAGCGCCGGCGTGGTGTCGGTCGACGCGTTGTCGGCGATCGTGATCCGCCACGTTTCCGTCAGGGAGCGCGCGAGGTACGCGTGCAGAGCGGTGATGCTGGCTACGAGGGTCGCCTGCTCGTTGTACACGGGCACGACGATGTCGAGGTCGAGGGTCTTCGTGATTTCGGGCATGGATTGAGAATGCGATCCGTCTCAATGAGGGCGACTGATGCACCCGATGAGATCCCTATGAAAACGGGCGGAGAGCAAAAAACGCAGGATCCGAAGAGACGCTCCTCGGATCCTGCGTTCTGGCTCTGTGTTTTTAGTTGGTGCTCTCGCGGCGGTCTTCGGGGTCGACCACCGGGTCGCTGTCTTTGGCGTCGAGGGCGTAGTGGACCTGGAGCTGCTCGCCCACCAGGTGTGCCTTCGTCGCCGTGTAGACGAAACCGGTCTCGGTTCCGTCGATGAGCACGTAATCGGTGATCTCGTCGTCGTAGGAGCCGTTCGTCGACACGCGCTTGTCGGTGCGGCCATCGCTCGGCCCGCCCTCGAAGAACACGACGTATTCGGAGCCTTCTTCGACCTGGAGCTTTTCGTCTGTCATGGGAACTGTCTACCAGGCGGGGCGTCCGGAATGTTCAGCGTCGACCCCCGCGAGCCCCTCGCTAGACTCGCGACATGCCTTCAAGCGACAGACTCGTGTGGATCGACTGCGAAATGACCGGGCTCGACCTCGGCGTCGACGAATTGGTCGAAGTGGCCGTCGTCGTCACCGACTTCGACCTCACTCCCCTTCACCCCGGGTTCGACATCGTCATCAAGCCCGACCAGGCAGCACTCGACAACATGGGCGAATTCGTCACGAACATGCACACCTCGTCCGGTCTCATCGATGAGATCCCCAACGGCGTGAGCCTCGCCGAAGCCGAATACGAGGTGCTCAACTACATCCTCGAATACGCACCCGACAAGGGCAGCGCCCCGATCGCCGGCAACACCATCGGAACCGACCGCACCTTCCTCGCCAAATACATGCCCCGTGTCGACTCACACCTGCACTACCGCTCCGTCGACGTGTCGTCGATCAAAGAGCTCTCGCGCCGCTGGTTCCCGCGCGTCTACTTCAATGCCCCCGCGAAGAACGGCGGCCACCGCGCCCTCGCCGACATCCTCGAATCGATCCGCGAGCTCGAGTACTACCGACTCGCCGGCTTCACCGCCGAGCCCGGCCCGACCACCGACGACGTGCAATCCATCTCGAAGTCGGTAGTGGACAAATGGGCCCCGCGTTTGGGATAGACTTGTCGGGTTGCTTCGTTCGTCAAGCTCTCGCCAGCTGGGCGGGCGAAGTCGCATGGTGGGTATAGCTCAGCTGGTAGAGCGCCTGGTTGTGGTCTAGGAGGCCGCGGGTTCAAGCCCCGTTACTCACCCTCAGAAATGGTCGGGCCCTGCCCTCTCTCACGAGAGCAGGGCCCGATTTCTTCGTTATGCCCATGGCTTTCGATGCGCAAGCGCATCTAAAGCGGCACAGAAATGGTCGGGCCCTGCCCTCTCTCACGCGAGCAGAGCGACTCAGAAATGGTCGGGCCCTGCCCTAGCCACGATCGTCTTCCTCCTCCACCGCTGCCGGGAGCAATCCTCGAAGAGTGCTACACACCCCGCAGCCTGCCGTCGTCGTGCCTCACCCGGGTCAGCGCCACCTGGGTCACCCGGGCCGACGCCGAGAAGGCGCTGGCCGAGTCGGTCGACGGCGTCTTCATCGACACCCGCCCGCTGCTCTGCACCTCCGGACTCTGCCCGGCCTTCGTCGGCGACAGCGTGGTCAAATCCGACCTCAACCACCTCACGCCGCGCTACGCGAGCGTGATCGCGCCGGTGCTCGCCGAGCTTCTGACACGGCGGGGGTTCTCAGCCCCTCCTGACAGAGTGAGGGCATGGACGGCGTCGACTCCTCTCAGTTCGAGAAGCTCGTGATCGACGAGCTCGATCTCCTTCCCGACGACATGTTCGAGGGTCTGGAGAACGTCGCCTTCGTCACCGAAGATCGCCCCGAAGACGGCTCCCTCGACCTCCTTGGGCTCTACGACGGCGTGAGCCTCACCGAGCGGGGCCAGTATGGCTTCGGCGAGCTACCCGACCGCATCATCCTGTATCGGGAGCCTCACCTCGCGGCGTGCGACACCGAAGACGACCTCCGCGACGAGATCCACGTCACGCTCGTCCATGAGATCGGTCACTACTACGGTTTCGACGACGACAAACTGCACGAGCTCGGCTGGGCGTAGTCGGTCACCCCTCCACGACGACGTCGGCGAGCCGGCGCGGGTCGTTCGCCATGCGGTGCGCTCCCTCCTGTGCGGCCCAGACATCCCACCACGCGCTGTCGGCGTAGTCCGCGGCGTCCACTACCGACCGTTCACGCACACGCGACCGCCGAGACTCATCGTCGAGCTCGACCCACACGCGCAGCGTAGCCAGAGGAGCCGAGGCACGGGTAAGGGCACCGGCACCCTCGATCACCAGCGGCCGTCGCGGGTCGAGGGAGCGCCAGGTGGAAGGCTCGCCGGCGTCCCAGTCCCAGCGGCGGTGGCCGGGTTCAGCGGCGCGGAGCATGTCGCGGACGACGGCCTCGGAGGCGCGAGCGAGGCCGTGCCAACCGGGATACACGTCGTCGAGCTCCACGAGCTGAGCGTCGAGGAGTGGCGCCAGGGCTCGGCCGAGTGTCGTCTTGCCGGATCCTGATCTCCCGTCGATGAGCACGACCGGACGCGCGCTCCCAGCCCTCGCACGCGAGGCGAGCAGGGCGAGAGAAGTCGACGAAGACAACGACCGTGGCGAGGGCTGATCAGGCAAAGACGATCGACCAGGTTCCCGCGAAGCAGGCCGCGACGACCGCGACGGCGGCGATGACGACGGCCAGGACGACGAGGATCCACTCGGCACGCCCGAACGTCGACTCACGGGCCCACGTGCGGGGTGCGTCGGTGCCGAATCCCTTTGCTTCCATCGCCGTGGCGAGTTTGCTCCCCCGGCGCACCGAGAGCACCAGGAGGGCGAAGGCCATACCGGTGCCGCGACGGACCGCCCCGACGATGCCACCCTCGTCGGCGACGCCCCGGGCACGCCGGGCGAGCCCGAGCTGCCGCCAATCGTCGACGAAGAGGCCCACCAGCCGCAGGCCCGCGAGGCCGCCCAGCACGAAGCGGGCGGGGAGGCGCAGCACCTGAGCGAGGCCGTCGGCGAGGTCGGTGGGGTCGGTGGTGGCGAAGAGCACAATGCCGGGGATGCCGACCGCGAGGATCCTGAGCCCGATCGCGAACGCCAACGCGACCGACCCCTCGGTGACGGTGAAGAAGCCGAGCCGCCACAGGGTCGCACCGGAGTCGACGCCGTAGAGCGAGGTCGCGATGACGGCGAGCGGCGCCGCGATCCAGAGCGGCAGCGTGCGGTTCACGAGCTGCCGCGGGCTCAGCCCTGCGAAGAGGAGCAAAACGGCCTCGAGCGCGAGCGCCGTACCCGCCGAGACCCAGTCGATGGAGAGCAGCAGTGTGATGCTGACGATTACGGCTGCCAGCAGCTTGGCGACCGGGTTGACGCGGCCGATCGCCCGGGTCGTCTCGATGGTGAAGAGGATCGTCATGCCGACACCGCCGCCCGAGAGGCCGAGATCCGAGGCACGGCGCCGGAGCCGGACGGCGCGAGGGTGAGCACTTCGTCGGCGAGCACATCCACGAACTCGGCGTCGTGCGTGACCGCCACGATGGCGCTGCCGGAATCGAGCAGTTCGGCCGCGAGCGCGACGAGCTCGCGCCAGGTGCGGGCGTCCTGCCCGAAGGTCGGCTCGTCGAGCACGAGCACCCGAGGCCGCGAGGCGAGCACCGTGGCGACCGAGAGCCGACGCTTCTCTCCGCCCGAGAGCGTGAACGGGTTCGCCTCGGCGAGGTGGGCGAGCCGGAGGCGCTCGAGCAGGTCGTCGACGCGCGCATCGACCTCGGCGGGAGCGAGGCGCAGAGCCCTCGGTCCGACCGCCAGTTCGGCCCGCACGCTCGACGCGAGCAACTGGTGCTCAGGATCCTGGAAGACGGTTCCGATCCGGGTCAGCAGCTCCCGTGACTTCCAGCGAATCGGCTCTCGTGCCGCCCCTGCGGCGAGCGGGCCCGCGGCCTCGAGACTGCCCCCGGCCGGAGGCAGAAGCCCCGCGACCGTGAGCGCCAGCGTCGACTTGCCGACGCCGTTCGGGCCCGTGATGGCGAGGGCGCGTCCGGCAACCACGGAGGCGTGGATGCCGGTGGCGACGGTGAGGCCGCGCCGGCGTCCGACAGCGAGGTCGGACACGTCGAGAAGGGGCGTCGCCGTCGGCTGCGACGTCGAGCGCGGAGGGAGGACGGGCGGGCGCCCGGGCACCCAGACTCCCGCCTCCGTCAGCGTCGTGGCATGGGCGCCGAGGACGGCGTCCGGGGTGCCATCGGCGAGAACGCCGCCGCCGGCTGCCAGCACGACCACGCGATCGACCACGGGGAGCCAGACCGACACGCGGTGCTCGACCACCACGAGCGTCGCCCCGCTCTCCGCGGTGACCCGGGCGACCGCGTCGCGCACTTCGCGCACCCCCTCGGGATCGAGGTTGGCCGTGGGCTCGTCGAGCAGCAGCAGCCCGGGCCGCATGGCCAGGGCTCCGGCGAGCGCGAGTCGTTGTTTTTGGCCGCCCGAGAGAGCCGACGTGGAGCGGTCGAGGGGCACGTCGAGTCCGACCGATTCGAGGGCCTCGTGCACTCGCGACCAGATCTCGTCGCGCGGTACGCCGAGATTCTCCGGGCCGAAGGCGACGTCGTCGCCGACGCGGGCGAGCACCACCTGGGAGTCGGGATCCTGGAGGACGAGCCCCGCCCGCCCTCGCTGCGTCGCTGCGGGACGACCGTCGATAAGGAGCTCGCCAGCCGAGTCGCCCTCCTCATCGCCCCCGAGGACTCCGGCGAGCCCCGCGAGGAGCGTCGACTTGCCCGCGCCGGAGGCGCCGAGGAGGAGGACCCGCTCGCCGGGTTCGATGACGAGGTCGAGGGAATCGACGGCGGGCTGGATCCTTGAGGAGTGCCGCCACGACCACCCTCGTGCGTCGACCCGCGCACCCGGCCCGGGCACGCGGATCACGTCAGACCCGCTTCGTGGCCGAGCGGCCGCTCGCGAACCGGCTGAGTGCACCGGAGGCGGCGAGGCCGCGGACGGCGAGCCAGGAGAGCAGCCCGGCCAGCACGGCACCGGAGACGACGGACGAGACGAGGTAGATGACCTTGAACTCGGGCGCGTAGGCCGCGACGCTCGAGAAGTTGGTGTCGAGGAGCCCCGCCGCGAGGCCGGCCCCCATGCCGGCGAGGAGCGCCGCGCCCAGCCGCCACGACCGGTAAAGGAGCACAGCGAACAGGAGTTCGGCGCCGAGGCCCTCGAGGATGCCCCAGATGAGCGTCGAGAAGCCCCACTGCGTGCCCACCAGCATCGACACGACGGCCGCGACGATCTCGGTGTAGAGCGCGGCCCCCGGCTTGCGGATGACGAGGCCGCCGAGCACACCGGCGAAGAGCCAGCCGCCGGCCAAGAGACCCTCGAGGCCCGGCGAGAAGGTCAGCAGACCGCTGAGCGGGGTCCAGGCGAGACCCCAGGCCCAGAAGATGACGCCGGCGGCGACGCCCAAGACGCTGGCGACGACGATGTCGACGACCCGCCACCGTCGCGGCGGCGAGGCCGGGGTGCTGCTCGAGGTGGTGCGAGTGCTCGCAGAAACAGACATGCGTTCTCCTCCCTGCGCCGGCATGATCCGGATCAGGTTCGACGGTCGAAGCGTGGATCGCTTCCTCTCAGCCCGGCTCACCGGACTCCCGTGTGTTGTGGGTCGAGCATAACGCCTGCCTCGTCCCCGTGCCGGGAAGGGCCCGGACGCGATCAGCCGATCGCCCGTAGGCTTAGCCGAGTCCTGACGGAGGTTCGATGATCACCTGGCCCGGCAACCCCTATCCCCTCGGTGCCAATTACGACGGCAGCGGCACCAACTTCGCCATCTACTCGGAGGCGGCCGAGCTTGTACAGCTCTGCCTGTTCGACGACTCCGGAGTCGAGACGAGGGTCGACCTCGTCGAGGTCGATGCCTACGTCTGGCACGCCTATCTGCCGAGCGTGCAGCCGGGGCAGCGCTACGGCTACCGAGTGCACGGCCCCTACGACCCCTCGAAGGGGCAGCGCGCCAACGCGAACAAGCTCCTCCTCGACCCGTACGCGAAGGCGACGAGCGGCGAGATCGACTGGGATGAGGCGCTGTTCGCCTACAACTTCGGCGCGCCCGATTCCCGCAACGACAAAGACAGCGCGGCGCACATGATGATGAGCGTCGTCATCAACCCGTTCTTCGACTGGCAGGGCGACCGTCCGCCGAAGTACACCTACGACGAGACGGTCATCTACGAAGCCCACGTCAAGGGCCTGACCGAGACGCACCCCGACATTCCCGAGTCGGAGCGCGGCACCTACGCAGGAGTCGCCCACCCGGCGATCATCGAGCACCTCAAGGGGCTCGGGGTCACCGCCATCGAGCTCATGCCGGTGCACCAGTTCGTGCAAGACAACACCCTGCTCGAGAAGGGCCTCCGCAACTACTGGGGCTACAACACCATCGGCTTCTTCGCACCGCACCAGCAGTACGCCTCGGTGACCGACCACGGCCAGCAGGTGCAGGAGTTCAAGACGATGGTGCGCGTGCTCCACGAAGCGGGCATCGAGGTCATCATCGACGTGGTCTACAACCACACCGCAGAGGGCAATCACCTCGGGCCGACCCTGTCGTTCAAGGGCATCGACAACGCCAGCTACTACCGCCTCGTCGAAGACGACCAGCAGTTCTACATGGATTACACCGGCACCGGCAACTCGCTCAACGTGCGTCACCCGCACTCGCTGCAGCTGATCATGGACTCCCTTCGCTACTGGGTGACCGAGATGCACGTCGACGGCTTCCGCTTCGACCTCGCGGCTGCCCTCGCCCGCGAGTTCTACGAGGTCGATCGCCTGTCGACCTTCTTCGAGCTCGTGCAGCAGGATCCCATCGTCAGCCAGGTCAAGCTCATCGCCGAGCCGTGGGACGTCGGGCCGGGCGGTTACCAGGTCGGCAACTTCCCGCCCCAGTGGACGGAGTGGAACGGCAAGTACCGCGACACCGTTCGCGACTTCTGGCGCGGCGAGCCCGCGACCCTCGGCGAGTTCGCCTCGCGGATCACCGGATCGGCCGACCTCTACCAGCGCGACGGACGACGGCCCATCGCGTCGATCAACTTCGTCACGGCCCACGACGGCTTCACCATGCGCGACCTGGTGTCGTACAACGAGAAGCGCAACGAAGCCAACGGCGAGAACGGCAACGACGGCGAGAGCCACAACCGCTCCTGGAACTCCGGGGTCGAAGGCCCTACGAGCGACGAGGCGATCACTGCCCTGCGGCGCCAGCGAGTCAAGAACTTCTTGGCGACCCTGATGCTGAGCCAGGGCGTGCCGATGCTGCTCCACGGCGACGAGCTGGGCCGCACGCAGAACGGCAACAACAACACCTACGCACAAGACAGCGAGATCGCCTGGGTCGACTGGGAGAACGCCGACGCCGAGCTCGTCGAGTTCACGACACGGGTGATCGAGCTCCGACGCAAGCACCCGACCTTCCGCCGCCAGAGCTACTTCGACGGACGCAATGTGCGGCGCGGCGAGGGCGACCCTCTGCCCGACATCGTCTGGCTGACGCCCGAGGGCGAGTCGATGACCGCCGACGAATGGGATTCCGGTTTCGGGCGCTCGATCGGCATGTTCCTCAACGGCAACGGCATCCACGGTCGCGACAAGCGAGGCGGTCGGGTCACCGACGTCAACTTCGTCGTGTACTTCAACGCCCACGACGAGGCCGTCAGCTTCACCCTGCCCTCCGACGAATACGCGGAGTGCTGGGAGGTCGTGCTCGACACGACCGACTCCCCCGAACCCACCCACGCGATCAAGGCCGGTGACGTGCTGCCCGTGCCGGGCCGCTCGATCGTCGTCCTCCGCGCCAGCACGGAAGACGCCGAATGACCCGCGCGCCCCACCCCTTCTCCACCTACCGTCTGCAGATCCGCGAGGCGTTCGACCTCGACAAAGCCGCTGCCGTCACCAAGTATCTGAACGATTTGGGCGCCGACTGGGTCTACCTCTCGCCCGTGCTCGAGGCGGAGCCGGGCAGCGACCACGGCTACGACGTCGTCGACCACTCCCGGGTCGACCCGGCTCGAGGTGGCAGCGCCGGCCTGCAGAAGCTCTCCGACAGCGCGCACGGCCTCGGCCTCGGCGTCGTGATCGACATCGTGCCGAACCACATGGGTGTCGCCACGCCGGCATCGAACTCGTGGTGGTGGGACCTCTTGAAACACGGTCGGGAGTCGCGCTACGCCACGGCGTTCGACGTCGACTGGGCGGCAGGCGACAACAAGATCAGGATCCCGGTGCTCGGCGACGCGGGCGACGACCGTTTCGACGCTCTCGAAGTCGTCGGTGACGAGCTCCACTACTACGACAACCGGTACCCGATCGCCCCCGGCACCGCTGCCGCCGGAGACTCGGCCGTCGACGTGCACAGCCGCCAGAACTACGAGCTGGTGCACTGGAAGCGCGCCGACTCCGAGCTGAACTACCGGCGCTTCTTCGCCGTGAACACCCTCGCCGGCATCCGGGTCGAAGAGGGCTGGGTCTTCGATGAGTCGCACGCCGAGATCGGTCGCTGGTTCCGCGAGGGGCTGGCCGACGGACTCCGAGTCGACCACCCGGACGGCCTCGCCGATCCGGCCGGCTATCTCGACCGCCTCGCCGAGCTGACGGGCGGCAAGCACGTGCTCGTGGAGAAGATCCTCGAGGGCGACGAAGAGATGCCGAGCGACTGGGCGACCGCCGGCACGACGGGCTACGACGCTCTCGGTGAGTACGAGCGCGTGCTCGTCGACCCCGACGGACGCGACGCACTCGGGGCGCTCGATTCCGCCCTCCGTTCGGAGCCCGCGGGCGAGTTCTCCTGGGAGGAGATGATCCTCGGCACCAAGCGGGGCATCGCGGACGGCATCCTCGGCAGCGAGATCCGGCGGCTCGCCAGGCTGCTCGGTGAGAGCGGCGCTCCGACGGATCCTCGGGTCGTCGACGCACTCGCCGAACTCGCCGCCGCCTTTCCCGTCTACCGCAGCTACCTGCCGCAGGGCGGCGAGCAACTCGCCCGCGCCGCGGCAGCCGCCGGGGCCGCTCGCCCCGACCTGACCGACGTGATCGCCACGGTCGTGCAGAGGCTCGGCGACCCGACCGACCCCGCGGCGGTACGGTTCCAGCAGACCAGCGGAATGGTGATGGCGAAGGGCGTCGAAGACACGGCGTTCTACCGCTACAGCCGACTCGTATCGCTGAACGAGGTCGGTGGCGAGCCGAACGTGTTCTCGTTCACGGCCGACGAGTTCCACGCTCGGCAGCAGCGTCGCCTCGCGACGTTCCCCCACGCGATGACGACCCTGTCGACGCACGACACGAAGCGGTCAGCCGACGTGCGCGCCCGCATCACGGTGCTCGCCGAGGTGGCCGACGAGTGGGCCGCGGCGATGGAGCGACTGCGGCAACTGGCCCCCGTCGGCGACGGACCGTTCGAGAACCTCCTCTGGCAGAGCATCGTCGGCGTCTGGCCCGCTTCTCGTGAGCGCCTCCACGACTACGCCGAGAAGGCGTCGCGCGAAGCCGACCTGTCGACGCACTGGACGGCTCCCGACGAGGAGTTCGAGAAGCGGATGCACGCGCTGGTCGACGCCTGCTTCGACGACGATCGGGTCGCGAGTGAGCTGGAGCGTATCGTCGAGGTCGTCCGAAGCGCCGGATGGTCGAACTCGCTCGCCCTCGCGGCGTTGCAGCTCACCGGCCCCGGAGCACCCGACGTCTATCAGGGCGGCGAGCTGTGGGATTACTCG
The DNA here is from genome assembly GCF_015350875.1 of Frondihabitans sp. VKM Ac-2883. NCBI lineage: Bacteria > Bacillati > Actinomycetota > Actinomycetes > Micrococcales > Microbacteriaceae > Frondihabitans > Frondihabitans sp. VKM Ac-2883. The sequence continues at coordinate 106,815 of NZ_JADKSF010000005.1, read as the reverse complement.
CTTGTCGACCCCGACAACCGTCGCGAGGTCGACTTCGACGAGCGCCGCCGCATCCTGGCGGCCATCTCGGCTGGCGAGACCCCTCCCGTCGACGAGACCGGCGCTGCCAAGCTGCTGCTGACGCACCGGGCTCTGACCCTCCGACGTGACCGGCCCGAACTGTTCGAGCGCTACGTGCCACTGCCCGTCTTCGGCGAGGCGGCCTCGAATGCCGTCGCGATCGACCGCGGTGGCGCCGTCGTCGTTGCGACGCGCCTTCCGGTCGGTCTTCGCGAATCCGGCGGCTGGCGGGGCACCGAGCTCCACCTGCCTGCGGGTGACCGTATCGACGCGCTCACCGGGCGACGCTTCACCGGCTCTCGCATCGCTCTGTCCGACCTCCTGGCGACCTACCCCGTCGCCCTGCTGATTCCCGCTTCTCAGAAAGGCTGACGTGGCTCTCTACGACGTCTGGGCCCCCGAGCCCTCCCGTGTCCGACTCCAGCTCGACGGCACCGTGCACGAGCTGGCCCGAGGCGACGACGGCTGGTGGCGCGCGCCCGCCGACCTCGACCGCAGCCCGGGTCATCGCTACGGATTCCTGCTCGACGACGCCGAGACGCCCGTGCCCGACCCTCGGTCGCTTAGCCAGCCCGACGGCGTCCACGGGTTGAGCGAGACGTACGACCCGACGACGTTCGCCTGGACCGACTCCGACTGGAAGGGCCGCCCGCTCGCCGGATCGGTGATCTACGAGCTGCACATCGGCACGTTCACCCTCGACGGAACGCTCGACTCGGCCATCGACAGGCTCGATCACCTGGTCGACCTGGGTGTCGACCTGGTCGAGGTGCTGCCGGTCAACGCGTTCAACGGCACGCACAACTGGGGCTACGACGGCGTCGACTGGTTCGCGGTCACCGAGAACTACGGCGGCCCGGCGGCCTATCAGCGCTTCGTCGATGCGGCTCACGCGCGGGGCCTCGGCGTCGTCCAAGACGTCGTCTACAACCACCTGGGCCCGTCAGGAAACTATCTGCCGCAGTTCGGCCCCTACCTGACCGACAAGCACGCCTCCACCTGGGGCACCGGAGTCAACCTCGACGATGCCGGCTCCGGCGAGGTGCGCAGCTACATCTCCGACAACACGATGCTCTGGCTCGACACCTTCCACGTCGATGGCCTGCGTCTCGATGCCGTTCACGCGCTCGTCGACGACTCGCCGGTGCACCTGCTCGAAGAGCTCGCGATCCGCACCGATCACCTCGAAGCCGTTTCGGGTCGCAGCAAGTGGCTGATCGCCGAGAGCGACAAGAACGACGCCTCGCTCGTCACCCCGCGCGAGGCGGCCGGTCGCTCCGGTGCCGCGTTTGGAATCGACGCGCAGTGGTCCGACGACTTCCACCACTCGGTTCACGTCGCCCTGACCGGCGAGACCACCGGCTACTACGCCGACTTCGAGCGTCTCGCCGCTCTCGAAAAAGTGCTGACTCGCGGTTTCTTCCACGATGGCACCTGGTCGTCGTTCCGCGAGACGTATCACGGCCGTCCCATCGACACCGAGCGCATGCCCGCCTGGCGTCTCGTGGTCGCGAACCAGAACCACGACCAGATCGGCAACCGCGCCATCGGCGACCGGCTCGCTGCGACCCTCGACGAAGGGCAGCTCGTCATCGCGGCGGCGCTCACCCTCCTGTCGCCCTACACGCCGATGCTCTTCATGGGCGAGGAGTGGGCCGCCTCGACGCCGTGGCAGTTCTTCACGTCGCACCCCGAGCCCGACCTGGGTGAGGCCACCGCGAAGGGGCGCATCGCCGAATTCGCCAAGATGGGATGGGACCCGAGCGTGGTGCCGGATCCTCAGGCCCCTTCGACCTTCACCGACTCGAAACTCGATTGGAGCGAGCTCGCCTCAGGGCGCCACGCGACCGTGTTCGATGCCTACAAGCGGCTGACAGCCCTTCGTCGCACCGAACCCGAGCTCGTCGATCCGGCGCTTGCCGGCGTCGCGGTCGACTACTCCGAAGACGAGCGGTGGCTCGTGCTGAAACGCGGCTCGCTGCGCATCGCCGTCAACTTCGCCGAGGATCCCACAGAGCTCCCGATCGAATCGAGCGAGGTGCTCTTCGCGAGCGACGCGTCGATCACGACCGGCGAGGCACTCCGCCTGGCCGGCCACTCCGTCGTCGTCGTTCGGTAGCGCGTCGCGCTACTCCGAGCGGGCTGACACGTAGGTGTCGACGTACTCCTGGGGTGTCAGCTTCTGCACGGCCGCCATGATCTCGTCGGTGACCGCACGCAGCCGCGCCGCGTCGTAGTCGCCGGTCACCTTCTCGAACGTCAGGGGCTCCCCGAAGGTGACGGTGACGCGGGCCCGTCGAGGGAGCTTGGATCCCTTGACCATCACCCCGTCGCTGCCGACGATGCCGAAGGGCACGACCGGCACTCCGGAAGAGAGCACGAGACGGGCCACGCCGGTGCGGCCCTTGTGGAGCTTGCCGTCGCGGCTGCGTGATCCCTCGGGGTAGATGCCCAGCGCGCCGCCTCGCTCGAGCACGCCGATTCCGGTATCGAGCGCTGCCTTCGACGCCGACCCGCCGGCCCGGTCGATCGGGAGCTGCCCGATCTGCGTCAGGAACCAGCCGAGCAGACGCCCGCCGAATCCGGTTTTGGTGAAGTAGTCGCTGCCGGTCAGGTAGGTCATCGGCCGGTTGGCCGCCCCCGGCACGAACACGGAGTCGATGAACGCGATGTGGTTGCCCGCGATGATGACGCCGCCGCGTTTCGGGATGTTCTCGAGACCGACGACCCGCGTCCGGAAGAAGAGGAACATCACCGGGCGGACTGCGAAGAAGCGGAAGAAGCGATACACCAGGCCACTGTAGACGGCGGGCGGCCGCTGACGGTCACGGCACGAGGGGCGGCTGGTTTGCCGAAGCGCTAGGCCGCCTTCCGAGTCGACGTCAGGTCGGCGAAGACGATCGTGTTCTGGTCGTAGTGGCCGATTGCGGCGTCGAACGTGCCACCGCAGGTGATGAGGCGCAACTGGGGCGTCGGCGACGTGCCGTAGACGTCGCTGGTCGGGAACTCGGTTTTGAGCGCTGCACGGCTGCCCGTGACGGTCCACGTCTGGACGTCGCCGTTCGAAAGCACGACCTCGACGGTGTCACCCTCCTGCAGCCGGGCGAGGTGCAGAAACACCCCGGGGCCTGTCGTCGAGTCGATGTGGCCGGCAATGATCGCCGGGCCGACCGCACCCGGCACGACGCCCTTCGCGTACCAGCCGGCGTCGGTCGCGTTCGTCGGCGGATCGAGCTCGCCCGCGGCCCCGATGGCGAGGTCTTGCATGCCGGCCGAGACATCCAGCGACGGGATGACGATCTTCGACGGGACCACCCCGGCAGCCGGGGCGTCCGAGAGCGACTCGGTGTCGGGATCCTGAATCCGTCCGGCCGCGCCAGCGCCCGGCGTCGCCGATGCGGTCGGCGACGCGGTCGTCTTCGGGGCGGAGCCATCGGCCTCGCCGGTGCCCGCCGAGCATCCGGCGACACCGATCGCGACGATGGCGGCGAGCGCCGCAGCACCCAGGGCCGTCTTCATTCGGGAGAGCATCTACTGTCCTTTCAGGGGAGCGCACGCTCCGAGCGAATCCGTCTGCAGCTGGAGCGCGCCGAGCGCATCCCACGCCGCCCCGTAGTACGTCGGCGTCGACTGCGCGAGTGCGTCGGCCCGCTGGAGGTCGCGTCGGGCTGCGCCGTCCTGCCCGTCGGCGGCCAGGGCGCCGGCACGAGCGACGTAGCCGAGCGGACTCTGGTCCTGGCTGAGGGGCGAGCCCCCGAGATCGAGTTGCATCGGCAGCGGATCCTTGCCCGAGAGCGGTGCGGCGAGCTTTGCCGCGATCTTCTGGTCGGTGGGGGCGCACGACTCAGCGAAGCGAATGGCTACGCGGCCGGCGTCGTAGCCGTACTCGACGGTGCCCGAGTCGCCGGTGGGGCCGGGCAGGGGCACGACGGTGCCGTCGGTCTTGACCTGGGCCCAGTCGCTGGGAAGAGCAGCGGACTCCAGGATCCTGGTGGTCACCTTCCGAGACCCGCTCGCCAGCTCGCTCCACCGCGCGTCTCCGGTCGACTTCGCGAGCTCGTCGAAGGCCGCCGGGGCCGCGTACGACGGGTTGTACGACCACGGGCCGGCCCCCTGGGCCCAGACCCCGGGCAACAGGATCCGACCGAGCGGTGTGACGGCCGTCATGTCGTCGAGCACGTGCGCGCCCAATGTCTTCCCCTCGCGGGTGTAGGTGGCTGAGTCGAAGGTCTTCCCGGCCAGCAGGAGCGCGCGGGTCATGTCCACGTCGGCGTCGGAGGCGGGCTCGTCGTCGACGATTTTCCCGTCATCCCAGCGCCAGGCCATGAGCCCGTCTTTCTGCTGCAGGTGGGTCGTGGTCCACAACCAGATGGAGTCGAACGTCTTCTCGTCGCCGAGGGCGACCGCGACGAGCATGCCGTAGGCCTGCCCCTCGCTGACCGTGTCGCCACCCTGGTCACGGCGGACCACGCGGCCCGCCGCCGCCCCGGAGCCGATGACGTAGTCGTCGAGGAACGCCTGACCGATCTCGGTGGCCGACCGGGTGGGGTCGGCCGACTCGGACGGCTGCGGGGTGCTGGAGGCGGACGGAGCGGCGGTCGACGAGCCCGGGAGCCCGCCGATCGCCGCCGTGGCGATGCCACCCGTGACCAGGACGGCGAGAGCGATTCCTCCGGCGATGAGTGCTTTCGTCTTCGCGGTCATACAGCCCCTAGCGGGTTGCCTCGCTCAGGTCGGCGAAGCGGTCGAAGCTCTGGAAGCCGCCGAAGTACTCGACATGAGTGGCCTCGTAGCCGCCGCCCGTCTGTACTCCGCCCTTCGGTGTGGTCGTCGTCGCCGCGCTGTCGACCACGGGAACGACCGTGATGCCGTTCTGGGAGTTGTCGAGCACGAAGAGAGTGGTGATGCTGCCCGAGGCGAGGTTGACCGTCTTCGTCGCGTCGACGGCCTTGTCGCGCCCCTGGATGTCGAGGGTCCACTTACCCGCTCCGACCGAGGCGTAGCCGGACGCGCTGCCGAATGCCGCGTCTTTCGCGATCGCGACGCCGGTCGACGTCTCGATGCTGACGGTCTTCGACACGTTGGCCGCCTGGACGAGGCGGATCCGCGACTTGTCGGTGGCGGGCTTCGTGAGGTCGTCCTGGAAGACTGTGGTCTTCAGGTTGGCGTTGGTGCCGTAGGCCACGACGGTGATCGGCTTGCCGGTCGCCACGGTGATCGATGCGCTGATGACCGGCTTAGCGGTGCTGGAGGCACCCGCCGTCGTCATGGCGACCGTGTATTTTCCGCTCGGGAGTTGCTTGTACGGGCTGATCTGGCCGTACTTCACGTTGTCGAGCTCATACACCGTCTGGCCGCCCGAGAAGGAGGTGAGGCGGACGTCGACCGACTTGGTGTCGGGCGAGAGGTGGCCGACCCGCACCCACCCTTTGCCCGCGGTGGTGGCGTTGGCACCGGTCGCAGCGTTGGCAGCGGGCGCGGAACCGAGGAGGGCGGTGCCGACCGCGATGGCGACGGCCACGACGAGAGCCAGCACAAGGGCGAGTCGGCGGTAGTGGAGGAGACGCGATTCGGTGTTCTCGGGGAGTTCGGACGTTTCCAGGGCGGAGGCCATGGTGGTTCCTTTCTTCGGGTGGGTGCTGGTGCGGGTGGTGCGACGGGTTCTTCGGGAGGAGCGTGCGTGGGTGCCCATCAGCCGAGGAGGCCGGTCGGCTCGATCGCCGGGAAGACGACCTCGGTGCCCGCGCCCATGGTGCGAATGGTCGAGGGGGCGTAGGTCGATCCCACGTTCTTCAGCCAGTCGGTGAGCTGCGAGCCGGGTTCGCCGGCTGCCGACTCGATGACGAGCCGGCGGAACGACGACCCCTCCTCGCCCGGGAGCGGCTCCAGGTCGGCGACCGTGACCTTGCCGGTGCCGAGGAGCTGCCCGAGCACGACCAGGGCCCGAGAGTTCAGCTGCCCGGCGGCGAGTTGCTTCTTCAGCGCGTCGGAGGCGATGAGGCTCGGGTTCTCCGAGATCTCGGTGCCGGCGGCCGTCTGTGCCGCTTTCTCGGAGTCGGCCGACTGCTTCGCGGCCGTGGAACCCTCGGGGTTGATGCGCCGGACGTCGACCAGCTGGTTGCCGGTGCCGAACGAGGCGACGATGGTCGAGTTCTTCAGCGCGTTCTGCACATCCGGGCTGCCCGCGGCGGAGGTTCGGATGGAGTCGGTCGTGACGATGTAATCGCTGTCTTTCCAGCCGTTCGGCGACTGCGCCTCGACGGCCCCGTCGGTGTCGATCTTGTAGAACCAGATGACGTTGTCCTGATCGAAGCCATCGTTCACCAGGTCGACCCACATGGAATCGTCGACGAGCAGCCGGGAGTCGTGCGGAACGTTGTCGTCGACCCACTGCTCGGCACTCACCATGGGCTGGTCGAGGTCGGTCTGCAGGAATCCGCGGAGCTGGACGGTCCACAACGGCACGAGTGCCGCGATCGCGACCGCGGAGGCCACGAGCCACGCGGTACCGCCCACGCGGCTGAGGGTCGTGGTGACCTTCCCCGCCCGGCGAGCGCGGTACGTCTTCACGGCCGCGTCGGCGACACCGGCGATGAGGAGCGCGGCGAACGGGATCAGCATGATGACGTACGGCACCGGCACGTAGCTGTTCGGGCGGAACATGACGGCGACCGCGAAGAGCACGAGCACGGCCAGGGGGCGGAAGCGCCTGAGGAACAGCGCGACGACGGCCGAGAGGACACCCATCACGATGAATACCTGGTCGAGCACCCACCATTGGTCGACGACCTTGAAGAACAGGCTTCCGGTGTCGAAGATCGATCCGCTGTCGGCGCGGGTGCCGAGCTGGAAGGTGAGCCCGGAGATCAGGCTCGTGTGGCCCGGGCCGGGGATCAGCTCGCCGCGCACGGCCGCCAAGACGACGTAGCTGAGCCCGACGAGGGCCAGGACGGCCCCCGAGGTCGCGAGCGTGTAGCGGCGGGTGCTCTTGTCGGAGTTCCGGATCATGACCCACGCCAGGAACGGCAGGGCAAGGAGGAACGTCTCTTTCGAGAGCACGGCGATCCCGAAGGCGAAGGCCGCGCCGATGAACCCGGCCAGCTGGTTCTTCCGGCTCAGAGCCAGGAGGAAGGCCAGCAGCAGCCAGGGCACGGCCACGTTGTCGAGGTACACGGTGCGGTGGAACTGCACGGCCAGCGGCGAGACACCGAACACGAGCGCGGCGACGGCTGAGGCCGGACGGCTGAGGCCGAGACGACGACCGAGCAGCCACACCAGGAGCACGGAGACGAGGGCAAAGAAGAGCATCGCCTCGCGGCCGGCCATGACCGCCTGGTCGTAGCGCCCGAAGGCACCGGTGAGGCCGGTGTAGCCCGCGATCTGAATCCAGCCGAGCGGCGGGTGGTCGTACCAATAGGTGTAATGCGTCAACTCACCCAGGTGGCCGATGGCCCAGGCTTGCGCCGTGTAGGTGCCCTCATCGTCGATGCGTTGGGGCGACCCGGCCATGTTGATCCGCTGGACGATGCCGGCGAGGGCGAGGACGGGCAGGATCCAGACGAGGGAGGCTCCGTGACGAGCCAGCCAGCCTCGGATCCTTCGGTTCTTCGGCGCAGCCGCGGGCGGGCCCGCGAGGTCGCGGCTCGCCTGGCGCGGCGGGGCCTGGACCGTGGGACGTTCTTGCGTGGCGGTCATCGCTCGTCTCCCGACACCATCGCGAGCGCGGATTCGGGCTGCTTACGGCCCTCGCCGATCGGCACGACGTTCGATTCGGAGGTGGGCACTTCGGCGTCGCGGTGCAGGCCGCTGTGCTCCGTCTTCTCCCAGCCGTTCTGGCCGCGGAGCTGACGGTAGACCGCTCGCACCGCGCCTAGCGCGAGGAAGATCTGGTACGGAATCAGGCCCCAGACGAGACGGAAGTAGTCGAGGGCACGGACCTTGATGCCGTAGGTCCGGCCGAACTCGGCGAGTCCGGTGATCTCGACCGCGAGCAGCACGAGGGTCGGCGCCACCGGGATGAAGGTGATCAGGGCGATGCCGGTCGGCACCTTGATGGTGAAGATCAGCACGACCGAGATGGGGATCAGAAGACCCGTGACGGCCTGGATGAACGGCATCGTCAGGAGGTAGCGGGCGTAGAAGCGCTGACGGAACGTGGGCAGCTTGCGCCACTCCCCCTTGCCGAGCACCTGCATGAAGCCCTGGTTCCAGCGCGTCCGCTGCTTGAGCAGCGAGGTGAAGGTTCCCGGCGTCTCTTCGCGGGTGACGACCTCGGGCGTGTAGGCGACGACGACGTTGGCACCGGCGCTCGAGAGCCGCACGCCGAGCTCGCAGTCTTCCGCGAGACAGCCGGCGTCCCAGCCCTCCGACCAGTCGAGCCACTTCTTCGTGACGAAGACCGTGTTTCCGCCCAACGGGATGAACTTCGACTTGGCGTGGAAGTGCAGACGCGACCGGAACCAGAAGTAGTACTCGAGCACATTGCGGAGGCTCCACCACGACGACTGGAAGTTCATCAGCTGCACGCCGCCCTGGACGACGTCGGCATCGGTCTCGGTAAACTTCGAGTCGACCAAGGTCAGCAGACGCGGGTGCACCTCGTCCTCGGCGTCGAATACGCCGACGATCTCGCCGCGGGCCGTCTGCAGCGCCAGGTTCAGTGCCTTCGGCTTGTTCTTCGGCTCAGAGTCGTCGACGATCACCCGGATCAGCTCGGGGTGTCGGGCCGCCGCCTCGCGAGCGACCCGCTCGGTGCCCGGGTCGTCGTGGCCGACGATCGCGATGATCTCGAAGTCGGGGTGGTCTTGCAGGGCCAGACGGTCGAGCGTCTGCCCCATGACCTCCTCTTCGTGCCGACCCGGTACGAGCAGCGTGAACGAGTGGCGGGCGTCCAGCGGGTCATCGCTGAACGACGTGCCCTTGAGGTTGTCTTTCGAGCGCCAGGCGTGGAGCATCCACCAGAGGGTCGACACGGCGACAGCCGTCAGTAGCAGCGACACGACGACGAGCGCCGAGTAGCCGATCCACTCCGCTGGTGTCCAGGCGGGGAACTGGAATCCGAAGACGGAGCCGTCGGCACCCGTCGAGACCCCGCGGTTGGGAACGAAGGATCCGTCGGACGGCGCCTGGGGGGTGAGCAGCGGCGCGGGTTCGCTGGCTGCGGGCAGGCTGAGGTAACGCGTCGGGTCAGTCGACACGGAGGTCTCCTTTTCGGGGGGAGATCGGGAATGATGCTCGGGTGGGTAAGATCGTCAGCGATCAGAAGGAACATCCGACCCCCAAGAAGGGGGCAAAGAGTCCAGCCATGCCCCTCATTCGGGTGCCCCCGGGGGAACGGTTTGGTCGGGGTACAGCAATTGGACGGGATTGCCAGACAAAGGTCACAAGTTGTTCATATGCGGGCCTTGGCCCGTGGCGCGTAAGTTGGGGGCCATGGAATTCAGATACCTCGGCAACTCCGGCCTCAAGATCTCCGAGATCACCTACGGCAATTGGCTGACGCACGCGTCGCAGGTCGAGAACGACCAGGCGACCGCCTGCGTGCGTGCCGCTCTCGACTCCGGCATCTCGACCTTCGACACCGCCGACGCGTACGCCAACACCGCCGCCGAGCAGGTCCTCGGCGACGCCCTCAAGGGCGAGCGACGCGAATCGCTCGAGATCTTCACGAAGGTGTACTGGCCCACCGGGCCGCGCGGCCACAACGATGTGGGTCTCAGCCGAAAGCACATCCTCGAGTCGATCGACGGATCGCTGAAGCGCCTCGGCACCGACTACGTCGACCTCTACCAGGCACACCGCTTCGACAACGAGACCCCTCTCGAAGAGACGATGCAGGCGTTCGCCGACGTCGTCCGCCAGGGCAAGGCCCTTTACATCGGCGTCTCCGAGTGGAGCGCCTCCGAGATCCAGCGGGGCCACGAGCTCGCGCAGAAGCTCGGTGTCCAGCTGATCTCGAACCAGCCGCAGTACTCCCTGCTCTGGCGCGTCATCGAAGAGGAGGTCGTGCCCGCCTCAAAGCAGTACGGCCTCTCGCAGATCGTCTGGTCGCCGATCGCCCAGGGTGTGCTCACCGGCAAGTACAAGGCCGGCCAGCCGCTCCCCGCGGGCTCGCGGGCCACCGACGAGAAGGGCGGCGCCAACACCATCAAGCGCTTCCTCACCGACGAGGTCTTGACGGCCGTCGCCGATCTCGAGCCGATCGCCGCCGATCTCGGCATGTCGATGGCGCAGCTCGCCGTCGCCTGGGTGCTGCAGAACGACAACGTCGCGTCCGCGATCATCGGCGCCTCGCGCCCCGAGCAGGTGGTCGACAACGTCAAGGCCGCCGGCGTGAAACTGCCCGCCGAGGTGCTCTCGAAGATCGATGCAGCCGTGGGGCACCTGGCCGAGCGCGACCCCGCCAAGACGGTCTCGCCCGACTCGCGCCCGGCCTGAGCCCCGGGCCGAAACTTCTTTTCTCGGATCTTGGGAATTTCTCCCGAATCGATACACTTGCATCTATTCGTCCGTTCGGTGACACGTCACCGATCTCTCGGATCCCCTTACCGCTTCTCACTTACGGAGACACCACATGGCTATCACCACCGAAACCATCCCCGGCTACGTCGCAGGCACCTGGAACATCGACCCGATGCACTCCGAGCTCACCTTCTCGGTGCGCCACCTCGCGATCTCGAAGGTCAAGGGCAACTTCTCGAAGTTCGACGTGACCCTGACCACCGGTGAGTCCATCGTCGACTCCACTGTCGAGGCCGTCATCGACATCTCGTCGATCTCGACCGGCAACGCCGACCGCGACGGCCACCTGCACTCCGACGACTTCTTCTCGACCGAGACGCACCCCACCGCGACCTTCAAGTCGACCAAGGTCACCGAGGACGGCGACGACCTGCTCATCGACGGCGAGTTCACGATGAAGGGCGTCACCAAGCCCACCACGCTGAAGGCCGAGTTCGGTGGCATCGTCACCGACGGCTACGGCCAGACCAAGGCGGGCTTCTCGGCCAAGGGCAAGATCGACCGCACCGAGTTCGGTGTCTCGTTCAACCAGAACCTCGAAAAGGGCGGCGTGCTGCTCGGAAACGACATCTCGTTCGACCTCGAGATCCAGGTCGTTCTCGCCTCCTAGCAGTCACTCACTCCGAGGCCGAGACCTCGAAAACGACCGGATCCTCGCGATCCCACTGGTCGTTTTCGAGGTCTCGCTCCGTTAACGGGCGCGCGAGGTGCGCCGGCCGGACCAGAAGGCGAGCGAGGTCAGGCCGAGTGCGACGAGCGTGAGGCCTGCGCCGGAAACCCACCGGATCAACTCGAACGGAACGACAGCGCTTCCTCCATCCGGAAACGAGCTGATCGATGCCGTGTCGCTTGGCCCACCCGAGAAAGGGATGAAGGTCTCGAAGGGCGCGTCGGACGGCAGAGCCGACTGGATAACGAACACGATCCCGATCACGAGAAGCAGCAGGCCGACGGGCACCAGGATCCGGGTGGCCCACCACCGAGACCGTGTCGCGCTGTGCTTCCGCCTCGCGTCGATGGTGAGACCCGACCAGAACCCGAGCACGGCGAGACCGATCACGGCAAGAACGACACCCGGCGTGAAGTCGCTCGCGATATCCGGCGTGAACGTGGTGTCGCTCAGCGGCGCGTAGGCGAACCAGCCGAACGAGACGGGCTGCGCCTCCGCCCAGATGACGGCGGCCACACCCACCACCGTCGCCGCGACCGAGGCAACCGGCCAGATCAGGCCGTGCCGTCGGATCCTATGTTCTTCTCCCCCACCACCCATTCGGCGATTCTCCCATCAGCGAACGAGGCCCGGGAACACCTCGACAAGGGTCAGAGTTGCACCAAGCCCCGGGGCCGTGTGCCACTGCTCGGGGCCCGACACGAGAGGATCACACCGTGACCACCGACTGGATCGCCCTCCTTCGCCTCGCCCACGCCGAGTTCGCCGACCGCATCGCCGCTGTCACCGACTGGGATGCCCCAACACCCGACACCGACTGGAGCACTCGCGACCTCGTCGCCCACGTGATCGACGACCAGCAGTGGGTGCCGCTCTTGCTTGCCGGCAAGACCACCTCCGAGGCAAAGCTCGCCGTCGCCCCGCTCGGCGACGACCTCGCACTCGAGTGGCATCGCTACGCCGCTTCCGCTCTGGACGCGTGGCAACAGGCCGACCTCGACCGCGAAGTGCATCTCTCGTACGACACTGTGACCGCGTCCGACTACCTCGCCGAGCAGGTCGGTGACGTGACGATCCACTCCTGGGATCTTGCCCGCGCCACCGGCACCAGCGAAGAGCTCGACGACGCGCTCGTCGACGCCGTGTGGGGAGTGTTCGAGCCACAGGCCGAGGGGCTCGCCGCGAGCGGCCTCTTCGCGCCGATCGTGCCGGTGCCCGATAACGCGCCGCTGCGGGTGCGCCTGCTCGCGCTGACGGGTCGCGACGCGAGCTGACCCGCGTGGCTCTGGCGAGCCAGGGCTTTCTGACGCGCTTCGGCCATACCGACGGAGCGCGCCGCGTCGCTTCGGCCGAACCGCGTCGCTATCCGTGGCCCAGCGCCAGCGACCTCGCGCGAATCGGCCAAGGTCGCGCGCCGCGGCGCTGGCACCTTGGCCGATTCCCGTCAGGTCGCAGAGCAGACGCCCGCAGAGCAGGCGTCGCACCGCCGCACCCCCACAGCCGCCCATGGTTGGCTTGGCCCATGTCAGCCTCACAGCTCCCGGTCGACGCCGACCGCCCCTGGCTCGCTCACTACGCCCCCGGTGTCCCGCCCGACATCGAGCCCTCCGATGCGACGCTGGTCGACCTCATCGACGAGGCCGCGAGCACTTACCGCAGCCGCACGGCGCTGGAGTTCTTCGGGCGCGAGACCACCTACCGAGACCTGCACGATCGGATCCTGCGCGCCGCAGAGGGCCTCCGACGCCTCGGTGTCGAGCCCGGCGATCGGGTCGCTCTGCTGCTGCCGAACTGCCCGCAGCACGTCGTGGCCTTCTACGCGATCCTTCGACTCGGCGCCGTCGTCGTCGAGCACAATCCGCTGTACACCGATCGCGAGCTTCGCCACCTCTTCGAAGACCACGAGGCGACGGTCGCGATCGCCTGGGACACCCTCGTCGATCGCCTGGCGTCCATGCCGAGCGACATCCGCTTCGACCGGATCGTCGCCGTCGACATCACCCGTGAGCTGCCTCTCGGCAAGCGCCTCGCCCTTCGGCTGCCCGTTAAGAAGGCACGCGACTCGAAGGCGGCGCTGACGGCCGCCAAGCCCGTCACGAGCGGCAAGACGGTCACCACCTGGGCAGACCTCGTCGACCACCGTCCGCTGCGACGAAAGCACGATCGGCCCGCAGCCGACGACATCGCGCTGCTGCAGTACACCAGCGGCACGACGGGCACTCCGAAGGGCGCGATCCTCAGCCACCGCAACCTGCGCAGCAACGTCGAGCAGGGCCGGGCCTGGGTGCCGGGTCTCGACGACGGAGCCGAGACCGTCTACGGCGTCCTGCCGTTCTTCCACGCTTACGGCCTCACGCTGTGCCTCACGTTCGCGATGCGCATCGGTGCCCGACTCGTGCTGTTCCCGAAGTTCGACGTCGACCTCGTGCTTACCGCGGCGAAGAAGCACCCGCCGACGTTCCTCCCGGCCGTGCCGCCGATCTACCAGCGTCTCGCCGACGCCGCCCGCGACCGGAAGGTCGACCTGACGGCCTGCCGAGCTGCCATCTCGGGTGCGATGAACCTGCCGGCCTCGACCGTGACCGCGTGGGAGGAAGTGAGCCGCGGGATCCTCGTCGAGGGATTCGGCCTGACCGAGACCTCTCCCGTCGCGCTCGGCAACCCGGTCGGCCCGTCGCGCCGCTCGGGCACGGTCGGCGTGCCCTTCCCGTCGACCTTCGCGAAGGTCGTGAAACGCGAGGATCCCACGGTGCCGGTCGAGCCCGGACAACCCGGTGAGCTGCTCCTCAAGGGCCCGCAGGTGTTCCAGGGGTATTGGCGGAGGCCTGACGAGACGGCCGCAGTGCTGCTCGCGGGCGGGTGGTTCCGCACCGGCGACATCGTCACCATGAGCGACGACGGCTTCATCACGATCGTCGATCGCATCAAAGAGCTGATCGTGACCGGCGGCTTCAACGTCGCGCCCTCCGAGGTGGAAGACGCCGTGCGCGGCATCGACGGGGTGGCCGACGCCGCCGTCGTCGGTCTGCCTCGTGAGGCCGGCGGCGAAGACGTCACCGCCGTGGTCGTGCTCGAACCGGGCGCGTCATTCGACGAGGAGGCCGCTCGGGCGCAGTTGCGCGACAACCTCGCGGCCTACAAAGTGCCGAAACACCTGTTCGTGGTCGACGAGTTGCCGCGCAACCTGATCGGGAAGGTGCTGCGGCGGAAGGTGCGCGACGAGCTCATCGCCCGCTCGTGACGCGCTACGCAGGATCCGCGATACCGAGCCGTGCCCTCCGCAATCGCGCGTGCTTCGCGGCGACCGGCTCCGGCCCCAGCAGCGCGCCGATCCCGGCGAGCATGGCGCCCGCGGGGGCCCGCGTCGGTAGGTCGAGCGGGCCGACGTGGGGCGCGCGAAGCCCGAGCAGCTCACGATGGCGCGGCGTCAGGGTGCTGACGGCGCCGTTGAACAGCACGGGGTAACCGGCGCGCAGCACCGGAAAGAGCGGCGGTCGGCGCAGGAACTTCACGACGTCATCGGTGCGGGCCGAGCGTTCGAGGGTGCCCGCATCGTCGAAGGCCGCCAGTTGCGCCTGCATCTGAGCGACGGAACGCGGCGGATCCTGGACTCCCATGAGCTCGCCGGCTTTGGCCCACTCGCGCACGTACGCGTCGGGGCCGCCCGGGATGGGGTCGCCCCATGCCATGGCCGCCGCCAGGAACGAGTCGGCGAACGCCATGTGAACCCAGGCGAGTAGGTCGGGGTCGTTGGCCTTGTAGTCGTGCGAGACGCCGTGGCGGTCGTCGTAGCTGCCACTCACCTTCTCGTGCAGGCGAAGCACCCAGTTCGACGCGCGGGTCGCGGCCTCCTGCGAACCGTACGAGACGGTGAAGATCCAGCGGATCGTGCCGGCGAGACGGCCCAGAGGATCCTCCCGATACCGAGAGTGGTCGTGCACCCCGGCGAGCGCTCCCGGGTGCAGCGCCTGCACGAGCAGCGCGCGAACTCCCGCGGGGATCGTCGACATGCCGCCGTGCACGGCCCACACGGCCGATCCCGGCCCGAAGAAGCCGGGGTCGTCGCCCTTCTCGAGGTCGCTGACCCACTCGGGCGTGCCCGTGCGCTGACCGTTGAAGGTGTACTGAAGGCGCGAGCGGATCGGTTCGGTGACGCGGGCGAGACCCGAGGGGGCATCAGTTGAGGGGGCCCCGGACGAAGCAGTGGCTGGCATCCGTCCAGTGAATGCCAGCCACCTGACAGCGGGCCCCCTGATCGCTCGGGTCCGAGCGATCGGCGGGAACGGCTGCCTGTGTTCAGTCGCTTTCGATCAGTTGCCGTGCGCCTCGACGGAGACGGGCTGCCATTCGTCCCAGGTCGCCAGACGGGACTCGTAGTCCTTCGTCGCGATCTCGATGGGCGCCTTGCCGAAGAAGATGCGCAGCGGCGGCTTCTCGGCGTCGACGACCTTGAGAATCGCGGTGCGGGTCGCCTTCGGGTCACCGGGGTTGTTCGCCGACGGACGGCTGGCGGCGGCCTCACGGACGTCCTTGTACTCGGGCAGCTCGTCGCTGCGCGAGGCCGAGGGGCCCGACCAGTCGGTCGAGAATCCGCCGGGCTCGATCAGGGTGACGTCGATGCCGAAGCCGGCGACCTCCTGCGAGAGGGACTGCGAGAAGCCTTCGAGCGCCCACTTCGACGCGTGGTACGCGCCGACCGTCGGGAAGGCGCTGATGCCGCCGATGCTCGACACCTGGATGATGTGGCCCGAACCCTGCTTGCGCATGATCGGCAGCGCCGCCTGGGTGACCCAGAAGGCGCCGAACAGGTTCGTCTCGAGCTGGGCGCGAAGCTCGTCTTCGGTGATCTCCTCGATCATGCCGAAGTGACCGTATCCGGCGTTGTTGATGACGATGTCGAGGGCGCCGAAGTGCTCGGCCGCCTGCTGGACGGCGGCGAAATCGGCCGAGCGATCGGTGACGTCGAGAGTCAGCGGCAAGACGCTGTCGCCGTACTGCTCGACGAGGGAGTCGAGCGTCTCGATCTTGCGGGCGGTGGCAGCGACCTTGTCGCCGCGCTCGAGGGCCGCCTCGGCCCACTCGCGGCCGAAGCCCTTGGATGCGCCGGTGATGAACCAAACCTTGCTCACTGTCGTGTTCCTTTCGATGAGTGATTCCTGGGTCAGGCAACTCCCTCGGATCCTCGGCTTCCCCAGGTTCGTCCCCCGAACCTTCTAGAGTGGTGCAGTGACCATCGACAGCGCCCGTCCCTGGCTGGGCTCCTACGCCCCCGGCATCCCTCACGACATCGAGCCCGCGACCGGCTCCCTCATCGATCTGGTCCGCGACACCGCTCAGAAATACCCGAAGGCCGTGGCACTCGAGTACTTCGGTGCGGAGACGACCTACGAAGACATGGTCGAAGAGATCCAGCGGGCCGCCGAGGGCCTCCGCCGCCTCGGGGTGAAGAAGGGCGACACCGTCGCGCTGATCCTGCCGAACTGCCCCCAGCACGTCGTCGCGTTCTACGCGATCCTGCGTCTCGGCGCCATCGTCGTCGAGCACAACCCGCTCTACACGCCGCGCGAGCTGCAGCACCAGTTCGAAGACCACGGCGCCCGCTTCGCGATCGCGTGGGACAAGACGGTAGCGACCCTGCAGAAGTTCCCGGCCGAGGTGCCCCTCGACGGCATCGTGTCGATCGACGTGACCAAGGCGATGCTCTTCTCGATGCGCGCCCAGCTCCGCCTGCCGATCAAGAAGGCCCGCGAGTCGCGCGAGCGCCTCACGACGAGCGTCTCGGGCACGACTCCGTGGGAGAAGATCGCGGGGTCCCCTCGCATCGACACGAACCACCCGCGCCCTGAGACGGGCGATCTGGCTCTCATCCAGTACACCTCCGGCACCACGGGCAGCCCCAAGGGCGCGATGCTCACTCACGGCAACCTCCTGTCGAATGCCGCGCAGTGCCAGGCATGGATCCCGCAGATCCAGGAGGGCTCGAGCGTCGTCTATGCGGTGCTGCCGATGTTCCACGCGTACGGCCTCACGCTCTGCCTCACCTTCGCCATGCGGATGGGATCGCGCCTCGTGCTGTTCCCCGCGTTCGAGCCGTCGCTCGTGCTGAAGGCGATGAAGAAGCACCCGCCGACATTCCTGCCCGCCGTGCCGCCGATCTACCAGCGGCTGCAGCGGGCGGCCGACGATGCCGGCGTCTCGCTCAACGGCATCGAGATCGCCATCTCGGGCGCTATGCCGCTCTCGGCCTCCGTCGTCGAGCCCTGGGAGGAGCGCTCGCACGGGTGGCTCATCGAGGGCTACGGCCTCAGCGAGACCTCCCCCGTGCTGATGGCGAACCCGGTCGCCGACAGCCGCCGTGCCGGGACCGTTGGCATGCCCCTGCCGAGCACCGAGGCCCGCGCCGTCGACCCGGACGACCCGACGAAAGACGTCCCCCTCGGTGAGCGCGGCGAGCTCGTCGTGCGCGGACCCCAGGTCTTCAGCGGCTACTACAAGCGCCCCGACGAGACCGCAGAGGTCTTCACGGGCGACTGGTTCCGCACGGGCGACATCGTCACCATCTCGGACGACGGCTACTTCACCATCGTCGACCGCATCAAAGACCTCATCATCACCGGCGGGTTCAACGTGTCGCCGTCCGAGGTCGAAGACACGCTCAAGCAGTTCGCGGGGGTGGCCGATGTCGCGGTCGTGGGTCTCGGATCCTCGTCGAACGAGCAGGTGACCGCCGCGGTGGTCGTCGAGCCCGGCACGACCCTCGACGAGGCGGCACTGCGCGAGTTCGCGCGAGAGAACCTCGCCGCCTACAAGGTTCCGCGTCGCATCGTCGTTGTCGACAGCCTGCCCAAGTCGCTCATCGGCAAGGTCATCCGCCGCCACGTGAAAGAGCAGCTGCTCAAGAAGTAGGGCTTGCCTACCGAGGGCCGCGCCGGCCGCGCGTCAGCGCCCGGCGCGCCCCTCGGCGAGCCAGGCGAGACGCTGCAACGCCTCGGTGTTGCGAATGTTCAGCGCTATCGCCATGAGCGGTTTCGGCACCACGAGGCCGGGGCCCTTCGAGGCGTACTCCTCCATGCGGACGACGCAGCCGTCTCTGTGCCGCTTGATGTCGATGATCACGACCGCTTCGCCGATCGGCCAGCCTCGCGCGACGAACTTGGCGTGCCGAGGGGCGTCCCACTCCACCGACGAGGTCGTGTCGTCGATCACGACCGGCCAGGAGCCGAACGAGTGATGGATCTCGGATCCGGGGGCCGGCCAGGCATCCGACACGTCGCGGATCCGGGCGGAGCCCACGACCCAGCTCGCGAACAGCCAGCCGTCGGCGAGCACGTCGAAAACGGCTTCGGGTGTGGCGTGGATCAGGCGGTGGCGAACAGACATGGCGCCCCTTTCAGAGTCCGAGGTGAGGAAGCGAGCGTATGCCGAATTCGTGTCGTAGTGCACTTCGGGCCGCGTAGGCGCCACCGAGACCGTGCACGCTCGGCCCGGGCGGGGTCGACGACGACCCGAGGTAGACGCCCTTTTCGGGCGTACGCCACGGGTCGATATCGATGATCGGCCGCGCGATGAGCTGCTTGACGCTCGGCGCCCCGGTGGCGATGTCGCCGCCGATGTAGTTCGGGTCGTAGTTCTCGAGGTCTTTGGCCGTCCGCGACACCGACGCGAGGATCGTGTCACGGAACCCGGGCGCGTATTTCTCGATCTCGCGAGTGATGACCTCGGTCTGGTCGATGTCGCTGTCGCGCGGCACGTGCGTGTATGCCCAGAGCGCCGCCTTGCCTTCGGGGGCTCGGGTCGGGTCGATCACTCCCTGCTGAACGACCAAGACAAAAGGATCCGGCGCATGGCGCCCCTGGGCCACCGCCCTCTCGGCGGCCGCCACTTGCTCGCGGGTGCCGCCGAGATGCACGGTCGGCGATCGGCGCACGTCGGCGTTCAGCCACGGCACCGGCTCCGAGAGCGCGAAGTCGACCTTCGAGGCGGCGTTGCCGTACTGGAACTTGTTGAGCGCACGCGAGTACCAGGAGGGGAAGCGGTCGCCGCCGATCGCGGCCATCGCTCGGGCGCTGACGTCGAAGACGACTGCCTTGGCGCGGGCGACCTCGTCGAGCGACGTCACCTCGACGCCGGTCTCGATCTCACCCCCGTGCGCGATCACGTCGGCGGCGAGAGCGTCGATGATGCTCTGACTTCCGCCCTGAGGCAGAGGCCAACCGCGAGCGTGCGCGTGCACCGCGAGAGCGAGGCCCGCGGCGGAGGCCGCGAGGGTCGGCATCGGACGGATCGCGTGCGCCATCACGCCGGCGAGCATTGCCGGCGCCTCTTCGGTGCGCCAGCGCTCGTTCCACCACGGCATGCCCTGGTCGAGCATTGCCAGGCCGAAGATCGCGGCGGTGGCGGGGTGGCGCGGAAGCTGCAGCAGCGATGACAGCGAGAACTGCGCGAGTTGGTCGTCGCGGGCGACGAGGTCGCCGAGCAGACGCCCGTACGAGCGGCCGTCGGGGCCCAGGTCGGCCACCGTGTCGGCGAGACTCCGGTGCGCGATACCCGCCCGACCATCATCCAGCGGGTGCGCGTAGCTGATGTCGGGGGTGAGCATCGGGATCCTACGGTCGAGTTCGAACCGCCGGAAGAAGCCGGAGACCGCGCCCATGGGGTGAACGGCAGAGCAGATGTCGTGCAGGAACCCGGGGAGCGTCAGCTCGGCCGTACGCGCGCCGCCGCCGATCGTGTCGTTCCGTTCGAGCACCCTTACCTTCAGCCCGGCCCGCGCGAGCACGACGGCCGCTGCCAGCCCGTTGGGGCCGGCTCCGACGACGATGGCGTCGTCGGTCACTTGCGCGCCTTGACGCCCGCCACCAGCGCCGTGAGCCCCGCCGCCGCCGCGCCGATCGCGGCGGCGTAGCTCACCGTCCGGTGCTGGGTGTACCAGATCTGCGGGCTCGACTCTTTGGCCTTGTCGCTGAAGATGCCGCGTGAGCCGTGATCGCCGGCCACGGGCTCATAGAGGTTCGTCGGCAGCATGGGTTCCGACTTCTCGGGGGCCTGCTGACCGGAGTAGCCCGTCTTGGCAAGGTAAACGTCGAGGAAGCTCGCGACGAACCGGTTGCCGAGCACCGTCATGACGGTCGGCTCGCCGATCCAGCTGCGGCGACGAGGTCGTTCGGCGACGTCGGCGACGGCGCGGGCGCAGGTCTCGGGCTGGAAGATCGTGGGAACGGGCTGCGGGTGGTCGGGCAGCTGCGACTTGACCCAGTTGAACTGGATGGTGTTCATCGCGGGCATGTCGACCTGCGATATCTTCACGTGACTCTTGTTGTGAATCAGCTCGGTCGTGACCGATTCGGTGAAGCCGGTGATCGCGTGCTTGGAGGCGCAGTAGGCGGCCTGGAGCGGAATGCCGCGGTGCGCGAGCGCCGACCCGATCTGGATCACGTGGCCCCGGTCGCGGGGAACCATGCGCTTGAGAGCTGCGCGGGTGCCGTTGACGAAGCCGAAGTAGTTGACGTGCGTGGCCCGCTCGAAGTCGCCCGGGTCGGTGGTGAGGAACTCGCCGAAGACGCCCACCATCGCGTCGTTGACCCAGAGGTCGATCTCGCCGAGCTCAAGCTCGATCCGCTCGGCTGCGGCCTCGACGGCGTCGTTGTCGGCCACGTCGACGCTGATCGGAAGGGCTCGGCGGCCGGTGCTGCGAACGTCGGCGGCTGCCCCGTCGAGCCCGTCTTCGCCGCGCGCCAGGATCGCGACATCCCACCCGCGCTCGGCGAGTTCGCGGACGATGGCACGGCCCAAGCCGGCGGTTCCGCCGGTGACGACTGCGATCTTGTTCGACATGGATCTCCTCGGTGCTGTTGCGTCGGTCGGCTGACCGCGGGATGCTTCACGGTAGTCGTGCGACCCTGAGCCCGCGCGGGCTCCGTCGTCCGGTACCCTCGTTTCGCCGCACTCGTGTCATCCGGGACTCGTGCGGCGTCACCACCAAGGAGAACCATGGGATCACTGATCTACGGTTCGACCTCGATCGAGATCGAGTTCGAAGACCGCACGCTCGAACATCTGCAGATCGTGATCGCCACCAAGCTCCGTCGTCGCGAGTCGTTCTTCTTCTCGTGGCGAGACCCGCAGAAGGTCGGCGACGGTCGGTCGAGCCTTTGGATGGATCCCGGCATCCCCCTCTACTTCAAGTACAACGGCGGGCGTGTGCCTTCGATCAGCCGGGCCTGGCTGGCCGAGCTCACCACGAGCGCGAACAGCTCGAGCGGCCTCGTGCTCTCGGACGAGCCGTCGCTCGACAACAGCGTCAAGTCGTAGGTCCGGCGCCCTCCGGGCGCGCCCCTCGGGGCTCGCCGCTCGGGGCTCGCCGCTCGGGGCTCGCCGCTCGTCGAAAGTGCAAAAATGGCCCTGCCTGCGCTAGCGGAGGGCCATTTCTGCACTCCCGCCGCAGGCCCGGCCGGTCGGTGGGCCGGTGGGCCGTCTGGCCGGCCGCTCGGGGCTAGGCAGCCGCCCGCTGACGCCGCTTCGCCAGCGTGATCGCCAGAGCTCGCCATCCGAGCAGAAAGACACCGAGCACGATGGTGGCCACGATGACGAAGCTCACCGCTACGCCCTGACCCGACGAATCCCGCAGCAGCATCCCGACGAACACGGTCGCGACCCAGATCACGACTCCCGAGTGCAGGGTCACGAACGGCCACCGGAATCCGACGATGCCGAGCCACCCGATCACCAGCCCGCACACGAACGGCCAAGCCGTCGTCAGCACTCCGACGAACGCGTCCGACTCCGCGTGACTGCGTCGGCCGATCAGCACGAAGACCAGCACCAGCACCAGGTCGATCACGAACGACCACCACGGGAAGCGCCGAAAGACGCTCGACGACGGATTCACGATCCGATCGATGACGCCCATCAGCGCGACCTCGGGTTCTCAAGGGCCCGCGACAGTTCGGCGAGGAGCTCGTCGATCTGCGGTTCGACCAGACGGTCGATTGCGTCGGAAATACGGGTGCGGTGTTCGACGAGAGCAAGGCAGACGGCGGTGCCGACCTGCCGGGCGTGGTCGTCGGCGAGTTCGAGTTCGGTGCGCAAAGCGGCTTTGGCTTCTTCCGAGTAGCTGGCGGGGGTGTCGGCGAGCGACCTAGGGGCAGGATCCGACGGCTCGGCACGAGCGGGCGGCACGACCCGGTCGGCTTCCGCGAGTTCGGCGAGGGTGAACAGGTAGGGCTGTCCGGGCTCCGGCTCGGGGTCGATCTCGAGCCCCTGGAACTCGAGCGCGAGCCCCTCGTCGGGCTTGTAGCCGGCGGGCTCCGGCTCGGCGGCCCGGCTCAGCTCCCGCGAGACGAGAGGCAGGTTGCGCGCCGTGTACTCCTCGACGGCCTCGTCGATGATGACTCGCATGCGACTGAGCAGAGCGTGCTGCACGGTGTGGGGTACCTCGTGGTCGAACCCCGCCGCTGTCGCGACCGGCGAGCCGAGGCAGAGCCGGCACACTTTCGTCCGTGCCCGGGAGGTGCCGATCTCCCAGCGCGGCAGCCATCGAAGGAAGGCGTCGACGCCGTTGCGCACGCGCCCCTCGATCGAATCGGCCATGCGCACATCGTACGGCGAGGACCCCCGGATTCACCGCTACGCCGATCGCGTGCCCCCTCTGCCGATCGCGTGCCCCCTCTGCAAATTCGAAGGAGAAACCGGACGGCGACCCCGTCGGATCCTGATGTCTTCGTCGGCGGCGCGACGTTTCTCCTTCAAATTCGGGCGGGCCACAGCTCGGGCGGGCAGCAGACCGGGCGGGCCACAGCTCGGGCAGGCACAGCTCGGGCAGGCAGCAGACCGGGCGGGCCGATCAGGCGCCGGCAGCAGCCGAGTTGACCATCCAGTCGACGCCGAACTTGTCTTTCAGCATGACGAACCGATCGCCCCAGGGCGCCAGCTCGTAGGGCGCGACGATGGTGGCGCCCGCGGCGAGCCCTTCCCAGTACGCGGCGAGTGTCTCGGAATCGCCGTCTCCGCCGCCCGACAGCGACACGCTGATCGCACTGCCCGACTCGCCGGGCATCGACGACGGGGCGTCCGCGGCCATCAGAGTCAGGCCGTTGTCGGTGACGAGTTGGCCGTGCATGAGCAGCTGCTCCTCGCCGGGGAACTGCTCCGCCATGCCGCCCTCGGCGAAGGTCATCGTGGTGGGGGTGCCGCCGAGCACCGAGGCGTAAAAGTCGAGGGCCTCGCGAGCCTGACCGCGAAAACTCAGATACGGGTTGAGCGTGATAGCCATGGGACCCTCCCGGTCTCGATGTCACAGCCGTTGTGACGGCGCTAGTCTCCCGCTCGGAGGAGGTGCACCACAAGGTGCCCGTACGATTGGCAGATGCCGAAAACGAAGCGAAGGATCCGTCGGATCCTGCGCTTGGCCCCCGTCCTGGCCCTGCTCGTCGGCTGCGGCGTCGCTCTGCCCCTGCCCGCTACCGCGGCCACCTCGGGCGCAAGCCCGGCAGACGGCCCCGAGTACGTCGCCCTCGGCGATTCGTATGCCGCGGGGTACGGCCTCGCTCAGCCAACGGGCCGTCCTGTCGCCGCGTGCGGTCAGTCCGCCCTCGACTACCCCCACCTCGTCGCGTCGTCGCTGGGCCTCGACCTCACCGATGTGTCGTGCGCGGGTGCGACCACCGCCGACATCGTGTCGACGCGCCAGCACGGCGCCGCTCCGCAGGCTGATGCCCTCGGCAGCCAGACGAAGGTGGTCACGGTGTCGATCGGCGGCAACGACGCCGGCCTGTTCTCGACGGCGTCGAAATGCATTGCCGTGGCAAAGGAGGGGCCCGTGATCAGCTCGGGGGCGTCGTCGTGCCGGTCAGCGCTCGTCACCGACGGCGTCGATTCGCTGGCTGCGGCGATCAGCGGGCACGTCACCTCGGGGCTCCGATCGGCGTTCGCCACGATCGCGTCGCGGGCACCGCAGGCGAAGGTGATCGTGGTCGGCTACCCGGCCATCTTCCCGGACGCGGCCCACACTCCCCCGGCGGGATGCTTCCGCCCCGTCGTCTCGGCGTCGACCCTCACCGACGGGCTGCCCGCGAACGGCTTCCCCTTCACCGCCACCGACGTGAAGTACCTTTCCGGCGTGCAGGATCACCTCGACGACGCCCTCCGCTCCGCTACGAAGGCCGCTGGCTTCACCTACGTGTCGACGCTCGGGGCGACCCGGGCGCACTCCGGCTGCGCGACCTCGGGGTCGTACATGCAGGGCATCACTCTGATCGCGTCGGCCGGGTTCAGCGACATCTCGCTGCAGCGCGGCGCCCTGCATCCGAATGCCGCCGGCGCTCGCTTCCTGGCCGCGCAGATGAGTGCCGCCGTCGCGGCTGCTCTCGCGCCCACGCCGTCCCCTTCGCCGACGTCGTCACCCGCAGGGTCGGACGGCTTCACGATCGACCTCGGTTGGATCGTGTTCGGCGGGATCCTGGTGGTCTTCGCCGTGATCGTGTTGCTCGCCTGGCGGGGTATCACCCGCGCTCGCGCCGATCGACGCTAGCGAATTGCTGCTGGCCAGCCACCCGAGACGTCAAAAACGACCGGGCATCAGCGCCCCAAGAGGTCGATTCTGAGGTCTTACGCGGCGGGCGCCGTGACGAAGTCGATCAGCTCTTCGACTCGGCCCAGAAAAGCGGGCTCGAGGTCGGCGAACGTGCGCACCTGGCCGAGGATCCGTTGCCACGCCCGAGCGATGTCCGCCTGCTCGTCGTGCGGCCACCCGAGCGCCTGGCAGATGCCGTGTTTCCACTCGATGGAGCGGGGAATCGTCGGCCACTCCGTCATGCCGAGCCGCCCCGGCTTGACCGACTGCCACACGTCGACGTACGGGTGCCCGACGACCAGCACCGAGCGGCCGAGCGGGCTGCGGCTGATCTGTTCGGCGATGCGGCTCTCTTTCGAGCCCTTCACCAGGTGATCGACGAGCACACCGACCTTGCGTGTGGGTGAGGGCTTGAACTCCTTGAGCACGTCAGCGAGGTGGTCGACCCCTTCGAGGTATTCGACGGCGACGCCCTCGATCCGCAGGTCGTGCCCCCAGACCTTCTCGACGAGCTCGGCGTCGTGACGCCCCTCGACGAAGATTCGGCTCGGCAAGGCCACGCGGGCAGTGGCGTCAGTCACCGCGAACGACCCGGAGGCCGACCGGAGACGCCCCTGAGGCGCCGCCCGGGGGTACTGCAGCCGCACGGGCTCGCCGTCGATCGCAAAGGCCGAGGTGAGCGGAAACGCACGGACGCGGTCTTTCCAGTCGACGAGCTCCACCGTTTGGGCTTCGACGCGCACGATGGCGCCGGTGAACCCTGATCGGGTTTCTTCGACGACGAGGTCGCGCACGGCATCGACGACACGGGGCGGCTTGCGCCCCGCGTCTTTCCAGCCCTTCGCGAGGACGTCGTCGCCGTAGCGATCGAAGTCGGTCATGGCCCCTCCTCTAGCGGCGTCGCGCGGCCTTGGCCTCGGCCGGCTGGAACCCGTCGGCGAAGACCCACACCGCGAACACGAGCAGGCCGATGATGTACAGGGCCGAGACGACCACCGGCAGCCACGGCGATTCGAGCAGGCCGTTCTTCTGCGAGACGACCGCCACCATCACCTCGGCGGCGAGAAACCAGAACGTGATCCCGATGGCCCGCGACAGGTAGATGAAGTAGCGGTGCTGCATCTCGCGCACCCGCTCGCGTCCGCCCGACTTCCAGTAGGCGGCGTGCGGCACGAGCATGTGCCGCGCCGGAGTCACCGCGAAAGCGAGAGACCCGAGGATCCACGCCCCGAGCACGATGAGCCCGGCGATCGTGGCGGTGATCTCGAGATCGCTCCGTGACGCCGCAAGCCCCTGCTTGCCCGCCGACGTCCAGATGAGGATCGAGTGGGCAGGCAGCACCCGCGAAGCCACGATGACAGCGACCACGAGTGCCACCAGGCCGATCAGGCCCGGACGCAGCGGCGTGAGCCACCAGGCCGTGCCCTTCGGAGCGGGGGAAGACACTGTGCCGGACAGCTCAGGCCTGCGCTCTCTCGAGCACGAGCTCGCGAACTCGGGCCGCGTCGGCTTGACCCTTCATCGCCTTCATGACCGCGCCGATCACCGCGCCGGCCGCCTGCACTTTGCCGTCGCGGATCTTGGCCAGCACGTCGGGCTGGGCAGCCAGCGCGTCGTCGATGGCCGCGATCAGCGCACCGTCGTCGGAGACCACCTTGAGCCCGCGCTTCTCGACGACCTCGGACGGCGAGCCCTCGCCGGCGATGACCCCTTCAAGCACCTGGCGCGCGAGGCGGTCGGTGAGCTCGCCGGAGTCGATGAGCGTGATGAGCTCCGCGACCTGCTGCGGGGTGACCAGCGAGGAGGCCTCGACCTCGGGGCCGGCGGCGTTGGCAAGACGCGCGATTTCGCCCGTCCACCATTTGCGAGCGGCCTGGGGCGAGGATCCTGCGCTGACCGTCTCGACGATCTCACCGAGCAGACCGGCATTCTTGACGTCCTGGAACTCCAGGTCGGTGAAGCCCCACTCGGCCTTCAGTCGCGTCCGCATCACGGCCGGCGACTCGGGCAGCGCGGCACGCAGCTCGTCGATCAGCTCGAGCGACGGCTCGACCGGGAGCAGGTCGGGCTCGGGGAAGTAGCGGTAGTCGTCGGCGTCGCTCTTGGGGCGCCCGGCGGAAGTGCGCCCGGTGTCTTCGTGCCAGTGGCGCGTCTCCTGCGTGATCGAGCCGCCCGCGGCGAGGATCGCGGCCTGACGCTGGATCTCGTAGCGGATGGCGCGCTCGACGGCGCGGAACGAGTTGACGTTCTTCGTCTCGGTGCGGGTGCCGAGCTTCTCCTGGCCGCGGGGGCGCAGTGAGATGTTGGCGTCGCAGCGCAGGTTGCCGCGCTCCATCTTCGCCTCCGAGATGCCGAGACCACGGACGATGTCGCGGATGGTCTCGACGTAGGCGGCACCCAGCTCGGGAGCGAGGTGCTCCGCGCCGATGATCGGGTGCGTGACGATCTCGACGAGCGGCACGCCGGCGCGGTTGTAGTCGACGAGGGAGTATTCGGCGCCCTGGATCCGGCCGGTCGACCCGCCGACGTGAGTCAGCTTGCCGGCGTCTTCTTCCATGTGCGCACGCTCGACGGGCACCGTGAACAGGGTGCCGTCGGGCATCTCGACCTCGACCGAGCCCTCGAACGCGATCGGCTCGTCGGACTGGCTGATCTGGTAGTTCTTGGCGAGGTCGGGGTAGAAGTAGTTCTTCCGCGCGAAGCGCGACGTCGGAGCGATCGAGCAACCGAGCGCGAGGCCCAGGCTGATCGCGTACTTCACGGCCTGGCCGTTGACGACGGGCAGCGAGCCCGGAAGACCGAGGTCGACCGGCGTGATGTTCGTGTTGGGCTCTCCGCCGAACTCGTTCGGGGCGTCGGAGAACATCTTGGTCTTGGTCGACAGCTCGACGTGCACCTCGAAGCCCACGACGGGCTCGAACATCTCAAGGGCCTTGTCGTAGTCCATCAGTTCTGGGCGGGCGGCCATCAGACGACTCCCTCGGTTGCGGCGGACTGTTCGGAGGCGCTGAGACTCGGCGCCTTCGAGATGAGTGTGTGACCCCACGACTGCTCGAAGAGCTGCTCGAGCGCGGCGCCGTAGGTGTAGAGGCGGGCGTCTTCGCGGGCCGGAGCCATGAGCTGGATGCCGGTGGGCAGGCCGTCTTCGTCGGCGAGGCCCATGGGGATCGACATGCCGGGGATTCCGGCGAGGTTCGCCGGGATCGTCGTCAGGTCGTTGAGGTACATCGCCAGCGGGTCGTCGATCTTCTCGCCGATCGGGAACGCCGTCGTCGGCGCCGAGGGCGAGAGGAGGATGTCGACCTCGTCGAACATACGGGCGAAGTCACGCTGCACGAGCGTGCGCACCTTCTGCGCGCTGCCGTAGTAGGCG
Organism: Frondihabitans sp. VKM Ac-2883; assembly: GCF_015350875.1. Lineage (NCBI taxonomy): Bacteria > Bacillati > Actinomycetota > Actinomycetes > Micrococcales > Microbacteriaceae > Frondihabitans > Frondihabitans sp. VKM Ac-2883. The sequence goes on along the minus strand of NZ_JADKSF010000005.1, from coordinate 78,621 downwards.
TCGTAGTAGCCCGCGCTGAGCGCATAGGTCCCGAGGATGATCCGGCGCTTGACCTCGGGGCCGAAGCCCTGCTCGCGAGTCGCCGACATGACCTGCTCGACCGTGCCGCCGCCCTCGGGGTTGACCCGGAGGCCGAAGCGGACCGAGTCGAACTTGGCAAGGTTCGACGACGCCTCGGCGGGAAGTATCAGGTAGTAGGCGCTGATCGCGTACTCGAAGCTCGGGGCCGAGACCTCGACGATCTCGGCGCCGGCACTCGTCAGCAGGGCGACGGCGTCGGAGAAGCGGGCCTTGACGCCCTGCTGGAAGCCGTCGCCGTTCAACTCCTTCACGATGCCGATCTTGACGCCCTGCAGCGAGCCGGGAGCGAGGCCGGCGGTGGCCGCATCGGCGAACGAGGGCCATTCGTCACGCAGCGAGGTCGAGTCGCGCTTGTCGTGCCCCTTGATGACGTCGTGCAGCAGCGCCGAGTCGAGCACCGTGCGGCTGACGGGCCCGACCTGATCGAGCGACGATGCGAGCGCGATCGCTCCGTAGCGGCTGACCGAGCCGTAGGTGGGCTTCACGCCGACCGTGCCCGTGACGGCACCGGGCTGACGGATCGATCCGCCGGTGTCGCTGCCGAGGGCGAGCGGCGCCTCGAACGCGGCGACAGCCGCGGCCGAGCCTCCGCCGGAGCCTCCGGGGATCCGGTCGAGGTTCCACGGGTTGTGGGTCGGGCCATAGGCCGAGAACTCGGTCGACGAGCCCATCGCGAACTCGTCCATGTTGGTCTTGCCGAGCGGCACGAGGTCGGCGGCGCGAAGCTTCGCGACGACGGTCGCGTCGTACGGCGGCACCCAGCCCTCAAGGATCTTCGAGCCGGAGGTCGAGGGCATGTCGGAGGTGCACAGCACGTCTTTGATGGCGATCGGCACACCCGCGAGCGGGCCGAGCTTCTCTCCGGCACTGCGCTTCGCGTCGATCGCGGCCGCCGTCTGAAGGGCCGCCTCGCTCACGTGGAGGAACGCGTGCACGTCTTTGTCGACGCTCGCGATCCGGTCGAGGTGGGCTTTCGTCGCCTCGACGCTCGACACCTCGCCCGAAGCGAGCTTCGAAGCCAGGTCGGCCGCCGACAGGCGAATAAGGTCGTTGGCGGGCACTGTGTCGCTCACTGCTCTTCTCCCAGGATCGCGCTCACCTTGAAGCGGCTTCCGTCGTGCTCGGGCGCACCCGCGAGTGCCTGCTCCTGCGTCAGCGTCTCTCCGACCACGTCGTCGCGGAACACGTTAGACAGCGGGATCGGGTGGCTCGTCGCGGGAACGTCTTGCCCGGCGACCTCTTGCACCTTCGCGATGCTGTCGACGATGTGCCCCAGCTCTCCGGTGAGTTTCTCGATCTCGTCGGGCGTGAGGGCGATGCGGGCGAGACCTGCCAGGTGCTCCACCTGCTCGCGGGTGATTTCAGACATGGCACCAAGTCTATTCGGGCCCCGCCGAGGATCCGGCACGGCGCCGCCCTCCCCCGCGTTCGGAGGCGAGTCCGCGTTACACGCCCACCGACTCCCGGTTGATGTCTTGGGGCCGTACCAGCCCGAGCGACGGGCTGTTCGTGAGCTCGGGCGCGCCCGGCTCGGGCCGTCGGCCGTCGGCGAGGTCGCCGCGACCGATCCCGATGAGCGCCAGGCTGCGCATCGAGTGGCTGCCGGCCGTGAAGTACTCGTTGTGCGAGACGACGGCCGTGACTCGCTGCTCGGTATACGGATCTACCATCGCCCCGAGATTGAGCTCCTTCGCCCCGAACGCCATCGATCCGGGATCGGCCCCGAACACCGCACTGCCCGCCACGGGGTCGAGGGCCGCCGCCGCGACGAAGACGTGACCGGCCGTGACGTCGAGCTTCGACGCCGTTGCGACCACGCTTCCGGGCGACCCCATGGCCACGAAGTCGTCGACCCGGACGCGACCGGACGACAGGGCGATGGTCGAGGTCGTCGATCCGTAGGAGTGCGCGATGAGGGTGACCCGCGGCATGTCCGTTCGGCGATCGGCGTCGAGCCCCTGAATGGCGTCTTCGAGTTGCCGTGCGCCCGTCGTGGCGAGACCGATTCCGAGCACGTTCGTCAGGCCCGGCGTCTTGTAGCCCATCCACGCGACCACCGCCGAGGTGGCGACGTGGTGCGAGACCGACGTCGAGAGGGTGTTCGACCAGAACGTCTGCGAGCTCTGCAGATCAGCGGCGGCCCCGGTGAGGCTCACCATCTGCGTCGTCACCGTGTAGAGCATGCCCGGCACGATCACGCTGACATTGGCCGCCCGGTCGACATCGCCGACCGCCACGGCGGCCCGACCCGGAAACACGGTGTCGAGTGAGAGCAGACTCCGGTCGGCACCCGCTGCCAGTGCCGCCCGCACCTGGTCGAGCATGGCCACGCGTGGGGCCTCCGCCGACCCGCCGATGGCCTCGTGCGACTGCGCGGCCCGGGCACTCAGGCGCTGGAGCGTGCTCTCCAGGGTGAGCCGGTTGGCCGCGTCGCGGATCTTGTAGGGGACGCCCTCGAGGTTGCCGACGATCGACGGCAGCGCGGTGGCGAGGGCGGTGCGGCGCTCGAGCCCCAGAGATTGCCACCATGACCTTGTGGCCGTGGCGGATCCTTGGCGCCCGATGGCCGTCGCGAAGGCGACGTCTTCGCCGGTGTCGGAGTCGAGTGAACGGCCGAACCTCTCGAGCGTGGCGACGGGAGCTGTTCCGAGGCCGTCGAGGCATGCGGCAACGTCGGTGACCTCGCCCCGGCAGGCGGTCAGATCGCCGGCCGCGACGGCGGGCGCGACCGAGATGGCCGAGCGGACCTCTCGACCGGGTGCGATGCGGGTGTCGACCAGGGAGACGGGCGTCGCCGTGGCCGACACGTGGTGGCTCGGCGCCGACATCTGCTGGGCGGTCGCGTCGCTTACAGGCACGGCTGTAGGCCCGGCCACACCAAGCACGTGGACCGAGGAAATCAGGATGGCTGCGGCAAAGAACAGCACGTCGGGGTTCCTCTACTAGCCCACCCGAATCTTGTACCCCTACAGACGAGATCGATGAGCTAGCACACAGCTTAGGAGCGCGACGCCTCCTGTGACCAGTACTGGGGTGGAATCACTCGGTATCGTCACCCGGACTGGGGATACCCTCACCCCCCTCACTGGGGTCGCCAAGCCCCGTCGGGCCCGTCGTGACAAGGATCGCGAATTCGGCGGCGTCGATGATGCGTACCCCGAGGGTTTCGGCCTTCGTGAGCTTCGAACCGGCGCCCGGCCCGGCCGCAACGAAGTCGGTCTTCTTACTGACGCTGTTTCCGGCTTTGCCCCCGGCCGCCAAGATGGCCTCCTGGGCGCCCTCGCGCGAGAACCCCTCGAGCGATCCCGTGGCTACGACCGTGAGACCCGCGAGGACTCCCCCGGCTGACACGGCAGCCCCGGGCCCGGGGTGGCCGGGGGTCGTGAACTGCACGCCCGCGGCGGTCCACCGGTCGATGATCTCGACGTGCCAGTCGACCTCGAACCAGGCGAGAAGGGCTTCGGCGATGATGCCGCCCACTCCGTCGACCGCCGCGAGTTCATCGCGGGAGGCAGCGCGGATCGCGTCGAGCGACCCGAAGTAGTCGGCGAGCGCGCGCGCGGCGACTGGCCCCACATGGCGGATGCTGAGACCGACCAGGATCCGCCACAACGGGCTCGTCTTCGCCTTTTCGAGGTTTTCGAGCAGCACCTCCGCCCGTTTCGAAGGCGTCGGTGAGCCGTCTTCTTGCAGTTTTGCCACCCGGAACGGCGACATGACCTTCGGCTTGTCGCCGTCGAGCTTCTCCATGCCGGTCTCGGAGTCGCGCACGATCACGCGAATCGGCAGGATGTCGTCGAGCGTCAGCTCGAAAAGGCCCGCCTCGGTGCGGAGCGGCGGCTCTTTCGGTTCGAGTGGCTGGGTCAGCGCAGCCGCCGCCACCTCGCCGAGGCCCTCGATGTCGAGCGAGCCGCGCGAAGCGATGTGCTCGACCCGACCGCGCACCTGCGCCGGGCAGCTCTTGCTGTTGGGGCAGCGGAGGTCGATGTCGCCCTCTTTGGCGGGCGCCAGCTTCGTGCCGCACTCGGGGCAGTTCTCGGGCATGACGAACTCGCGTTCGGTGCCGTTACGGAGCTCGACCACCGGGCCGAGCACCTCGGGGATCACGTCGCCGGCTTTGCGCAGCACCACGGTATCGCCGATGAGCACGCCCTTCGCCTTCACGACCTGCTGATTATGCAGCGTCGCCTGCCGTACCTCGGAGCCGGCGACCTCGACCTTCTGCATCACGGCGAACGGCGTCGCCCGACCGGTGCGCCCGACGCTGACGACGATGTCGAGGAGCTTCGTGTTGACCTCTTCGGGCGGGTATTTGAAGGCGGTCGCCCAGCGCGGGGCCCGCGACGTCGCGCCGAGCTCTTCGTGCAGGCCGAGGTCGTCGACCTTGATGACGATGCCGTCGATCTGATGCTCGACCGATGCGCGCTGCTCGCCGTACTTCGTGATGAACTTCTCGACCTCGGCGACGGTGTCGAAGACCCGGAAGTGAGTCGAGATGGGTAGGCCCCACGACCCCAGCAGGCCGTAGATCTCAGACTGGGCCGTCACATCGGTGGAGGCCTCGAGCTCACGGACCGGCCAGGCGCCGATGCCGTGGACGAGCATGCGGAGCCCTTTGAGCCGCTTCACCATGAGCGCCTTCTTTTCGGGGCTCTTGCCCTCCTCCTTCTGCCGGAGAGAGCCCGCTGCAGCGTTCCGCGGATTGGCGAACAGACGCTCGCCTGCGGCGAGCTGGGCGGCGTTCAGCGCATCGAACTCGGCGACGGGAAAGAAGATTTCGCCGCGGACCTCGACGAGCGGAGGATGCCCCGTGCCCGACAGGCGCTCGGGGATCGTGCCCATCGTCAGCACGTTGCCGGTGACGTCTTCGCCGACCACACCGTCGCCCCGGGTCGCCGCCGTGACGAGCACACCGTTCTCGTAGCGGAGGTTGATCGCGAGACCATCGATCTTGAGCTCCGAGAGAAACCGCACGCGCTCCGCCCCGGCATCGCGCTCGACCTTGCCGGCCCACTCGGCGAGCTCGTCGAAGTCGAAGACGTTGTCGAGGCTGAGCATGCGCTCGGCGTGCTCGACGGGGGCGAACTGCGTGGTCTCGGCCCGGCCGCCCACGGTCTGGGTTGGGCTGTCGGGCGACTGCAACTCGGGGTGCTCGCGCTCGATCTCGTCGAGGCGGTGCACCATCTTGTCGTAGTCGGCGTCAGCCACCGTCGAGGCGTTGCCCTCGTAGTACTGGTCGCGCAGTTCGAGGATCCGGGTCGTCAGAGACTGGGCCTCATCACGGGCCGCCTCGAGGTCTGTCGTCGGGGTGGCCTCGGCCATGCGGTACTCCTAGAAAGAGGGAACGGGAACCGGCACGGCGCTGACCGTGCGGTCGATCGTGCACTGACCGAGCACACGGGTGCCGACGTACACGACGGCCGTCTGACCGGGAGCCACTCCGTTGAGCGGCTCGTCGGGTGTGACGACAAGTTCAGTTCTACCCTCGACCGCCGACACTCGGGCGACCGCGGGAACGGGATCGGCATGGGCGCGAATCTGCACGTCACAGGCGAAGGGCTCCGTGGGATCCTCGGGAGCTTTTCCGGCCCAGGAGAACTTCGAGCCCGCAATTTCTCGGATGTCGAGGGCCTCTTTCGGGCCGACCACGACGGCGTTGTCTTTCGGGCGCACCTCGAGCACGAAGCGGGGCTTGCCGTCGTCCGACGGATAGCCGATATTGAGACCCTTCCGCTGGCCGACGGTGAAGGCGTGTGCACCCTCGTGCTGACCGATCACAGCACCCGTGCGGTCGAGGATCTCACCCTGCTCCGCGCCGACCCGATCGGCCAACCAGCCGCGGGTGTCGCCATCGGGGATGAAGCAGATGTCGTGGCTGTCAGGCTTCTGCGCAACCGTGAAGCCCCGGGCCGCCGCCTCGGCACGAACCTCGGCCTTGGAGGGCGTGGCGCCCAGCGGGAACATCGAGTGGTCGATCTGCTCCTTGGTGAGCACGCCGAGCACGTACGACTGGTCTTTGGCCCAGGCACTCGCCCGGTGAAGCTCTTTGTTGCCGTCGGCGTCGATCTCGATCGAGGCATAGTGGCCGGTTGCGACGGCGTCGAAGCCGAGGGCCACCGCCTTCTCGAGCAGGGCAGCGAACTTGATCTTCTCGTTGCAGCGCATGCACGGGTTCGGGGTACGGCCGGCGGTGTACTCGGCGACGAAGTCGTCGACCACGTCGAGCTTGAACCGCTCCGAGAAATCCCACACGTAGTAGGGGATGCCGATCATGTTCGCGGCCCGCTGGGCGTCCATCGAATCTTCGATCGTGCAGCAGCCGCGGCTGCCGGTGCGCAGTGTTCCCGGCATCCGGCTCAACGCCAGGTGCACTCCCACCACGTCGTGCCCGGCGTCGACGGCCCGGGCTGCCGCTACGGCGGAGTCGACGCCGCCACTCATCGCTGCCAGAACCTTCATGCGAACCAGTCTACGTCTCGGGGCTCTGCCATCTCGGGTCTAGAGTCGTCTTCGATGACCAGCGCCGACGGATCCTTCTCGATGCGATCCGTCGCACTCTCCGCCTTCCTCCCCGCCGCCCTCTTCGCGATCGGCGAGGGCGCGATCATTCCGATCATCCCGGTGGCGAGCGACAACCTCGGTGCGACCCTGGCACTCTCGGCGTTCGTCGCCTCGCTGATCCTCGTCGGCGAGCTCTTCGGCGACATCCCGAGCGGCTGGCTCGTCTCACGCATCGGCGAGCGCACCGCCATGATCGGCGCAGCCCTGGTCAGCGTCATCGGCCTGCTCGTCTGCGTCTTCTCGCCGAACGTCGTCGTGCTCGCGATCGGCGTCTTCCTGATCGGACTCTCGACCGCGGTCTTCGCCCTCGCCCGCCACGCGTTCATGACGTCGTTCGTGCCGCCCGAGATCCGCGCCCGCGCACTGTCGAGCCTCGGCGGCGTCTTCCGTCTCGGCTACTTCGTCGGCCCCTTCCTCTCGGCCGGGCTCATCCATCTGACGGGCGCCGTGCAGTCCGCCTTCTGGATCCACATCGTCGCGTGCCTGGCAGCAGCCGGCGTTCTCCTTGTGATCAAGGATCCGGCAGCAGCGCTCGCAACGAGGTCGCTGCGCCACCCCGGCGCCCCTCCCACCACCGGCGAGGTCGAGGTCGGCACCGAGTCGAAGGGCCTGTTCCCCACCCTCTGGAAGCACCGCGGCGTGCTCGTAAAGCTCGGCAGCGGTGCGGCGCTGATCGGCGCCATGCGCGCCGGGCGCCAGGTGATCCTGCCCCTCTGGGCGGTCTCGATCGGCATCGGCTCGTCGCAGACGGCGCTCATCATCGGTATCGCCGGGGCGATCGACTTCGCCCTCTTCTATACGAGCGGCCAGATCATGGATCGCTGGGGGCGGATGTGGAGCGCGATGCCCTGCATGGCCGGGCTCGGCCTCTCGTACCTCGTGCTGTCGGTCACGCATGCCCTCCCGAACAACGTGACGTGGTTCATCGGCGTCGCCATGTTCATGTCGGTCGCGAACGGGATCGGGTCGGGAATCCTGATGACCCTCGGCGCCGACCTCGCAGACAAATCCGACCCGGCGCCGTTCCTCGGTGCCTGGCGCTTCACGGGCGACTTCGGCAGCGCGGCCGCTCCCCTGCTGATCGCCGGGATCACGGCGCTCGTATCGATCTCGCTCGCGTCCGGCGTCATGGGCGTGCTCGGGTTCGTCGGGGCCGGGATCCTGCTCCGCTATGTGCCGCGGTATTCGCCGCACCAGCCGCATTTAAAGCGCTGACGAGGCCCCCGGTGCCGCGCTGCCGGGTACACTCGTCTCGCCGCGGGAGTGGTGGAATTGGCAGACACGCAGGATTTAGGTTCCTGTGCTTTCGAGCGTGAGGGTTCAAGTCCCTTCTCCCGCACTGTAGGCAGAGTCCCCGCACGAGCGTTCGGGCGGCCCGGAATACCGGAGAGATCCTCGGGGGTTACCCCCAGAGTCGCTGTCTTCCGTGTCCGATACGCTTGCCCCGATCACGAAGCGGGCGCACCGACCTCCTTCGGTTCGTTCTTCCTGGAGTTCTCCCCATGCTGCCGCTCGCCGCGATCCCCTTCCTCGATCCCGAGGCCCTCATTCACGCGTTCGGGCCGTGGGCAGTGCTCGGCATCTGCGCCATCATCTTCGCCGAGACCGGCCTTCTGATCGGCTTCATCTTTCCCGGCGACACCCTGCTCATCCTCGCGGGCGTCCTCGCGGCGACCACACCGGGCGGCCTCGGCATGCCCATCGTCTTGATCGCGCTCTTCATCGCGGTCGCGGCGTTCCTCGGGGGCGAACTCGGCTATCTGATCGGGCACAAGTTCGGGCCGCGCATCTTCGAGCGGAAAGACAGCGGCATCTTCTCGTCCGAGAACGTCAAGAAGACGAACGAGTTCTTCACCCGCTTCGGGTCGGGTGCCGTCATTCTCGCGCGGTTCGTGCCCGTGATCCGCACGTTCCTGCCCCTTGCCGCGGGCATCGCCCACATGCACTACCGCCGGTACTCGCTCTTCAACGCGATCGGAGCCATCGCCTGGGGCTTCGGCATCACGATGATCGGCTTCGGCATCGGCCACATCCCACCGGTGGCGCGCTTTGTCGAGAACTACATCGACCTGATCCTGCTGGGCGCCGTCGCGGCGACCGTCATTCCGATCGTGATCAAGGTGCTGAGCTCGTCGCGCAAGGCGAAGAAGCTCGAAGAGGCGCAGGCGTCCCCTCAGGCCTAATTACCGGCCGCAGCCGGAAGGCAGGGCGACGTGAAACGGCCAACCCGACGTGCCGTGGCGCGTCGGGTTGGCCGTTTCACGTCGGCTCAGCCTCGAAGTTGGAGCTTGGCCCTACGAGAGCAGCGCGGCGACCCGCGGCGCGAGTGCCCGGAACGCCTGCGACCGGTGACTCGTCGCGTCTTTCTCGGCCGTGCTGAGCTCGGCTGCCGAGCGGCTCTCACCGGCGGGGCAGAAGATCGGGTCGTAGCCGAAGCCGCCGGATCCTGACGCCTCGTCGAGAACGTGCCCTGACCAGGTCGCGAGCTCCACATATTCGTCGGATTCGACCGACTCGGCCGGGCCGTCGGGCCCGACGGAGGCGACCGACGGCGGTATGACGAGCGCCGCTGCGCACACGAACGAGGCGCTACGATCGGCGCCGCCGAGGGCATCGAGGTTGGTCAGCAGCAGGCGGAGGTTGTCGCCTTCGTCGCGGGTGCCGGCATAGCGGGCGGAGTGGATGCCCGGGGCTCCGTCGAGGGCGTCGACCACGATGCCCGAGTCGTCGGCGAGGGCCGGCAAGCCGGTGTATTCGGCGGCGGCCCGGGCCTTGATCAGTGCGTTGGCCTCGAAGGTGTCGCCGTCTTCGACCGGTTCTGGGCCGTCGTAGGTGAGGAGCTCGACTCCGTCGAGGGCATCGCCCAGGATCCGACGGAGCTCGGCCACTTTGTGGGCATTGTGCGTCGCCAGGACGACTTTCACGGTCGAGGGTGCCACGGTCACACCTCCAGGGTGCGCTTCTGGATCGCGCTGAGGTCGACGGCGCCCGCCAGCGCGAGGTCGAGCAGCGAGTTGAGCTCGTCGCGGTCGAAGGGGGCGCCCTCGGCCGTGCCCTGCACCTCGATGAAGGTGCCCGAACCGGTGACGACGACGTTCATGTCGGTCTCGGCGCGCACGTCTTCGACGTAGGCGAGGTCGAGCATCGGTTCGCCGTCGATGATGCCGACGGAGACGGCCGAGACGCTGTCGGAGAGAGGCGTGGCCTTCTGGGCGATGAACTTGTTGTCTTTGCCCCACTGGATCGCCTGGGCTAGCGCGACGTAGGCGCCGGTGATGGCAGCCGTGCGGGTCCCGCCGTCGGCCTGGAGCACATCGCAGTCGAGCACGATCGTGTTCTCACCGAGGGCCTTCATGTCGACGACGGCGCGGAGGCTGCGGCCGATGAGGCGGGAGATCTCGTGCGTGCGCCCGCCGATCTTGCCTTTGACGCTCTCGCGGTCGTTGCGGGAGTTCGTGGCGCGCGGCAGCATGGCGTATTCGGCGGTGACCCAGCCCTTGCCCTTGCCGGCGAGCCAGCGCGGCACGCCGTTCGTGAACGACGCCGTGCAGAGCACGCGGGTGTTGCCGAAGCTGACGAGGGCGCTGCCCTCCGCCTGCGGGCTCCAGCCGAGCTCGATGGTGACCTCGCGAAGCTGGTCTGTCTGTCGGCCGTCGGCGCGTTCTGTCATGCGGTGTTCTCCTTGGTTCGGTTCGCCCGGAATCCCGGGGGAAGATCGATCGTTCCGGTCTCGAGGTGGCTCACCGTCGAGACCTCGGGGCCGAGAAAACGCTTGGCGAGCCGGATGAAGCCCGCCTGGTCGGCACCGGTGGCCTGGAAGTCGTAGAGGGGCGCAGCGCCATCGCGACGGTCGAGGTCGTGGGCGACCAGCGTCGAGTAGACGTCGTTGGCGGTCTCTTCGGCGCTCGAGACGAGGGTCACGTCGGGGCCCATGACGTACTGGATGGCTGCCGACATGAGCGGGTAGTGCGTGCAGCCGAGCACGAGGGTGTCGATGCGCGCGTCGCGGAGCGGGGCGAGGTACTCCTCGGCGACGGCGCGCAGCTCGGTGCTGGAGGTGTCGCCCGTCTCGACGAACTCGACGAAGCGCGGGCAGGCCTGCGTGAAGAGAGCGAGATCGGGGGCGGCCGCGAAAGCGTCTTCGTAGGCCCGCGAGTCGATTGTGCCGGAGGTGCCGATCACGCCGACGCGACGGGTGCGCGTCTGCTTCATCGCGGCGCGCACGGCCGGCTGGATCACTTCGACGACGGGGATGCCGTGCGGGCCGGTGTAGCGCTCGCGAGCATCGCGGAGCACGGCCGCGGATGCCGTGTTGCAGGCGATGACCAGCAGCTTGACGCCCTGGGCCACGAGATCGTCCATGACGGCGAGCGCGTACTCGCGCACCTGGGCGATTGGCTTGGGGCCGTAGGGCATGTGCTCCGTGTCGCCGACGTAGCGGATCGACTCCCGCGGCAGCTGATCGATGATCGCCCGAGAGACGGTCAGGCCGCCGACGCCCGAGTCGAAGACTCCGATGGGTGCGTCCGTCACGATGGTCGAGTCTACCGGTCGGGCCGCTGCCGAATTTGAAGGAGATCCGCGCGCTCGACCCCGCGCGATCGGCATGACTTCGTCGGCGTCCGCGGGTTTTTCCTTCGAATTTGCAAGAGGCCCGCGGCACGATGGCGGGGCCTAGGCTGGCTGCGTGACCAGTGCACTCCTGACCGACCGGTACGAACTCACCATGCTCGACGCGGGCCTCCGCGACGGCACCGCCCTTCGCGAGAGCGTGTTCGAGGTGTTCACCCGGCGCCTCCCGCCGGGCCGCCGCTACGGCGTCGTCGCCGGCACCGGCCGGTTCTTGGAGGAGCTCCGTCGTTTCCGCTTCGGCGAACCGGAGCTCGAGTGGCTGCGCGAGCAGAACGTCGTGGGCGCCCCCACGATCGACTGGCTCGCCGACTACCGGTTCACCGGCAACATCTGGGGCTATCGCGAGGGCGAACTCTTCTTCCCGAACTCGCCCCTGCTCATCATCGAGTCGACATTCGCCGAGGCGGTCCTCCTCGAGACGCTCGCGCTGAGCGTCTTCAACTACGATTCCGCCGTCGCCAGCGCTGCGGCGCGCATGGTCGCGGCGGCAGACGGGCGCCCGCTCGCCGAGATGGGTTCGCGGCGCACCGGAGAGTGGAGCGCTGTAGCGGCAGCTCGGGCCGCGTTCATCGCCGGCTTCGGAGCGACGAGCAACCTCGAGGCGGGTCGCACCTGGGGAGTCCCGACGATGGGCACTGCCGCCCACGCATTCACGCTCCTCTACGACACCGAACAGGCCGCCTTCACCGCGCAGGTCAACGCGCTGGGCCCGTCGACGACGCTTCTGGTCGATACCTACGACATCGAGGCCGCGGTCGAGACGGCCGTGCGGGTGGCCGGGCCGGAGCTCGGCTCCGTTCGCATCGACTCGGGCGACCTCCCCCAGCTCGTCGCGCAAGTGCGGCGCCAGCTCGACTGGCTCGGTGCGACCGGCACGAAGATCACAGTCACCAACGACCTCGACGAGTTCACGATTGCGGCGCTGCGGGCAGCCCCCGTCGACAGCTACGGCGTCGGCACCAGCGTCGTCACAGGCTCGGGCCACCCGGCCGCCTCTATGGTCTTCAAGCTGGTGGCGCACCGCGACGACACGGGCGAGTGGGTGTCGGTCGGCAAAAAATCCGCCGAAAAGGCCACCGTCGGCGGTCGCAAGTTCGCCGTCCGGGCCCGGCGCAAGGGAATCGCGTCCGAAGAGATCGTCCGGGTTGGCTCGACCGAAGTCGGCCCCTCCGAACGGACGCTGCTGGTGCCGCTAGTGACGGACGGCACGATCGACGAGCTCTGGACAGGCCCCGAGGGCGTCCTCCGTGCCCGAGCGCACCGCGAAGCTGCCGTGGGCGAGCTGCCGCAGGCGGCGTTCAGCCTGGGTCGCGGCGAACCGGTGATCCCGACCCGTTACGAGTAAGCAGGGCGGGTCGGGGCGAGACCCCGAGCCTGTCACTACCGGGTCGAGCCGACGAGGCCTCTACTCGGACTTCATCTTCTCGTAGATGGCCTTGCACATCGGGCAGACCGGGAACTTCTCCGGGTCGCGACCCGGAGTCCACTTCTTGCCGCAGAGCGCCTTGACGGCCTTGCCAGACAACGCCGACTCCATGATCTTGTTCTTCGGCACGTAGTGCGAGAAACGTTCGTGGTCGCCCGGCTCGATGGCCTCCTCGTTGAGGAGTTTCTCCAACTCGCGGTCGAGAACGTCTGTTCCGCCGCCGGTGATTTCGCTTCCGCTACCCGTGTCGCTCATGCCAACCATCGTACGCCGCCCGCCGCGTCCTCTGAAGGGCGACCCGAAGGATCCTGCTCCCCGGCACCCGGCGCGGGTCAGCTCCGCAGCGCGAACGCCAGCAGCTCGGGGGCTCGGCGGGAGAACACCCACGACCCGATGGCCACTCCCGCCACCAGCACGACGACTCCGGTGCCGAGGCCCGTCCAGAGGGCGGTCGACGCCAGGTCGCTGCGCCCGTCGAGCGTTGCGACGATCGCCATCACGCCGGTCGGCACGCTGAGGAGGACAGCCCCGCCGACGAGCAGCGATTGCGACCAGCCGGCCGCCGAGCTCGTCGACTGGGGTTGCTGGAACGGGTCGTCACCGGGGCGGACTGCCGCGTAGGGCAGCGCTGCCGACAGGATGCTCGACAAGCCGAGACCGCAGAAGAGCAATGAGACGCAGATGCCCAACTCAGGGCCGTAGGCGGTGTAGTCGCCCCGCAGGGCCACGGCCACCAGCGAGCCGACGAGCGCCAGAGGAATGCCGATGACGAGGGCGGGGGTCAGCCGTCCGAGGCGATCGGGGAGCCCGCGCGTATTCGCCGAGATGTGCATCCACAGGGCCGTGTTGTCATAGGCCACGTCGTTGTGGGGCAGGAAGCCGAGCAGCAGACACATGACCGGCACGGGGATGAGGGCGAGCAGACGCCAGTCGATGCCCGCGATTCCGAGAGGCACGATGAGCACCGGGAGGAACGGGAGGATCACGAGCGACCAGCGGTATCGGGCGTCGCGCACCCAGTACGTCAGGCTGCGCGCGGCGATGGCGCCGCCCGGTGTTCCCCGAGTGAAATCGAACCAGCCGAGGCTCACTCGCTCCGCCTCGAGAGTGGGCGCCGGCGGGCGGTGCAGGGCGCGACCCACCAGCATCCGCCAGACCCACCACAGCACGGCGAGCGTGAGCAGGGCAACGACGACGTCGGCGACCACGCGACCGGTGCTGCCGGTGGCGGCGTGGCCGGGAAGGGCAACCGCGGCACCGAAGGGCGTCGCGGCGAGGAGAGACGCGACGGTGCCGGATCCTCGGTATCCGCCCGGAAGCACGACGCGGATGAGGTCGATCACGAGAGGCACCAGCACGAGGGCGACGACCACGCCTCCGACCGTAAGGAGGTCGCGGGCACGGCGCCCGGTGATCATCGTGTTGATCGTCGAGGCGACCAGCGCGAGGAGGAGCGCCGTGAGCCCCGCGAGAACAGCGGACACGACGGCCAGAGCGGCGATGCCCGAACCCTCGCCGAACGACCGGACGTAACCGGCGCCGAGGATCAGCAACGACAGCGTCGGCAATCCGATGGCCCCGGCGAGGGCGAGACCGCCGGCCGCGGCGTCGGTGCCGATCGGGTAGCCATACAGGCGACGTGGGTCTCCCCACGGCGGACGCGACGAGGCGAACGGTGCGACGAGGAACGCCACCAGCAGAAGGGCGCCACCTCCGACCACGAGCGCTTGGACCTCGGGCAGAGGGTCGAAACGAAGGCGGCTGGTCAGCGTCGCGACCGCGATCGAGGCCGCGAGCACGATGACAACTCGCACGACCGTGGCGAAGGCCGGACGCAGGCCGAAGCGCACGAGGTTCGCGATCGAGAGCAGCCTCAGTCGGAGAAGCTGTGCAACCATTCCATCCCCTCCGTCGCTGCTCCCCCGCCGGCCAATTCGACGAACCGCTCCTGCAGCGAGCGACCCGCCCGCACGTCGTGGACCGTTCCCTGGGCCAAGACGTGCCCGTCGACGATCACGGCGACGCTGTCGCAGATGCGTTCGACGAGATCCATGCTGTGGCTCGACAGCAGCACGGTGCCGCCGCCGCGCACGTAGCGCTGGAGGATCTCGGTCACGGTCGCGGCCGAAACGGGGTCGACGGACTCGAACGGCTCGTCCAGGATCAGCAGTCGGGGCGAGTGGATGATCGCGGCCGCGAGTGCGACCTTCTTCGTCATGCCAACCGAGTAGTCCATGACGAGGCGTCCGAGGGCGTCCTGCAGGCCGAATGCCTCGGCGAGGTCGGCGGTCCGCTTGCGAGCGGTGGCACCGTCGAGACCCCGGAGCGTGCCGGCGTAGTACAGGAATTGCGCCCCCGTGAGCCGATCGAACAGCCGCAGCCGGTCGGGCAGCACGCCGAGCGATCTCTTGGCCTTCGATGACTCCTTGGCGCTCCAGACGTCGTCGCCGAGGATCGTCACGGTTCCTTCGTCGGGGCGGAGCAGCCCGGTCGCTATCGACAGGGTGGTGGTCTTGCCGGCGCCGTTCGGCCCGACGATTCCGTAGAACGAGCCCGCGTGCACGTCGAGGTCGATGTTCTCGACGGCCGTCGTCGCGCCGTAGCGCTTCACCAGGCCCTTGATCGAGAGCACGACGGGCGCGCTCTCGCGAGCGGCATCGGCTGAAGGATCCGACTCGGGCAGCGGGGTCTCGTCGACCTCCGTCTTGGGATCGTCTTCGGCGATCGGGGCAACGGTCGCGTCCGCCTCGGACTCGGCGTCTGACGCGGGCTCAGCCATGGGCGTTGGCTCGGCTACGGGAGCGGGTTCCGCCTCGAGAGCTTCGTCCGGCTCCGGCTCGACCTTGAGTTCTGCCGGTGCCTGCGGCTCCGGTGACGCGATCTCGACAGGCGCCTCGGCCGATGCCGTCGGCGACGGCGACGTGCGCCTTCGCGTCGCGGCGGATGCGCGCGGTGCGCGGGCCGGCGTCACACGGACGACCGGCTCGGCCTCGTCGGCGATTGAGTCGGAGTCGGCGACGGCTTCGCTCTCGTCGGCCGCGGCCTTAGCCGCCTCGGCCTTCACCTTCGCCGCTGCTTCCTTCGCCGCGGTCGCCTTGGCTGCGGCCGTCTTGGAGGCGGCCGTCGTGCGCGACGCCCCCGCCGGCTTCGAGGCAGTGGTCTTCGCACCAGTCGTCTTCGCGGCAGCGGCCGTGCGGGCGGTCGCGGGCGTCCGTTTCGGCGTGGGCTTGCGAGCACCCGGGGTCGCCGGGGTCCGCTTCGCAGCCGGTGTGCGCGTCACCGGAACCGCCTTGTCGGCGGGTGCCCCGCCGGTCTCGATCTGGTCGCCCTGCCCGTGTGCGACCCCGCCGTCTGCGCCTTCCGTGTTGCTCACGGTGTCCCCCAATGCACGAGTGGTCGTCGTCCTTCTTCCAGGACGCTCAACCGTAGCAACCGGTCGAGGATCCCGGTCCCCGCCTCCCCGAGGCGAGTCGCCGACGTCACGAATAGGCGACAAACACCTGACAATCCGTCCCCCTACTACCCTTTGCCGGTACTCTCAAATTGCACATCGCTGTGCCGCAGACGACAAACCCCAGGTGTGACGACGACGAACAGTCGGTAACGCACGGGCTGCTCTCGCCCCGGGCGAAGCGCCCGGCCGGGTTCGAACCAGAGGAGACACGCATGAGCACGCAGATCGTTATTTTGGCAGCGGGTATGGGCACGCGCCTCGGCCGCTCCCTTCCGAAGTGCCTCACCGAGCTGGCCGACGGCCGCACCATCATGCAGCAGCAGATGGAGAACATCCGCAGCGCCTTCGGTGCCGACGTGAAGATTACCGTCGTCGTCGGGTACAAGTACGAGCACATCGTCGAGGCCTTCCCGACCGCGAGCTTCGTCTACAACGAGCAGTACGACCAGACCAACACCTCGAAAAGCCTACTTCGCGCGCTCAAGGCGACCGGGTCGTCGAGTGTGCTCTGGATGAACGGCGACGTCGTCTTCGACCCCGCAGCCCTCACCCGCGCCGTGCCGTACATCTCGTCCGACCAGTCGTTCGTCTCGGTCAACACCTCGAGCGTCTCCGACGAAGAGGTCAAATACACCACCGACGCCGAGGGCTTCATCGACGAGCTCTCGAAGCAGGTCAAGCACGGTCTCGGCGAGGCCGTCGGCATCAACTTCGTCTCGAAGGCCGACAAGGCCGACCTGATTCGCCAGCTCGGTCGCGTCGACAGCCAAGACTATTTCGAGCGCGGCATCGAGCTGGGCATCGAACAGAATGCCCTACGCTTCGTACCGGTGGACATCTCCGACCTCTACGCCGTCGAGGTCGACTTCGCGGAAGACCTCGAGCGCGCCAACCTGTTCGTCTGACGCGTTCGGCGGGGTGTCCTGACGACATAGGACTCCCGTGACGACTTTCCCTACCTCTTCGAGCACCATCGCCCCGCCCCGAGCGACCGGCCTCGCGCGCTACCGGCAGGTGCTCTGGCTGCTGACGTCGCGAGACCTCAAGGTCCGCTACTCGACGAGTGCGCTCGGCTACCTCTGGTCGATCCTCGACCCGTTGCTGATGAGCGCGATCTACTTCTTCGTCTTCACCGTCGTCTTCAAGCGCGACGTCGGCGAAGAGCCGTACATCGTGTTCCTGCTCAGCGGCCTCCTCGCCTGGCAGTGGTTCACCGGTGGGGTGTCGGATGCCACGAAGGCGTTCACCTCCGACGCCAAGCTGGTCCGGTCGACGAAGATCCCCCGCACCATCTGGGTCAACCGGATCGTGGCCTCGAAGGGCATCGAATTCCTGTTCAGCCTCCCCGTGCTGGCGATCTTCGCTCTGATCACCCGGGCCCCGCTGCACTGGGAAGTGGTGTTCTTCCCGCTGGCGATCATCCTGCAGGCCATCCTCGTCACCGGCCTCGGCCTCATCATCGCGCCGCTCGTCGTCTTCTTCCGCGACCTCGAGCGCGCCGTCAAGCTCATCCTGCGCTTCCTCTTCTACGCGTCGCCCATCATCTACGGCACGAAGAACCTCCCCGAGTCCTTTCACGTGGTCGCGGCTTTCAACCCCCTCAGCGGCATCTTCGGGCTCTACCGATCGGCATTCTTCCCCGATCAGCTCCGACCGCTGGAGGTCGTCGTCGCCGCCCTCATGTCGGTGGTGATTCTGTTCGTCGGGATCCTCGTCTTCCGCGCCTCGGAGCGCGCCGTCTTGAAGGAGATCTGATGGGCGAGAACCATCCCGTCATCCGGGTCTCGGGCGCCGGCATCCGGTACCGCCGCAATCGTCGCGCCCGCCGGTCGTTCAAAGACCTCTTCGCCGACAGCAGCCGGCGCACCAGACCGGGCGAGTTCTGGGCCCTCCGCGACGTCTCGTTCGAGGTGCAGCCCGGCGAGTCGATCGGGGTCGTCGGCCGAAACGGCCAGGGCAAGTCGACCCTGCTGAAACTCGTGGCCGAGGTCGTTCTACCCGATGAGGGTCGCGTGTCGGTCGAGAAGGGCGTAGCGCCGCTCATCGAGATCACCGGCGGCTTCGTGGGCGACCTCAGCGTGCGCGACAACGTCTACCTGACCGCGGGCCTCCACGGCATGCGACGGGCCGAGATCGACGAAGCCTTCGATGAGATCATCGACTTCGCCGAGATCGCCGATTTCGTCGACACGCCTTACAAGCACCTGTCGAGCGGCATGAAGGTGCGAATCGCCTTCTCGGTGATCTCGCGCCTCGAAGAGCCCATCATTCTGGTCGACGAGGTGCTCGCGGTCGGCGACCGAGCGTTCCGGGAGAAGTGCTACCGCCGCATCGAGGAGATGCTCAGCGCGGGTCGCACGCTGTTCTTCGTCTCGCACAATGAGAAAGACCTCCGGCGCTTCTGCACCCGCGGTCTCTATCTCAACAAGGGGGCGCTGGTGTTCGACGGCCCGATCACCGAGGCGCTGGCGAGGTACAACGCCGATCTGGCTCCCAAGACCAAGGCGTAATGTCACGAGGATGCGACGATCCAAAAAAGCAGCCCTCGAGAAGGCCGAACTCGACCGGGCCTCAATCGAGAAGGTCGATCGGGCCGATTCCCGTTCTTCGGCCGTCGACGAGACCTGGGCCGTCCCGATCCAGGGTCAAGAACTGCGCGAGGTCGGTCGTGAATTGACGCGCGACACCGACAGCCCCAAATGGCAGCGCACTCTGAACCGGGTCTTGACGGTTCAGCACCCGGTCGTCGTCAGTCACGTGCGCCAGCTTCGACGCCGACACCCGAATCACACCCCGGCGCAGATCCTCCGCACTCTCGAGCGCGAATACCTCGCCGCCGTGACAACGGGTGGGGCCGCGGTGGGCGCGAGCGCCGTCATCCCCGGCATCGGCATCCCGCTCTCCCTCGCCCTCTCCGGAGCCGAGACGGCGTACTTCCTCGAGGCCAGCGCCCTCTTTGCCCAGTCGGTGACCGAGGTGCACGGGGTCGCCGTGACCGACCCGGAGCGCGCACGCACCATCGTCATGGCGATGATGCTCGGCGGGCCGGGCGCAGACCTGGTCAAGCAGCTCGCGGGCGAGGCCATCGGCTCGGGCCCCGCGCGATCGGCGTTCTGGGGCGACCTCGTCGCCGAGCGCCTGCCGAAGGCGTCGCTCTCCGGTCTCTCCGGGCTCGTGCGCAAAGAGTTCACCAAGCGCTTCCTCCGCTCGCAGTCGACGTCGATCATCGGCCGCGCGATTCCGTTCGGCATCGGTGCCGTGATCGGTGGCGTGGGCAATCACACGCTCGGTCGCCGGGTCGTCACGAGCTCCCGTACCGCCTTCGGGCCGCCGCCCGCGTCGTTTCCGGTCGAATTAGGATCCTGACCGCCGTCTGCAATTACTCGGCACACGGGGTCGTCTTCGCCTCCACAGACCCTCGCCCTTCGGGGTTATCCCCAGCAATTGCTCCCTCCACAGGGGTGCCGGGCCATTCGTCGTAGGCCCCTTTTAGGGTCGTTCCATGAGAAGCCACGCCCCTGCCTACCCCGTCCCGTTCTGGATCGACCGCGACGATGCTCCGCACGTCATCCGCCTCGTCAATATGAGTGACGAGAGGGTGACCAACCTCCGAGCGACCCTTCTCGGGTCGGGCCACTTGGTCCCGCTCGAACCACTGACCCTCGAGCCGGGCAGAAGCGCCCGACTCACCCTGATCGGAGTGGAGAGCACCGACTCCATCGTCGTCGTGCGCTGGTTCCGCCCCGATGGCGAGGAGTACCTCTGGCGCATCAGCTTCTGAGGCCGGCGGCGTCGCCGCCGGGCCGCTCCGTCAGCTGGGCTGGCGCCCGGCTCGACGGCGCTGCTCGGCGACATAGTCGGCGGCGCTGAACGCCTCGAGAAGCGCCGGGAGGTGATCTGCAGTGAGTCCGGCGACGAGCTGCGCCGGGTCGATGTCGAGAACTGCCGAGATGCGTACGAGCGTGTGCAGCACGGGGTTGCCGATGCCGCGCTCGATCTTGCCGTAGTTCGAGACGTTCATGCCCGCCAGATGGGCGACCTCGTCTTGACTGAGGGCAAGCCGTAGTCGTTCCGCCTTGATCCGTTCGCCGACGATGCGTGACGCTTCAGAACTGGGAGCAGGCATACCCTACGAATACGGCACCCACGTCAGCATGTCCAGACTATATAAAGAGGCACTCTTTATGCCTCATTTGTATATGCCTTATTTGTGACTAATCGCGATGAGAGTCGTCGCCATCATCTGGCCCCGCCTCAGAAGCATCACCCGACGGTGACGCCTCCGGGCGCGGGTTCTGTGCCGCGAACTCGTGCCACCGGCTCTCGAGAAGCGCGACGGCCGACTCGAATCGCCGGGTCGCCACCCCCGGAGTCGTGTCGCCGAAGTGGTGTTCGGCCCAGAAATCGAGGCGCTCCCGCGCATCGGAGTCGAGAAGCACTCGATCGACCAGTCGAACGATGTCGCTAGCCTGATCGGCCGTCACCCACTCGGCCGACCCGAGATAACCCCCCTCGTCGACCTCGGCCTCGGGCGAGACCGGTCGTGCAATAAGCAACGGTCGCCCGGTGGCCAGCCGGTCGTAGACCATCGCCGAGATGTCGGTGATCGCGACATCGGCCGCAGCGAGCTGCCAGCCGAGGTCGGGACCGTCGTCGAAGAGGTGACCGGCAGCGGGATCCTTGCGGTTCGCCTCCTCGATCAGACGCTTGATGCCCTCGTGAGCAGCGCGATACTCGGGGTCGCGCACACCGCTGCGCGGATGCGGCCGATAGACGACCCGGTGCCGGCCGGTCGCAAGCAGCGCCGGCACGAGCGCCGAATGCGACGCGATCGACCCGTACGCGGCGGCGGGACGGTCGCCCTCCCAGGTCGGAGCGTAGAGGACGACGATGCGGCCGTCGGGCGTATAGGGCAGTGCGCCAGCGAAGTGGTCCGCCTGGGGGCGCCCGATCAGAATGGCGCGACGGTCGAGGTCGTAGTCCCAGAGCTTCGCGCCGAGCCGCTGCAGAGCCGCCTTGCCTGCGACGAACGCGTAGTCGTACGTCTTGAACTGGTTGGTCGTCATGTACATCTTGTCGCTCTCGCCGTGATTGACGAAGACGTGCCACATGCGCCCGTATCGCATCATCTGGAAGTTGCGAGAGTTTTGGTTGACGTACAGGGTCATCGCGATCGGCTGCGATTCGACGAAGGCCTCCAGGTCGGCGACCTGGCGCGCATAGGCCACCGGAACCGGCGACTCGGACAGCAACGCCAGCATCGTCGCGGGGCTTCGTACGACGATCGCAACCGGGGTCGTCTTGTTGAGATGCGCCAGGGGCGCGTACCACTGCCGAATTTGATAGAGGTTCACCGGCCCGTCGGCGAAATAGACCGCGACGCGCACGACACCCGGCCGAGGCGCTGTGAGGGTCAGGTCGCGTTTCGCCAGCTGCTTGCGCGTACGACGGGCGCGCACCGAGCGTTTGACCAGCCCGAGGGCGAGACCGAGATCTCGAACGATCGGCATCAGGCTCCTTCGAAGTGGATGACGGCGGTGGCGGCACCGGCGACGGGTCTGGTGGCCCGACCAATTCCGCTCTCTCTCAGCATTGCAGAACCCGCCTTAGAGAATCGGAGCGCGCCCGGCGCGGGTCATCCGGATGACCGTCCGCCAACCCATCGACCGGCGCCCCCCGGGAGCCGAAGACCACCCCTCTCGGAATCCAGTGAGCCAGGGGCGCATGCGGTCGGGTCGACGACCCCACCGCACCAGCGTCACCAGAGTCCAGGATCCGACGTAGACCGGCACGAGAGGCCACGGCAGATTGCGCTTGGCCAACCACACGCGGTTGCGGGCGTTGAGCCGGTAGTACTGGCTGTGCCGCGCCGGGTCGATGGCGGGGTGGTGAGCCACCAGGTCGCCCGCGTACCAGACACGCAAGCCCTGCGCCCAGACCCGCCAGGCCAGCTCGATGCCCTCGTGGGCGTAGAAGTAGGGCTCTCCCCAGCCGCCGCACGCGTCGAACACGCTCCGACGCAGGAGGGTCGCGCCCTCCCATACCGAGAAGACGTCGCCCGAGTCAGTGGCCGACCCCTTCTTCAGGCGAGGGATCCATCGGCGCGGGTCTCCGGCACCGCGCGGGTCGGTTACGCGCGGCTGAAGCAGGCCGATGTCACCCGCCGTCTCGACGA
Source organism: Frondihabitans sp. VKM Ac-2883 (assembly GCF_015350875.1). Taxonomy (NCBI): domain Bacteria; kingdom Bacillati; phylum Actinomycetota; class Actinomycetes; order Micrococcales; family Microbacteriaceae; genus Frondihabitans; species Frondihabitans sp. VKM Ac-2883. The sequence goes on along the minus strand of NZ_JADKSF010000005.1, from coordinate 56,292 downwards.
GGGCGATCGCGTCGGCCAGGAAGGTGTCGGAGGCGAGGGCGGCGTCGTCGTCGAGGAAGAACACGTATTCACCGGAGACCGCCTCGGCGCCCCGGTTGCGCCCGGCCGAGATTCCGACGTTCTCAGGAAGCACGAGCGACCGCACGCCACTCGGAAGCGCGCCGGGATCAGCCCCGTTGCCCACGCAGACGATGTCGAGCTCGACGTCGATCTGCCGCAGGACCGACTCGAGCCCGGCCCGCAGGTCGTCCGGTCGACGCCCCTGGGTCAGGCTGACGACGCCCACCGTCGACCGGACAGGCGGCGAAACGCTCAGGATCGCACCCGCTTCGACGACATGATGGCCACGAAGTGCCCGACGAGGGCGAGCAGCGACAGCGGCGTGAGAATCTGGAGGAGAAGACGGTCGGCGTGCATCTGACCGACGAAGATGCCGACGATCGACACCACGAAGATGATCATCGTGAGCTCGACCGAGTGATACAGCCGATGGAACGGCACGAAGCGGGCAGCTCGCCGCAGCCGTGCCAGAAGGCGACCGCTCGGCACGGTCACTCCCCCGCGCTTGTCTTCGAGCTTGTTGAGACCGGCGTTCGCCCGGGCGACGTGCACCATGTCGTTCAGCGCCTTGTTCAAGACGATGATCAGCGCCAACGTCAACCCGAGGGTGGTCCAGAGGAAGTCGGCCGGGGCCTGGAACGGGAATCCCGCCGCCCGGAACCCCAGCATGACCGGAATGAGCGCCTCGGTCGTGTAGTGCCCGACCTTGTCGAGAAACACCCCGGCCGGCGATGACGTGCCGCGCCAGCGGGCCACCTCTCCGTCGCAGCAGTCGATCAGCATCTGCACCTGCCCGAGCACGAGCGCGAGCAGCGGCCCCGCGATGCCGGGAATCAGCAACGAGAAGGCGGTCGCCCACCCGGCGAGGATCATCAGCCCGGTGACACCGTTGGCCGAGATGCTCGTGCGCAGCAGCACCCAGGTCAGGTACGGCGAGATGTCACGCAGGTAGAGCGAGGCGGTCCAGTGCTCGGCATTGGCCCGGCTCCGCACCTCCGGTGGTTGCGCGACGCGCTTGAGCTCGGCGATCGACGAGGGTCTCGATCCGGGCGAAGGCGACATTCTTACCTTCCGACGTGGGCGGTGATGTTCTTGGTCAGCGAGAGGAACCCGGCGACGAAGCCGAGCCCCCAACCGAAATGGATGCAGGGCAACACTACGAGAAACCACAGTCTCGTCCGTGCGTCTTCCTCGCGGGCGGCCGTCAGCGTGGCAACGACGACGAATACGAGATAGACGGCCGGAACGGCGAAGCCGACGAGCAACCACCCCGCCCAGGATCCGAGGACGGCGCCGATGATGCCGACGATCCCGACCAGTGCACCGACACCCACCCCGAGCACCATCGCGGGCGGTACGAGGTAGCGGAGCGAGTTGGCGAGCTTGAATCGGCGCACGAGCTCACCGCGCCAGATACCCGTGGCGACGAACTGGCGGACGAGCTTGCCGAGACTCGGCCGGGGCCGATACGTCACGGTCAGGGCGGGGGTGAACCACACGGTGCCGCCCGACGCGCGGAGGCGCCGATTCAGCTCCCAGTCTTGACCGCGCTTGATGTCTTCGTCGAACAGGCCGACCTCGATCAGGCGACTGCGTCGGAAGACACCCAGGTAGGCCGTCTCGGCCGGGCCCTCCTTGCCTCCCACGTGATGGGGAGTGCCACCGAGACCGACGCGGCTGCCATAGGCGCGCGCGACGGCCTTCTCGAAGGGGGTGCGGCCCTCCGCGTGCATGATGCCGCCCACGTTGTCGGCCCCGCTGCGGAGCAGGGTCTCGACGGCCAGCCGTGTGTAGTCGGTGGGGAGCACGGAGTGCGCATCGACGCGGACGGTCACGGGGAACTTCGAGGCGAGGATCGCGACGTTGAGGCCTGCGGGAGTGGAGCCGACCGGATTCGGCACCGATCGGATCCTCGGGTCGGCCTGAGCCAGGCGCGCGACGACCTCATTTGTGCCGTCGACGCTCGGCCCGAGGGCGAGCAGCACCTCGAACGGGCCCTCGTGATCCTGCGCGACGAGCGACGCCACAGCCGACTCGATCTCATGCACCTCGTTGAGGACGGGCATGACGTACGAGACGCCGACGGTGCGGCTGTCGACCGAGTCGGCGCCGAGGGCGTCGTCACGATCGTGGGTGCTCATGTCGTCCTGGCATGGGTTTGACGGTCGGCCGGGCGCCGTCCGGGGAAATCCGGACGAGCTTACCAGGGCGTCTCCGTCCGGTTGCCGGGCGTCATCCCTTGAGCGTGCCGAGGGTCACCGTCAGCGACTTGGTGCTGCCATCTCGGATGTACGTCAGCGAGGCCGTCGAACCGCCCGCGAGAACGCGCACCTGGGCCGAGAGATCGGTGCCGCTGGTCACCTGGATGCCGTCGAACTTCGTGACGACGTCGCCGGCACGGAGGCCCGCCTTCTGAGCGGCGCCACCCGAGGTCAGGGTCTTGATGAGGGCACCGGTCTGCGTCGCCGACGTGTCGCTCGTAGCGTCGTCGACGGAAGCCCCGAGAAGGCCGTGCGTTGCCGAACCGGTGTCTTTGATGTCGTTCGCCACGCGCTCGACGAGCTTCGACGGGATCGAGAACCCGACCCCGATGCTGCCGGCGGCACTGCTCGACGACGACGATCCGCCGGCGCTGGCGATAGCCACGTTGATGCCGATGAGCTTGCCGTCGGTGTCGAGCAGGGCACCGCCCGAGTTACCCGGGTTGATGCTCGCGTCCGTCTGGATCACGGGGAGTGCGATGGTCGAGGTCGTCGAACCGGAACTGCCCTGGCCGTTGTCGAAGCTGAACGGGCCCTGGCCGTTGTTGTCTTGCGAGCCACCCGAGGTGTCGCCGCCCGTGTCGGGGACGGCCGACGAGGCGACCGTGATGCTCCGGTTGAGGGTCGACACGATGCCGTCGGTAACGGTGTTCGAGAGCCCGAGGGGGGCGCCGATCGCCACGGTCGTGTCGCCGACGTTGAGTTTGGACGAGTCGGCGAACGTGATGGGAGTGAGGCCGGTCGCGTCGATCTTGATGACCGCCAGATCGACGAGAGGATCCGTACCGATCACCTTGGCGGAGTACACCCGGCCACCCGAGGTCGTCACCGACACGGTTCCCGTCGAGCTCGCTCCGTCGAGGGTGACCACGTGGGTGTTCGTGACGATGTAGCCGTCGCTCGTGAGGATGACGCCCGAACCCGTGCCACCCGAAGAGCCCGACGTCACACCAATGGTGACGACCGACGGGGTCGCCTTCGCCGCCACCGCGGTGATCAGCGACGCGTCTTTGTAGTGGCCGATCGAGAGGGTGTCGCTCGTGCCGCCGGTGGCCGTGGTGGCCCCCCGACCGAGCAGGGCATAGCCCCCGGTGGCGACGAGAGCGCCGATCACGGCGGCAACCGCAGCGACCGCGACGAAGCCGCCCAGACCGCTTCGCTTGCGCCGAGGGGAGGCCGGACGCTGCCAGACATCGTCGGAACCGGCTTCGGCGGCCGGCCCGGGCTCGCCGTTCTCTCGGAGCATGCCGAAGGCCGAGGAGTGAGCTCCGGCGTACGGGGCGTGCGACAGCGACGGCGGAGCCTGGTGCACACCGGAGGTCGGCGCGGGTGCGGGGCGTGTGTCGGCCAGAGAAGAGGGAGTCTCACCGGGGAGAGCCGGAGCGCCGACCGGGGCCTGCCACGGCGAGCGCTGCTCGGGGACGACGGGTGCGGTCGTGTCGGCGAGGGGCTCCGTCGGGTTCGTCTCAGACGAACCGTGGTTGTCGGAAGGGCCGGCGTTCTCGGATGAACGGTCGTTCTCGGAAGAGCTGTCGCTGCCGGGGAACTGACTCATGCGCGGAGGGATCCTTTCGTGTCTCGACGGCTCTGCCGGCGATCCTCCTGGACCTCCGACACACCGCGAGCGAACTGATTTCACATCATAGGCTGGCTCTGTAAGGGTCAGCCGAGAACGCCGACCCCGGCCACGAGCGCTTCTGCTCCGAGACCTGACGAGGATGCCATGACGACACCGGCCCCCTGGGAACGCGCCGCTCGCGGCGCCATGCTCCTCGACAGCCGCGGGCATCTAGCGCCCACGATCTTCGCCGAGATGTCCGCCCTCGCCGCGGCCACCGGCGCCATCAACCTCGGTCAGGGCTTCCCCGACGAAGACGGGCCCGAAGAGGTTCTCGAGGCGGCCCGCCGAGCCATCACCGACGGCGTGAACCAGTACCCGCCCGGGCGTGGCATGCCAGTGCTCCTCGAGGCCGTCACCTCGCACCAGAAGCGCTTCTACGGCCTCGATGTCGACCCCGTCACCGAGGTACTCGTGACCGCCGGTGCGACCGAGGCTCTGGCGGCGACGCTCCTCGCTTTCGTCGAGCCGGGCGACGAGGTCGTGACCCTCGAACCGTTCTACGACTCGTACGGCGCCGTCATCGGGCTCGCCGGTGGCGACCACCGCACTGTCGCCCTTCGCGGCCGCGACTTCGAGGTCGACGAAGACGAACTGCGTCGAACCATTACGGACCGCACCCGAATCATCCTGCTCAACGACCCGCACAACCCGACCGGCAGCGTCCTCAGCGAGACGACCAAGCGTCTGCTCGTCGAGCTAGCCCACCAGCACGATGCCCTCCTCGTCTCCGACGAGGTCTACGAGCACCTGCTGTTCGACGGCGCCGAACACCGCCCGATCGCGACCCTGCCCGGAGCGGCCGAACGCACCGTCACGATCTCGAGCGGCGGGAAGACGTTCTCCACCACCGGCTGGAAGATCGGGTGGCTCACGGCCCCGGCTGAGATCGTGACCCGGATCCTTGCGGTCAAGCAGTTCTTGACATTCGTGAACGGGGCCCCGTTCCAGCCCGCCATCGCCGTCGGCCTCGGCCTGCCCGACGCCTACTTCAGCGGAATCGCCGCCACACTGCAGAGCAAGCGCGATCTGCTCCGGACGGGGCTCGAGGCGGCCGGCCTGCCGACCTCGACGCCGCGCGGCTCGTATTTCGTGGTCGCCGACGCGCACGGACTCGGCTTCGACGACGCCGTCGACCTCTGCCGCCGCCTGCCGTCGCTCGCCGGGGTGGTCGGCGTGCCGATCTCGGCGTTCTGCCACGCCGACCTCGGCCGGGAGTATGCGTCGCTGGTGCGGTTCGCGTTCTGCAAGAGGTTCGAGGTGCTCGACGAGGCCGTCGGGCGGCTGTCGCGTCTCGGCGCTTAGTCCGCTGGCCGCTGGCCGCTCGCCGCACGCCGCTAATTTGAGAGCGATCCGCCGCTGCATTCCCACCCGTTACTGCCGTGCGGGAGTGTCTGCCCCGGATCGCTCGCAGAATGGTGCCCGTGCCCCCGAAGTCAGGCCGGAGACACCCGAAAGCGACGCAGCGCCAGCGCCGGGTTGACCTGCCGAACATGCTCGAGCCGTGCGCGCGAGATCTCGGCGACCGCAATGCCGGCCTCGTCGCCGAGGGTCGCGATCTCGACACCGAACGGGTCGACGATCATGCTGTTGCCCACGCCGATCGGCGGCACGTGGTCGGCTGCGGCGATGTAGATGGTGTTCTCGATGGCCCGCGCCGTGACGAGTGTGCGCCAGTGGTGCTCTTTCAGCGGCCCCCGCACCCACTCCGCCGGCAGCAGGACGACCTCGGCCCCCGCATCGACGAGAGTGCGGGTCACCTCAGGAAAACGCACGTCGTAACAGGTCTGGAGCCCGACCCGGAAGCCCTCGATCTCGAACGTCTGCGGGGCCTCGATATCGCCGGCGACGACCCACTCCGACTCTTTTGATCCGAACGCGTCGTAGAGGTGCTGCTTCGAATACGTCGCGGCTACCTCGCCCCTCGGGTCGACCGCCACGAGCGTGTTGGCAAAGCGACGAGGATCCGATGGCCGCGTCTCGACCAATCCCGCCACCACGTACAGGCCGTGCTTCGACGCGATGGTGCCCAGCCCGCGCACGAACGGTCCGTCCATCGGCTGAGCGCCCTCGACGAAGTTCACCCCGAGCTGCGCCTCGAAGAACGAGGAGTACTCCGGAAACACCGCCACGCTCGCCCCGCGCGCCGCGGCCTTCGCTGCCAGCTCGTCGATGACCCGCAGGTTGGCTTCGAAGTCGGCCGTCGGTGCGAACTGGGCCACTGCGGCGAGCATGGTGTCGGTCATGTCGCCACCCTAGCCGCGCTCGGCGAGGCGCTTTCTGACACGATGACTATCGGAAGGCATCCGTTCGGGTTTGGGGGAACACTTGGCGCACCACGGCTATGCAGTGATCGACTTCGAGACGACCGGCCTTTGGCCGGCCCGGCACGATCGTGTCATCGAAGTCGGCATCGTTCAGGTCTCGCCGAGTGGCGAGATCGAGGGCGAATACGAGACCGTCGTCAACCCGGGTCGCGACCTCGGCCCGACCCATATCCATCGACTCCGTGGCAGTGACGTGGCGGACGCTCCGTCCTTCCGCGACGTGGCCGGCGAGCTCCTCGACCGGCTCGCGGGCCGAGTCGTCGTCGCTCACAACGCGCGCTTCGAGGTCGACTTCCTCCGCGCCGAACTCGACCGAGTCGGCCTCGAGTCGCCACTCGACACCGATCGTGCCCTCTGCACGATGAAGCTGGCGTCGCGATATCTGCCGGGGTCGGGCCGGAAGTTGGCCGACTGCTGTGCCGCGTTCGACATCGATCTGACCGACGCGCACGAGGCGCTGGCGGATGCAAGGGCGACGGCGCAACTGCTCGGTCAGTACCTGAGAGTCGGGCAGGAGGACACGCGGGAGTGGGCGGCATGGGGCGACCGGGCAGCGACACTGCGCTGGCCTCTGACTACGTGGCCGGGATCCTCGTGGACTCCTCGGCCCCGCCTTGCTGTCGCTGACGTCGAGGCGACCGCGAACCACGTTGCACCGCAGAAATCCACCGCTCTCGCCGACGCCGCGACCCACCTGCCGGCGCTAGAGACAACTGACAGCGAATCGGAATACGCGGCCATGCTCGACCGGGCCCTCTCGGACGGCTACCTGTCGCTCGACGAAGCCGATGAGCTGCGGGAGCTCGCAGCCATGCTCGCGATCATGCCCGCGCGTCGCCGTTCTCTTCATGAGGACTACTTTCGGGCGCTGGTCGATGCGGTGTGGATGGACGGCATCCTCACGGCCGAAGAACGGAGCGAGCTTGACGCAGTCGGCCGCATGCTCGACATTCCCGCAGAGATGCAGGAGGCCGCACTCGAGCCGCCGGTGGCCGGATCCTTCGCCGGCGCGACCCTCCTTCGGACCGACTCGGTCACCCTCAATCCCGGTGACGTCGTGGTACTGACCGGAGACATGTGGCTGCCCCGGGCCGAGATCGAGCGACTTCTTGCGATGGTTGGCGTCGTCGCATGGCCAGCGGTAACCAAAAGGACAACGCTGCTCGTCGCCGCCGATCCAACGTCCCTGTCGGGCAAGGCCCGGAAGGCACGCGATTACGGGGTGCCGGTTGCGGCCGAGGCGGATCTTCGGCGTGTGCTCGCGGCCGGGTAACGCACGCCGCCGTGAGAAGCCGCGACCGGGCTCGTCTCAACGGCTGAGCTAGTCAGCGGGTCTGCCAGTCAGCGAGTCAGCGGATCGCTCAGGCCGAGCGACCACACGGCCACACCGCCGATGCGCAGCTGCTTCGCGTAGGCGAGACGAGCACGGTACGACTTCGCATCGGACCACCACACCACCGTGCCGTTCGACAGGGTCGCGTGCCACTCCCGCTGAGTCGTGCTCCAGATGGCCTTCGCCTTTGCCCGCTTGACCAGTGCGCGCGCCGCGCCATCCGACACCTGCGTGCCGTCGCCCTTCGCGGGCCAGGTGTAGCCGTACCCGGCGATGCCCAGTTGGATCCTCGTCGCGGGAACCGTGCGCACAAGCGGTGCCATCGTCTTCTTCACCCAGGGAAGCCCGCCCACCGGGCCGCCTTTCGTCCAGGTTGGACCGTGCTGGTCATAGGCCATGAGGACGACGTGGTCGGCCGCACGCCCCAGGCCGCGCACGTCGTAGCCGAGATCGGCGTAGCGACCCGTCGTCGCCATCAGGCAGATCGAGACGCTCTTGCCTGCCCCCAGGGCCGAATTCAGTTTCGAGACGAGACTCGTCAACTCCGTCGGGTACTTCGACGACAGGCTTTCGAGGTCGATGGTGACGCCGTCCCAGCCGTACTTCTGCACTTCGGCGGCCAGCAGCGCCACGACAGAGTCAATATTCGACGGCGAGCCGAGGAGGGCGTCACCGATGGCCGAGGAGAAATCGCCGAGATCCCCGTCGAAGTTGCCGACGAGCAGCTCCGCTTTCTCGTGCCGCGCGTGGGCTGCCTTCAGGAGCGCAAGCGCCTCCGGCGAGACGGCGCTCAGGCTCGCTCCCCCGCGCTCGACGTTGATGCCGTCGACCCCGACCGTCGAGAGAGCGGTCTTGGATGCATCGAGCCTGCTGGTCGGCGTCGAACCGGCCTCGGCATAGCCGACGACCTGCATCGTCGGGGCCGCGCTGGCCGGTGTCGCGGTGCATCCGGAGACCACCAGGCCGAAAACGGCGGTCACAGCCATCAACACGAACAACCGGGAGTTTCGAGAGACGTTCACCCGCTGAGCCTAACCAGCGAGAACCCCCGAGACGGTGGGTCTCGGGGGTTCGAGGCTAGCGACGGACGGCGTCGATCTTCAGCATGCGCGCGATGACCGAGTCGAGCTCGCTGTCGTCGAAGATCTTCTTCCAGTCGTCTTTGACAATCGACTCGCGGCCGTAGTCCATGGCGATGTGGCAGGCGTCCGAGAACGGGTTGGAGCCCCGCAGACCGTTCGTGAGGGCGATCCAGGTGTGGCCGTAGAGCATCGCACGAGCGGCCTCGTAGGGAACTCCGACGCCGTCGACGGTCTCCTCGAGGGCCTCTTTGAGGAAAGCCCCGACCATGCACGCGATGGTCTCGACGAGGGTCGGCTCGAGCACAGCGAGCTGCTTGACGGTGACGTAGTGCACGGCGATGACGGGAGCGTAGATCGTCGAGATGACCTGGGTGGCGAGCTCGCGCACCGGCGACGACTCGTCGACGCCCTCGAGAGCCGCGATGACCTCCTGCGGAGCGGCCACGCCACCGAAGGTGTCGGCCCACTCCTCTTTGGTCGTGCGCTCGAGGAACACGCTGGGGTGGCAGGGGTGCGCCACGGCGTAGTGGATGTCGTCACGCGCGGCCAGCAGCCCTGCGTAGGCGGCGGCGGGGTCGAGCGTGAGGATGATCGCCCCCGACTTCATCGCGGGAACGACGCTCTCGGAGACCTTCCCGAGCACGACGTCGGGGACCGCGAGGATCACGACGTCGGCGCCCGTGACGGCCTCGTCGGTGGCGGTGACGGTGCGGCCGAGCGACTCGATGTGGGCGACGCCGGCCGGCGAGGCCTCCGCATACAGGGTCGTGTAGCTGCTCTTGGCGAGGTTGTTCGAGACGCGCTGGCCCATCTTGCCGCCGGCGCCGATGACGGCGACGGTGATGTCGGCCGAGCCCTGGCCGTCCGCGTAGGTCACTGCCGGGGTCGTGAGGATGTCGGTCATGAGTTCTTCTCCTTGAGGTAGTTCAGGTTGTTCTTCGTCCACTCCGCTTCGACGCGGGTGGTGGTCTCGTCGTCGCCCTGCCAGGGCAGCCAGTGCTCGATGATCTGGCTGATCCCACGACGAGCGGGATCGATCGCCCGGCGCATTCCGTCGTAGTCGAGGCGTCCGGCACCGAGGGGCGCACCCAGTAGCGAGAATCCGACCCAGCCGGCCTCGCGGCTGAAGTCGAAGTCTTTGACGTGCCAGTTCACGACGTGAGGCAGGCAACGTCCGGTCACATCGCCGGGCAGCTCGAGGTTCGCAACGGTGTTCGCGGGATCCAGGCAGATGCCGAGGTTGGGGCTCCCGATCACCTCGACAAACGCGACGAGGTCGACCGACGACACCTGCTCGTACGTCTCGAGCGCCAGAGTGACGCCGGCCTCCTCGTAGCGAGGGAGCACGGTGCCGAGACGGGTGACGTTCTCGCTGGCAGACGGATGGTCGGATCCTTGGCTCCACATGCTCCGCACGAGCGTCGCACCAAGGGCGACGGCGATTTCGAGGTAGCGGAACAGGTGCGCAGGATCCGTGCCGCGCGTCCCCACCTCCAGCGTCAGGCCATGGCTCTCGGCGAGAGACCGCACGCCGGCGAGGCGCTCGTCGGAGTAGTCGTCGAGGGGCGCGTAATCGCAGATCTGAAAGACTTCCGCGCCGAGTTCGGAAGCATCGCGAAGCATGTCGTCGAGAGACATGGGCCGGGCGACCCGGTCGCTGAACCGCCAGAAGTAGGCGTAGGTGCTGAGACCGATGAGACCTCCGGCCGTGGTCGAGGCGGCGGTCATACCTGCACCTCGGCGCCGCACAGCACGAGCACCTCGTCGAGGATGGTGGCTACGGCCCCGGGGTCATGTGCGAAGCGGCCGAGGAACAGGCCTTTGACGGTGCCGCCGAGATCGGTGAGGAGTCCCGGACCGGCGCTGCCACCGTAGATGACCCGGCTGCCTTCGCGGCCGTCGAGCGTCAGGACGAACGACTCCAGCTCGGCGACCACCGCGGCGATGTAGTCGGGCGATGCCGGTGCGGGCGCCCCGATGGCCCACTGCGGCTCGTAGGCGACGACGACAGGGCCGGAGCCGGAAGCAGCCAGGGCGGCCTTGATCTGCTCCGTCATCTCGAGGGCTGCGAGGGCTGGCGACGACTCCGCTTCCTCGCCGACGCAGAGAAGGGGTGTCAGCCCGTTGCGGAGAGCGGCCGCGGTCTTCCGCGCGATGATCTCGTCGTCTTCGTGGAACAGCGAGCGACGCTCGGCGTGGCCGACCTCGGCCAGGGTGCAGCCGATCTCGGCCAGCTCGACACCGGAGACCTCGCCCGTGAAGGCGCCCTCGTCGGCCCAAGCGAGATCCTGCGCGCCGAGACGCACGGGAGCGCCCGCCAGTGCCTCGCGCACGGGTACGAGCGAGGGGAAGGTCGGCACGATGAACAGTTCGACGAGGCCCAGCTCGATCGCCGGGTGCCTGCGGGCGAGAGCGCCGATCGCAGTCGCCCACTCCACGGTGCGGGCGTGCCCGAAGTACATCTTGAGGCTCACCCCCACCGTGTAGGGAGCGGTCGTCGAGAGGGTCATGCGTTCGAGCCCACCGCCGCCGGCGTCGACGCGTCGAAGTGGGAGTGCTCGTAGGCGGTGATGACGTCGACCTTGTCGGCCGACGCACTGGTCTCGTCGAACGTATAGGTCAGCCATTCGCGAGCCAGGCGACGGGCCAGCTCGATGCCGACGACTCGCTGGCCGAACGTGAGCACCTGGGCATTGTTGGACAGGACTCCGCGTTCCACGGAGAAAGAGTCGTGCGCGGTGACGGCACGGATACCGGCCACCTTGTTCGCCGAGATGGCGACGCCGAGGCCGGTACCGCAGACGAGAAGGGCGCGGTCGGCCTCTCCGCGGGCGATCATCTCGGCTGCCGCGATCGCGACCGACGGGTAGGGGGTGTGAGCCGAGGCATCGACTCCCACATCGGTCACCGACGCTACGAGATCGTTGCCCGCGAGGTCCTGTTTGAGGATCTCCTTGTAGTCGAATCCGGCGTCGTCGGATCCGACGACGATGCGCAGTGGCTCGGTCATGGTGTTCTCCTTCGTAGGTGCTGCTTCAGATGGTGCGAGTGGGTGGGGCCCGGGTCAGCGGGCAGGTGTCGTGCGCGCCGACGCATCGGCCAAGACACCGGCAACGGTCTGCACGATGAGACCGAGCGACACGGCACCGGCATCCGGTGTTCCGAGGCTCTTCGCCGCGTGGGGCCGAGCACGGCCCATCTTCGGCAGCAGATCCGCGGTCTGCCGAGCTGCGGCGGACGCGACATCGGCCGCGCCGTGCCAGGCATCGACGAGCCGCTCCCCGGCCTCCACGCGTTCGGTCAGCACCGTGCTGAACGGGACGAGGACGTCGACCATCGTCTTGTCGCCGACGACGGCGCCGAAGTCGAGGATCTCGGTGGTCGCCTTTGCGACCCCGGCGGCCATACGCTCACCGGACGCCGGTGCGACGTCGGTGAGCGCGGTACCGAGCGCGGTCAGCGCCGAACCCCAGAGCGCACCGGAGGTTCCGCCGGCGCGGTCGGACCAGGCGTCGCCGGCCCGAGTGAGAACCGTCTCGGATCCTGCGCCCCTTTCGACGGCCTCCCGAGCCGCGGCCACCGCTGCCGTGACCCCGCGCTGCATGCCGATGCCGTGGTCGCCGTCGCCGGCTACCGCGTCGATCCGGCCGAGCTCGTCAGCGTGCTCGTCGACCGTGACCTTCACCGCTTCGAGAGCGGAGAGCACGAGTGCGGCCGAGCGGCGGCTCTCTTCGGACGCCTCGGGGATCACCAGGGTCGAGGCCTCTTCATCGTGGAAGTCGGCGTCGAGGGCAGCCAGGTCGACCGACCCCTTCTTGTAGCCGGGGGCGTCCGCGGGGGCCCTCCAGAACGCCTCGAGTTCGTCGTCGAGCCAGAACAGCGTCAACGAGGCGCCCGCCATGTCGAAGCTCGTCACGAGCTCCCCCACCTCGGGCTCGACGATCTCGATGCCCGCTTCGGTGAGCAGGGCGTCCACGGCTCCATAGACGACGAAGAGTTCCTCGTACTTGATCGAGCCGAGACCGTTGAGGATCACGGCGACGCGCTGGCCGCGGGCGTCATCGATGCCCTCGGGGAGCTCGGCGAGGAGCGCGTCGACGAAGAGCTGGGCGAGACCGGACGCGCTGGGGACGTCCTGCTCTGAGATGCCGGGTTCGCCATGAATGCCCAGACCGACGGCCATGCGACCCTCGGGCACGGTGAACAACGGCTCGTCGGAGCCCGGCAGCGAACAACCGGTGAAGGCGACGCCGAGGGAGCGGGTGCGCTCGTTCGCCTTGCGGGCGATGCGGACGACCTCATCGAGCGAATAGCCCGCGTCAGACGCGGCGGCGGCGGCCTTGAAGACCGTCAGATCACCGGCGATGCCCCGGCGTTTGCGTTTCTCATGGAGGGAGGCGCTGGCGATGTCGTCGGTCACCGTGACCGTCTCGACGCGGAGTCCCTCGTCGCGGAGCTTCTCTTGAGCCTTATCGAAGTTCAGGACGTCGCCGGCGTAGTTGCCGTAGCTCAGCAGCACGCCCCCGCCGTTCTGGGCCGACTTGGCGACCGAGCGGACCTGCTGCCAGCTCGGAGAGGCGAAAAGGTTGCCGAGTGCGGCGCCCGACGCCAGACCTTGGCCGACGAGACCGCCGAACGCAGGGTAATGACCGGATCCGCCGCCCGTCACGAGGGCCACCGACCCCGGCGAGGAGGCCGTCGCCCGGACCACTCCCCCGTGCACCTTGCGCACCCAGCGGCGGTTCGCGGCGACGAACCCGTCGATCATCTCGTCGGCGAAGTCGGTCGGCTCGTTGTAGAGGCGCGTCATCAGCCGAGACCCGCCGCCGTGGCTGCCACCGGACGGTCGTCCGTCGGGGCCGCACCCGTATCGGCCCCCGCCTTGCGTTTGCGCGAGAGAAGCACCATCAACAGAGCCGAGACGAGGAGGAAGAATCCGACGATGAACATCGGCACCCGGTACGTTCCCGTCACGTCGGTGACGGCACCGGTGATGTAGGGGGCCGCGAACCCGGCCAGGTTGCCCATCGTGTTGATGAGCGCGATGCCCGCCGCGGCGGCGGTGCCGGTCAAGAACTGCGTGGGGAGCGTCCAGAAGTTAGGCAGGGCGGCGAAGATCGCCATGGCCGTAATCGTGATGACAGCGATCGTGGCCGCGGGCGAGTTCATGTACAGGGCGACAGGAATGCTGACGCCACCGACGACCGCGGGGATCGCGATGTGCCAGGTTTTGAGTCCGCGCTTCGTCGCATCGCGCGACCAGAAGTACAGGGCGGCTGCGGCGGGCAGATACGGGATGGCCGTGATGAGGCCCTTCTCGAACAGGCCAAAGCTGGTGCCGAACTGCTCCTCGAAGGTGCCGATGATGGTCGGGAGAAAGAAGGCGAGGGCGTAGAGGCCGTAGATGAAGCCGAAGTAGATGAACGAGAGCATCCACACGCGCCCACTCTTCAACACGCGGCCGAGGCCGACCCCGTGGCCGCCGATGCCCGTGGCGCTCGTCTCCGTGCCGATCTTCTCCGTCTCGAGCGTGGTCTCGAGCCAGTCGCTCTCCTCACGGGTGAGCCACTTCGCATCGGACGGCTTGTCTTTCAGGAAGAACCAGGCGATGACACCGATCAGCACGGCCGGGAGCGAGACGCAGAGGAACATGAACCGCCAGCCTTCGAGGCCGAGGGCACCGTCGTTCTGAAGGAGGAGCCCGGCAAGTGGCGCACCCACCACGCTTGTGAGCGGCTGCGCCAGGTAGAACAGCGCGAGGATCTTGGAGCGGTGCTTGCCGGGAACCCACAGGCTCAGGAACAGGATTGCCCCGGGGAAGAACCCGGCTTCGGCGACTCCGAGAAGAAAGCGGAGTCCTGCGAGCTGGGCGAAGTCCTGCACGAAGGTGAAGAGGAACGCGACAATGCCCCAGCTCACCATGATGCGGGCCAGCCAGCGACGAGCGCCGAAGCGGGCGAGAGCCAGGTTCGAGGGCACCTCGAGCAGGATGTAGCCGATGAAGAACACGCCCGACGCAAAGCCGAACTGAGCTGCCGAGAGACCGAGGCTCTGCTCCATGCCGTTCGGAGCTGCGAATCCGATCGCGGTGCGGTCGAGGTAGTTGATGAAGAACATCAACGCGACGAACGGCACCAGCCGGATCGAGATCTTGCGGATCGCGGACTTCTCGATCGGGTTGGGGGCAGTGTCGGCGCGGTTTGCGCTACGACCTGTGGTGCGGGTGGGGGCGTCCACATCGACTCCTGTTCATTCAACGACATCGTCGGATCGCGTCGGTGTGATCACCAGCGCGTCCCCTCAGCATGACTCTTTCGATTAAATCTGTCAACCGGTTGACCAATTAGGCCAGGAAGGCCGAATTTCGCCCACTGGGGCCGAGATCGTGCCCGGCTAGGCTGACTGCGTGCCCGCCTACCCCGACGACGATCCCGCCGCCCTGAGGCTGGAGCTTGAAGCCGTCCCGCGAGGAACAGCCGTTGCCGAGGTCGTCAAGCAGCTCATCTCCCTGCTCACGTCGGGCGAGCTGGCTCCCGGGTCACGCCTGCCGCCCGAGCGGCAACTCGCCGAGAAGCTGGGCGTCGGGCGCTCGGCCGTTCGCGAATCGCTAGCGGCACTCGAGATCCTCGGCATCGTCACCGTGCGACCAGGATCCGGCACCTACCTGCGCGACTCCACGTCGGAGCTGCTTCCGACCACGCTGAGCTGGGGCCTCATGCTCTCGGCTTCTCGTACCCGCGAGCTCATAGAGGTACGAAGTGGGCTGGAGATCCAGGCGGCTACCTATGCCGCCAGCAGGATCACGGACGCCGAGATCGCGGCCCTCGGCAGTCACATCGAGACGATGAAGGCGACCCTCGACGACCTCGACCGTTTCGTGGAGGCGGACGTGCGCTTCCATCTGCAGATCGCCGCAAGTGCCGACAACGTCGTGCTGCGCGACCTCTTGCAGAGCGTTCGCTCACTCCTGCGACTCTGGGTCGAGCGCGGACTGCGCGACCGAGAGCAGGGTGAAGTCGCCCTGCGAGAGCACATCGGCATCTACGAGGCGATCGCCGCCCGAGACCCGGCCGCCGCCGAGGCCGCAATGCGCGTGCATATGAGCACTGCCGGCGACCGCGTCGCCAGCCTCGACCTCGACGCCTGACCTGGGCCGCGCAAGAGCGCGTCGAGCGCGCTCCGGCAGGCGCACAACCGCGCAAAGCAAAAGGCCCTCGACCAGACAAATGCTGGTCAAGGGCCTTTCTCTTGTTGCGGGGGCAGGATTTGAACCTACGACCTCTGGGTTATGAGCCCAGCGAGCTACCGAACTGCTCCACCCCGCGGCACAAGAAATGACTCTAGCACGGGATCCGGCACGGGTCTAATCGAGGCCGGATCGGGTCACGTGCGCGTGAACTCCGGTGTTCGGGCGAAGCACTCCTGACTGCAGGCACGCGACCGGCGCGACCCTGAATTCAGGTGGCCAAGCAGCCGGCACACCTGACGGACGCGCGCTGATCGCCCCCACTCCTGCATTCCAAGCCCCCTCACCTGACTTCAGGATCCGGCCACCCGAGATCACGAACAGACTTCTGCATCCGCGCCCTGCCGCTCCGCACCCGACCCCGCGATTGCAGCGGCCTCAACGACAAACGCCGCCGTGCACCCGAACTCGGGTGCACGGCGGCCTTCGTGCGGGGCAGCTAGCCTCTAGTCGCTACTCGCCAGTCGCCGGGATCTACTCCGACGCCTTCACGGCCGCCTCAACGGCCTTCTGGAGCGCGGCGTCCGCCTCGGCAGCCGCCACCAGGTCGTTTGAGGCGTAGGCGGCCTTGCGGTCGTCGAGGGCCTTCTGTGCGTCTGCAAGCGCCGAGTCGAGGGCTGCACTGGTGCCGGCCCCGGAGCCGGTGCTGCCCGACGTCGCGCCGGATCCTGATGTGGACCCCCCGCCGGTCGAGCCGCTGCCGCTCCCGGTCGAGCTGCTGCCGCCGCCGGTCGTGCCGTCACCGGTCGTCGGAACTCCGCTGTCGCCCGTCGAGGCACCCGCATCGCCGCCGAAGATCGAGTCGAGGGCCTCTTGGAGGGTGTCTTCGAACGCGATCTGCCCGCCGAATGACACCAGGATCTTGCGAAGGATCGGATAAGAACCGGAGGAGTTCGACTGGACGTAGACAGGCTGCACGTAGAGCAGCCCACCGCCGACCGGCAGGGTCAGCAGGTTGCCTCGTGTGACCGAGGTGTCACCTTGACGAAGAAGCGCCAACGTGTTTGCGACCTCTTCGTTCGAGTTGAAGTTCGCCTGCACCTGGTTGGGCCCTGGCACGCTGTCGTCTTTGGGCAGGGTGAGCAGGGTCAACTTGCCGTAGTCGCTCGAGACCTGCCCCTTGGTGGAGCCCGCGTCGGAATTCGCCGCAAGGTAGCCGGTCA
This sequence comes from Frondihabitans sp. VKM Ac-2883, assembly GCF_015350875.1. Classification (NCBI taxonomy): domain Bacteria; kingdom Bacillati; phylum Actinomycetota; class Actinomycetes; order Micrococcales; family Microbacteriaceae; genus Frondihabitans; species Frondihabitans sp. VKM Ac-2883. The sequence continues at coordinate 39,202 of NZ_JADKSF010000005.1, read as the reverse complement.
GTACGTTACGTGCATTCGAGGCCGCAGACTGCTGAGGCTGGTAGGTCGTATAGAGCTGGAAAGCCGCATCTTGGCCCGGAAGCTTCATGGTCAGGTAGTACGGCTGTTGTTCGGCCGACTTCGTCGACGTCGAGTCGGAGGCATCGGTGGGAATAGCCCATGCGTCGTCGCCAGAGAAGAACGACCCTGCGTCTGTCACGTGGTACGTCGCCAGAGTCGCACGCTGCATCTTGAACAGGTCTTCGGGGTAGCGCACGTGACTGAGCAGCGTGCTGCTCATCTCACTCATCGGCTTCACCGTCGAGGGGAACACCTTCTGCCAGGTTTGGAGGATCGGATCGGTTTTGTCCCACGCGAAGAGGGTGACCTTGCCCGAGTACGCGTCGACGGTCGCCTTGACCGAGTTGCGGATGTAGTTGATGTTGTCGGACGCGAAGGCGCTCTGAGCACTCTTGTCTGCCGCAACCGTGTTCGACAGGCTCTGCTGATCGGAGTAGGGGTAGTCGTCGCTCGTAGTGTAGGCATCGACAATCCAGAGGACCTTGCCGTCGACGACAGCGGGGTAGGGATCGCCGTCGAGCGTGAGATACGGGGCGACCTTCTTTACACGGGTGGCAGGATCGCGGTCGTAGAGGATTTGCGAATCGTTGTTGACTGCGTCAGAGAGGACGATCTGCTCGGACTGGAACTTGATCGCATAGATCAACTTCTTGAAGACGTTGTCGAGCTTGGGCCCGCCGTCGCCCGTGTAATTGGTGGTCGGGTTTCCGGTTTCGTCGTTCGAGCCGGAGGGATAGTCGAGCTCGATCTTCTTGCTCTCGTTGCCCCCCACGATCGAGTAGGCGGGGTTCTTCTCTCCGAAGTAGACGCGAGGCTGGTAATCGGACGAGTCGCCGAGCTTGCCCTTGACCGGGATGTCGGACTCGAGGAACACCGGCTCACCCTCGGAGCTGCGCTGGTTGCCGTAAGCGGCCACGACGCCATAGCCGTGTGTGTACACGAACGTGGAGTTGTAGTCGTTGTTGGCCGAGCCGAGGCCGGCCGTGTTGAGCTCGCGCACGCCGATGACGGTGTCTTGCACCTTGCCGTCGATGCGGTAGCGGTCGACGTCGAGCTTGTCGGCGAACGAGTAGTACTGGCGCAACTGCTGCAGCTGCGCGAAGGTCTCGGTGACGAGCGCGGGGTCGATGATGCGGATGTTCTCGGTGGTCACCGCGTCGCTGGCCAGAGCGCCCTCCGTCGCGCTCGACTTCGCCTGGTACGTCTCCTCTTTCACATCAGAGACCCCGTAGGCGTCGCGGGTCGCCTCGATATTGCGCTGGATGTACGCCGACTCCACACTCTTCTCGGACGGGACGACGGTGAAGCGCTGGATGATCCACGGGTAGATCGCCCCGATGAGCAGGCTGATCACGAGCAGCGCGACGGTTCCGATGATCGGGAAGCGCCAGCGGCCGATGACCGCGGTGACGATAAAGAGGATCGCGACGACCGCAGCCGCGTAGGCCAAGATTTGCTTGCCGGGGATGCCCGCGAAGACATCGGTATACGTGGCGCCGACGATGCGCTTGCCGGAGCCGTCGGTCAGCGTGGCGTACTGGTCGAGCCAGAGGCTGACCGCCTGAAGCGCGAGGTAGAGGGCTGCGGTGACCGCGATCTGAATGCGGGCGACGCGAGAGATGCGCACCTCGCGACCGGAGAAGCGCAGGGCGCCGTAGAGGTAGCTAGTCGCGAGCGCGGCGATGACGGAGAGGAGCACGACCGCCGACGCGAAGCCCACGAGCCCTTGATAGAACGGGAGCGAGAAGACGTAGAACCCGATGTCGAGACCGAACTGCGGGTCGGTCTTGCCGAACGGGGTGCGGTTCAACCACTGCAAGACCATAGCCCAGTGCGTGGAGGCGGCGATGCCCCCGAAGAGCCCGAGCACGATCGGAATGCCGAACATCACTGTGCGGCGGAGCGGCTCGATGACCTGCTGGTAGCGGTCGAGTTGCGAATTGAGCTTGGCGTAGACGGGGCGGAAGCGGAACGCGATGTCGATGCTCGCGTACACGGGAAGCGCCATGCCCAGGAACCCGATGAAGAAGAGCGCGGTGCCGGCGATCCACTGCGTCATGATCACGCTGGAGAACCCGAGCTGCTGGTACCAGAGGTAGTCGGTCGCGAGCCCTGAGAAGAGGAAGAAGAGGATCACGAGACCGGCGAGAATGCCGATGGTGACGAGGACGGGAACTCGCGGCGAACGACGACCGGTGACGGCCGACGACGCTGATGCAGAGGAAGTCAAGAGGTTGCTCCTGGCTGATGGAGAGGTGGAGTGGCCATCCTATGTGCCCAACCTCCGAGCTACGCCTAGTGGCGAACAGCCTGTGGAGAACCCGTGCATTGGGTGCCGACCGACCTCATGGCAGGCCGAGTCGCACCGGTCAGGACGCGGGGCAGGTTGGCAGCGCGGCCGTGTCGCCCTTGTCGGCGATCGTCTTCAGCACTGCGACCGAATCGTCGAGATCGGACACCGCGTAGACGTCGAGGCCGGACGGAATGTGCCCGGTCACCTCGGAGCAGTTGCTCTTGGGAGCGAGGAACACCGTGGCGCCCGAGTCGCGCGCCCCGTACATCTTCTGCCGGATTCCGCCGATGGCACCGATCGTGCCGCCCGCCGTGATGGTGCCCGTGCCGGCCACCTTTTTGCCGCCATTGAGCTCGCCCGGAGTGAGTTTGTCGATGATTCCGAGCGCGAACATCTGACCCGCGCTCGGCCCTCCGACGTCGGCGAGCTTCAGCGAGACCGTGAAGGGGAACGTGTAGGCCACGCTGGCGCCGATGCCGAGGAGGTACGTGCCGCTCTGCTCCACGGGGGTCACGGTGGCAGTGCGGACGGTCGTGCCAGACGACCCACTCGAGGATCCTCGGGTGTACGTGATCTTTGCGGGTTTCGTTCCGTTCTCGGCCACCAGCGCTCGGAGGGAATCGACGTCACTGTTCTTCGACAGTGAAGTGCCGTTGATCGACCGGATCACGTCGCCCTTCTTCAAGACCCCGTCGGCCGGGCTTCCCTTCTCGACCGCGCTCACGGCGATCTTCGTCGTGACGTCGAACCCTTCGTGTGCCAGGGCGGCCGTGATGGCGGACTTCTGGCTCTGTTCCATGTCGATCGTGTTCTGCTGATCGACCTGCTTGTTCGAGACGCCCGTCGGGTAGATGGCCTCGACCGGGATGACCGCCTTGCTGGGGTCGAACCACGCGCTGACGATCTCTGCCCAGTTCGGTCGCTGCGCCTGGTTGCCCAGAACGCTCACGGTGAGAAGGTCGAGCGAACCCGCGGTCGGGTAGGTCTCGTGGCCCTCGATCGTGATAAGGGGCGTCTGCTTACCGTCGAACTCGTTCGTGCCGAGGGTGTCGAAGACCGGGCCCGGCTGCTCGATGAGGTACGGCGCCGGGAGGACGGAGAGGACGATGCCAATGAGGAGGGCAATAGCCAGCACCACTGGGCCGAGCCACCCTCGTCGAGCCGGGGTATTCGGGCGGGAGGCGGGGGCGACGAATCGAGCCAACTCGGTACTGCCTTTCGGGGAGCGACGAACAGCTGCGGGCTGTTCGCCCTGGGCGCAGAGGCGGACCTTGCGAGAAGCGGGCGAATCCCAGACTGTTCGTGTGGCCAGGAGATAGCGTAGTTGCCATGTCTGAAGATTCGCAGCCGGGCCCCGAAGACGAGTTCCGCGACATGCTCCGGCAGTTCCTCTCGGGTGATTCCGAGATCGACCCGTCGAAGCTCGTCGGGGCGGCTGGTCTGCCCAATGATCCCGCTTTCATGGCACGGCTCATGAGTCAGCTCCAGTCGGCCGTCAGCCGCTCGGGCGACGGGATCGACTGGACGCTCGCCACCGAGCAGTCCGCGAGCATCGCCACGCAATCGGCGATTGAGACGTCTCCCGGCCAGGTGAGCGCCCTCGAGCAGGCGTTCCACGTCGCCGCCCTCTGGCTCGACGAGGTCGCGCACGTGGCCGAGCTCACTGTCGAGCCCCGCCTGATGACCAGGGCCGAATGGGCCTCGGCAACAATGCCGGTGTGGAGCCAGCTCGCCGAGCCGGTGGCCGACTCCATCGCCGACTCGCTCACCAGCGTGCTCCGCGACCAGGCGCCCGAAGAAATGCGCGAGATGCTCGCGGGCGCCAGCCAGGTGATGCGTAACGTGGGCGGCGCTCTGTTCGCGATGCAGCTCGGCCAGGTCGTGGGTCAGCTCTCGACCGAGGTCGTTTCCGGCGGCGATGTCGGAATCCCCCTCCTCGACGACCAGCAGGCCGCTCTCGTTCCACAGAACGTGGCCGCGTTCGGTGACGGCCTCGACATTCCCATCGATCAGGTGCAGCTGTATCTGGCTGTCCGCGAACTCGCGCACGCTCGCCTGTTCCGCCACGCCCGATGGCTGCGCCTGCACCTCATCTCGTCCATCCGGGAGTTCTCGCAGGGCATCTCGATCGACACCGGTCGGCTCGAAGAGCTCGCCGCCGACTTCGACCCGTCGAATCCCGAAGAGCTGCGTGAGGCCATGGCGAGCGGTGCCCTCATCCCGCCGAAGACAGAAGAGCAACTCGCGGCGCTGGCTCGCCTCGAGACGACCCTCGCCCTGATCGAGGGGTGGGTCGACGTGGTCACGGCGAAGGCCACCGAACGTCTGCCGAAGTCGTCGTCGATCGCCGAGACCGTTCGCCGGAGGCGCGCCGCCGGAGGCCCCGCCGAGTCGGCATTCGCGACCCTGGTCGGGCTCGAACTCCGTCCGCGCCGACTTCGCGAGGCGGCCGCCATGTGGCAGGCCGTCAGCGACGCCGCCGGCGGCGAGGTTCGCGACTCGCTCTGGGCCCACCCCGATATCGTCCCCACCAGCGACGACATCGACGATCCCCAGGGCCTGATCGCGCGACTGACGGGCGGCCAGCCCGAGCCCGACGACGTCGACCGCGCCATCGAAGACCTCCTCAACGACGTGAGCGACGACCGCCCCCGCGAGGCCGAAGACGGAACCGCCGAGGATCCGCGGAGCTAGCTCGCCTCGGCCTCGCTGGGCCTGTAGATCGTGGCCTCTGGATCGGGGCCTGTGGAGAACTCCAGCGCGATCTGCGCGGATTGTCGATGCTTGTGGGCATGGACATCCGACTCGATCCCCGTCTTCCTCTCGTGTGGCGCGATCCGCAGACTCTGCAGATCGGCGTCGATCGTCCCCGAGCCGTCCTCGACGGGGTGACGACCAAGCAAGAGCGCATCATCGCCGCCATCGCCGCCGGCCACGGCCGCTCCGGCACGCCGCCGATCGCGCAGCGGGTCGGCTGCCCCGATCACGAGGTCGCCGAGCTGGTCGAGCGTCTCCGGCCCGCACTGGTGTCACCCGGCCCCGGCGAGGGGCCGATCGTCGAGGTGCCGGGATCCTCTGGTCTTTCTGCCTCGATTGCCGCGATGCTCACCGCCGAGGGGGTACGGGTCGACCGCGACCTCCCCCACGACGACGTTGGCGAGACGCCCGCCCTCGCCATCGCGGTGTCGTCGCACGTTCACGATCCGGTCGTGACCTCGGGATGGCTCCGGCGAGACGTTCCGCACCTCTGCGTCGTCACCGGAGACTCGTTCGCGCGGATCGGCCCGGTGGTCGTGCCCGGGGTGACTGCCTGCTGCCGGTGTCTCGATCTGCATCGGGCCGACGTCGACTCCGCCTGGGGGGCCATCGCCGGTCAGCTCTGGGGGCGCCCGCCTCGCGAGCACTCGCCACTCCTCGTCGGCGAGATCGCCGTTCGGGCGAGTCGGCGAGCGCTGAACCGGCTGACGGGCAGCGCCGACCGCCTTCCCGACGCGGTGCTCGAGATGCTCGACGTCGACACCGGGGAGGTCACGACGTCGGTGAGCCGACCTCATCCCGACTGCGGATGCGGAGCTCCTCCAAGAACCGGCTCGGGCGACGCTCCTGCATCGATCGGCCCTGGCCTGTCCGGCTCCACGAGAGATTCAGCCGTTGCCGAGCTCGTGTGACACCGACGTAGAGGAGGCGCCGCTCTTCGTCGATGCCCTCGAACGTCTTCGCGTAGCTGATCGGCATCAGCCCCTCGCTCAAGCCGACGATGTAGACGCTCTCCCACTCGAGCCCCTTCGCGGAGTGCAGGGTGGCAAGCGTCACGGCCGACATCGTGGGCTCGTGCTGGCCGACCTGGCGAGCGAAGAGCTCGTCGACGAACTGGCGCAGGGTGGTGCCCGGCACCGCCGACTCCGCCAAACCCATGAGGGTGTTGAGCGATTCCCAGCGGTCACGGACGGCGCCCCGTTGTTCGGGGGGTTCTTGCGCCCAGCCCAGCGAGCGAAGCACATCGCTGACGGTTTTGAAGAGGGGCTCGTCGACGATGCTCACCGCGGCGCCCTTCAGCATCATGAGCGCCTGCTTCACCTCGCGCAGGTCGAAGAAGCGGGTCGACCCGTGCAGGCGCGTGCTCACGCCGGCGTCTTCGAGCGCGCGCTCGAGAGCGGCGGTCTGCACATTGACGCGAAAGAGCACGGCGATCGACTCGGGTGGCGTTCCCCCACGGATCTCGGCGGCGATCGACTCGGCGACGGCACGGGCCTCCGACGAGTCAGACGAGTGGTCGGTGATGCGCGGCAGGGGGCCGGGGACCGACTGGGCGGGATGCAGGTGGAGGGCACCGGGCCGACCCCGCATCAGCTCGTTGGCGGTCTCGACGATGGGCCTGGCCGAGCGGTAGTTCTGTTCGAGTCGAAGCACGGTCGCGTTGTCATAGCGAGAGCCGAAACCGAGCAGGTACTCCGACGATGCTCCGGCGAACGAGTAGATCGTCTGGCTGGCGTCACCGACTACACACACGTCGTTGCGATCGCCGAGCCAGAGGTCGAGCAGATCCTGCTGCAGGGGCGAGACGTCCTGATACTCGTCGACGACGAAGAAGCGGTACTGCTCGCGCACCTGCTGCGCGACTCGCGCTTCGAGTTCCAGCATCCCCGCCGTCGCCAACAGGACGTCCTCGAAGTCGAGCTGCCGGCGCGAATCCTTGATGTCTTCGTAGGCCTGGTGAAGGTCGAGGGCTTGCTCCGATGTCACGTTCTGAGGCAGAGCCCGGCTGGCGAGGGAGTGCGAGTACTCCTCCATCGTCAGACGCGAGACTTTTCGCCACTCGATCTCGGCCGAGAGGTCGCGAAGACTGGCGGTGTCGAGCCGAAGCCGGAGGGTCTCCGACGCGTGCGCGACGAGCTTGGCCTTGCTCTCGAGCAACCGCGGCATCGTGCCACCCATGGTCTGCGGCCAGAAGTAGGCGAGCTGGGAGAGCGCGGCGGCGTGGAAGGTGCGGGCCGCCACTCCCCCGGCGCCCAGCACTCGAAGACGCCCTCGAAGCTCGGCCGCGGCCCGTGAGGTAAAGGTGAGTGCCATCACTCGGTTCGGCGCGTAGACACCGGTCGCGACACCGTAGGCGATGCGATGCGTGATGGCCCGGGTCTTTCCCGTGCCGGCCCCGGCGAGTAGGCAGACGGGCCCCAGAAGTGTCTCTGCGGCGACGCGCTGCTGCTCGTCGAGACCTGCGATCAGGTCGGCGGCCTCCATCGGTCGTACGCCGCTCAGTCGTCGAGCTCGGCGCCGAACCAGTCCTCGATGATCGCGCGCGCGATCGAGGAACGGCCGGGCAGAATCACGCTGTCGCCGGCGCCAGCCAGTTCGTCGCGGGTAAACCAGCGGAGGTCGATGATCTCCGCGCCGTCGGGCTCGAGGGTGCCGGGGTCGGCCGGGTCGACGGTCGCGCGGAAGCCCACCATCAACGAGGCAGGAAAGGGCCAGGGCTGCGAACCGAGATAGACGGGGTCGACGACGCGCACACCCGACTCCTCGAAGATCTCGCGCTGGACGGCGTGTTCGAGCGACTCACCGGGTTCGACGAACCCGGCGAGAAGCGAGAACCGGTTCTTCTCCCACAGGGCATTGGAGCCGAGCAGCAGACGATCGTCTTCGTCGGTGACGCCGACGATGATCGCCGGATCGGTGCGCGGGAAGATCTCGTGGCCATCGTCGGGGTCGATTCGCACCCAGCCGCCCTTCGCCGGTACGAGGGGCCGCCCCGTCCTCGGCGAGAACCGGTGCGAGGCGTGCCAGTTCGCAATGGCGATCGCTTCGGTGGCGAGCCCGGCATCCCGGTCGCTCAGCCCGGTCGCGAACATGCGAAGATTGCCCCATTCCTCCTCGGACGCGAGGGTCGCCGCCTGGTCGTCGTCGAGAATCGCCGCGACGATCGGAGTGCCGACGGGTTCTGGGGCATCGGGGTCGAGAGAGCGCCCCAGGTAGACGAGAGTGGACTGCGTCGGAATCGCATCGGGTGACAGGAGCGAGATCGACGAGCTCCCGGCGAAGAGCGCACGCCCGTGCCACACCGGCACCACGCGCGTCGCCGAATTGGCGAGCAGTTCAGGAAAAAGGCCCTCGCGCTCCCGGGTGAGGTAGTCACGATCGATCTGGTGCCGAGAGAGCGGGAGCTTCGCCGCGAACGACTCCTGGCTTCCAGAGGAACGTTCAGGCATCCGACCACCAATCGACTCGAGGAACCAGCGTGGCGCACGAGGCAGGCCGTGGCTGTCGGCCTACCCTTACGGCATGGCCAGATCCCACTTCACTCTAGCCGCGTTGGCGACGGCTGCCGTCGCCGACCTCGACGTCCGCCGGGCCGGCCCACACGGCTCCATCGGCGCCGGCGATTTCGACTCCGCTCGACTCTCGGGCTCGGGTGGCGAGGAGTGGATCATCCGGGTTCCGAGAACGACGCGCGCCGAAGCTCAGCAGTCCGCCGATCTCGTGGCCATCCGCGCGCTCAGCCAGGGAGTCCGCAGCCGGCTCTCGTTCGGAGTGCCGTCGTATCGCGGCCAGGCACCCATCGCCGAGACGCGAGCAATTCTCTACGACTACCTCGCGGGCGAGCCCCTCGTCGTCTCCGAGATGATCGCAGGATCCGGCCTCCCGTCGTCGGTCGGAGCCGCAATCGCGGCCATTCACTCGCTCCCCACCAGCTTCGTCACCGACTCGGGGCTCACGAGCCACACGCCCTTCGAGGCCATGCGGTCGTCCGCCAGCGTGGTCGACCGCGCCGCGGCGACGGGGCTACTCCCCGCCGCTCTCGTGGAGCGCTGGGAGTCGGCGATTCAAGACAGTCAGCTCTGGCAGTTCCAGCCGACGGTGATCAATGGATCGCTCGAGGCCTCGTCGGTGCTGGTGTCGGGCGACCGGATCAGCGGAATTCTGGGGTGGCACGAGCTGCAGATCGCGGATCCTGCGCGTGACCTCGCCTGGGTGCTCGGAGCCCCCAACGACGACAGCGTCGATGCGGTCTTCGACGCGTACGCGGCGGCCCGCGGCACCAGCGAGCGCCAGCTCCGCAACCGCGCGACGCTGTACCACGAGCTCGATCTCGCGCGGTATCTGCTGCACGGCAGCCACACGAAGAACACCGAGGTCGTCGATGATGCCGTCGCGATGATGTCTCGGCTGGTCGATTCGGTGCAGCAGTCCGACGAGCGCCCGCTGGTGTCGGGGTCGACCGAGGCGTTGGACGTCGCCGGCGTCGAGAATTTGCTGGCGACGACGGAGCGACACCGGAGCGAGTCGGCCTGACGCGGTGCCCGTCCCGGCCGGTTGCCGACGGTTGCACCCGGTTCAGCCAGCCCGCCGGCACGGAGGCCCGTGGTACGGTCAGAGCCTCGCTTCGACGCCACCCCACAGCTTCTCGAGCTCATCGCGGTCGCTGACGTGGCTCGGCTCGAGCTTATCGTCGTCGGCCACGAAGTAAAACACCGCGTCGATCTGGTCCGGGTCGATACCCCGGAATGAGGCGTACGCCTCCCGGTAGAGCGCGAGCTGGAGCTGCTTGAGCTGGAGCTCGTCGGCGTCGCGCGGCGCCTTGCCCGTCTTCCAGTCGACGACCTGAAAGCGGCCGTCGCGTTCGAACACGGCGTCGATCTTGCAGATGACGGTGCGAGAGCCGAGGGGCAGGTGGATCTCGAGCTCGACGTCGACGGGTTCGAGTTCAGCCCACTCCGACGCCTCGAAGGTCGCCTGCAGCTCTGCCAGCCGACGGGCGTCGTCGACATCGATCGGTACTCCCGCGGCGAGCACACCGCGCTCGCCCTCGTCGAGGTCGAGATCGAGCCCGCCGGAATCGAGGGTTTCGAGTCGGCCGGTGGGCCGGTAACGCGCTTCGACCCAGTCGTGGAAGAGGGTGCCGAGACGCGTGGCTCGATAGGGCCTCTCGGGCAACGGCCGCCGAAGCGCAGCGACCACTGCCGCCGGGTCGTCGACGTAGTCTTTGAATCGCGACGCGGGGATGCGCTGCGGAAGAGCCGTCACAACCGCGTTCTCTCGAGCCGCCTGTCGTTCGCGGAGCAGGAGCTCGATATCGGCGTTCCAGCGGCCCGCGTCGTCGTCGTGTCGCTCGATGGCGGTCTTCACCAAGGCGGCGGCGTTCTCGACCGCGGGTCGCCGGGCACCGAGCGGGTCGAACGGCCACTCGGGGGTGCGGTACTCCGCCGCCAGGGGGTTCTCCTCGAACGCCGACGCGTCGGGCAAGAAACCCGCGTTGATGATCTCCGCCTCGGCGAGCTCGCGCAGATAGAGGCTGGCCGTTCGCGGTCGCTTCTGTGTGGCCCAGAACGACCCGGTCAGCAGCAGGGCGTCTTGCGCACGGGTGAGGGCGACGTAGGCCAGACGGCGCTCTTCGGCGAGGTGGCGCTGCTTGAGCTCGTCACGGAACACCTCGACGGCTTCATGGAACTCGTTCTGGTCTTCGGCTCCACGCCAGGCGAGCACCGGGAGTTCCATCGCGTCGCCGCGGAACTCGTAGGGCAGTTCGCCGAACGCGACCCAGCCGTTGCCCTCGCGAGCTGTGCCGGGCAGCTCGCCCTCGACGAGCCGGGGCACGGCGACGAGCTGCCATTCGAGGCCCTTCGACCCATGCACGGTGAGCAGTTGGACGACCCCGGCCTCGCTGGCGTCGGAGCGCGGCCCCATGTCGTCACGGCGCTCGGCCGCGCTGATCCAGGAGAGGAACCCGGCGAGGCTGGCCGACTCGTCGATGGCCGCATAGCCCGCGACCTCATCGTCGAACGCCTGCAGGTACGCCCGGCCGTGAACGGAGCCGCTGACCGCCGCCACCTCGATGTCGAGGAGCATCTCCTGCTGCACCAGAGCCACGAGGTCGACGAGATCGAGCCCGACCCGGTTGCGTAGGAAGGCCAGCTGTCGCGCGAGCGCCCGCAGCCTCGAGAGGCCCTTCGGGCTGAATCGCCGCAGCTGCCCGTGCGATTCGGGAGCCGTGCCCACGAAGTCGAGTGCGTCGACGATCGACCCGTCTTCGCCCGCGGCGACGGAAGCCCGCAGTCGGGCGCGCACCTCGTCGGGCAGCTTCTGCTGAGCGTGGTCGTGTTGGAACAGCCACGACGAGACCTCGCGAAGCATCGCGATGTCGTGGATGCCGATGCGCCATCGGGCCCCGGCCATCAGCCGAATCAGTTCCGACCCGGCTGCCGGATCGTGCAACACGCGCAGGCAGCTGACCAGGTCAACGATTTCGGGTCTTGACAGCAGGCCGCCCACCCCCAGGATGTGGAACGGCACCCCGCGCGCACGCAGGGCTGCAGCGAAGGCCTGCACGTTCTTCTTGGAGCGGAAGAGCACCGCGGCGGTGCGCTTCGTTCCGTCGGGATTCAGGATCCGCAGCTCCCGTTCGAACCACTCGGCCACCGCGGCTGCCTCTTCGGGCAGGGTCTCGGCGAAGGCCGCGCTGACCTCGCCGAGCGGCGCGTTCGGGCGGGCCGCGAGCGTGCCGACCGCGACGTCGGATCTGCGGGACAACTCGTCGACGACCACGTTGGCCGAGTCGAGGACCCTGACCGGGTTTCGCCAGCTCGTCGAGAGCGTGTATGAGGCATCGGGTCGCGCGTCGAAGTCGACCGGGAAGCGCCCGAGGTTCGCTGCGCTCGCGCCCCGAAAGCCGTAGATCGACTGGTGCGGATCGCCGACAGCCATGACCGCTGTGCCGCCGAAGAGGCGTGAGAGCAGTCGCGTCTGAACGACGCTGGTGTCTTGGTACTCGTCGAGCAGCACTATTTTGAACCGGTCGCGGTACTCCCCCACCACGCTGGCGGATGTCTCGCAGACCTCGAGGGCGAGGGCGACCTGGTCGGAGAACTCAACGAAGCCCCGACGCGCCTTCTCGTCGGCGAATGCGGTCGCGAGGTCGACGAGCGGGGGAAGCGTCTCGAGTGCTGCAGCTGCCCGTCGCACGTGGGGACGAGGCGCTCGACCGCTGAACGGCAGCGAGGCGACGTCGAGGAATCGGTCGGCCATTGCCGACACGGCAGCGGGGTCGGCGACGTTCTCGCCGAGGGCGTGGCTCAGCGACAGGACGGCCTCGGTGATCTGGTCGACCGACTTGCCGAGGGTGGCGAGACGCTCGTCGGTGCTCCGGATGACGAGGGAGCGGGCGAGCTGCCAGGCCGATGCCTCGCCGAGCAGTTGCGACTCGCTCTCACGGCCCACGATCAACGCGTGATCGCGGAAGATCGCGTTGGCAAACGCGTTGTAGGTCGACACGGTCGGCGTCTCGAACGGGTCGCCCTGCGTGTCGAGGAGGCCGCGCTCGATGAGAAGGTCGATCCGCCGGCCGATCCTCTCGCCGAGCTCGCCGGCCGCCTTCCGTGTGAAGGTGAGCCCCAGCACCTCGGGCACTGTGACGAATCCGTTGGCGAGCAGCCAGACGACTCGACTCGCCATCGTCTCCGTCTTGCCGCTGCCGGCGCCCGCGACGACCAGGGCTGGCTCGAGCGGCGCCTCGATGACGGCGCGCTGCTCGATCGTGGGCGGAGGCAGCTCGAGGGCCTCGGCGATGTCGATGGCCGAGTACTGAACTGAGAGCGTAGACACGGCGACACCCTCGTCGAAAGAATCGCTCACTGGGTGACCTCTCCGACCACGTGGATTCGGCACGAGCCACCGTGCCGTTGGAGGCAGTGCTCGTCGATCCGCGCCTCGAACACGCGCTTCGCCATGCCGCGGGCGTCGTCTTGCACGCGCTCTCGGAAGGCCGCAAGGGCCTCCCCGTCGAATGCCGTCTGCGATCGCTCGACGTAGGGCTTTCTGGCGGTCGACACCGCGACGAACAGGAGTTTCGCACCGCCCCGGGGCGAGTCGGCCGAGGCCGCCTCGAGCGCGCCCTCGGCGAGCGCCAGCTGGTAGCTGCCGAGCTGCGGGTTCTTCTCCGCCTCGGGAGCCGAGGGGGCGTACTTGCCGGTCTTGAGGTCGACGATGACGACGCTGCCGTCGGCCTGCTGCTCGACCCGGTCGATCATCCCGCGGAGGAGGGCGGGCGCCGCGTCGAGCTCGAAAGCCGACTCGGCGCCGAGCAGCGTGGAGTTGCTAGCGACGAAGTCGGTCAGGTAGGCCGAGAGGCTCTCGGTCATGGCACGCGCGCGTTTCTTCTCGGCGGCTCCAATCCACTCCGACTCGAATTCGAGCTCGCCCCAGCGCGCCTCGACGCTCCTCCAGAGCGAGTCGGCGTCGATCTCGACGGCGTTCTCCATCACGTCGTGGATCACCGTGCCGAGCCCCATGGCCGTGCTCGACGACGAGCCGCCGAAGCGGTCGACGAACCAGTGCAGCGGGCACTCCTCGAAACTGCCCATGGCCGACGGCGAGACTCGCACGCGGGCCTCGGGATCGTCGAGGTCGACGAGCTCGTCGAGGGTGGAGGGCTCGTGGAGGCCGTACCACTCGTCGGGAGCAGCGCCCGCGACGTCGGCCGCCGCGAGGCGCGCCAGGCCGATGGCGGCATCGGCCGAATCGACGGCGCTGCGGGAGGCGAGCTGCGCGTGTCGGAGGTGGCCCACGAGGCCCCGCAGCGACAGTGGCGGTCGCACGTCGACGAGCGGGGTGGTGGGCGGCAGCAGGCGGAGGAACATCGACGGCGACTCGTCGTCGTTGGCCGTGCACGACAGGATGACCTGCTGACGGGCCCGCGAGACGGCGAGCGCGAACATCCGGAGCTCGTCGGAGAGCACGCCGGCCCGTCGGTCGACGACGGACGCCCCGGCGGAGGACCCGGCGGCAGACGAACCGGCGGGAGCTCCGGTGGGAGGCGTTTCACCGACGGACGACACCGAAGGATCCCCCTCTGCCGCTTCGACCAGAGCGTCGGGAGAGAGCAGCCCGCCCCGCACCCGCAGATTCGGCCACACCCCGTCTTGCAGTCGGGCCACGACCACGACGTCGACCTCGGCCGCGATGGCTCCGGACGGGGTCGTCACGAGCACGGTCTCGGCGAGCGCCTGCGGCGACAGCGTGTCTTCGGGCACATCCGCGTCGATCATCGCGTCGAGAAAGGCCAGCGCCGAGGCCTCGGGCGACCGCTCGACGAATCGCTTGGCCGCGGTGAAGAGCGCCACGACCCCGTCGAGCTGCCGGTCTGACTCGGAGGCGACGATGCCGTGCCCCCGTGACTGCGCGCTCCAGTCGTCGGCGAGGCCGCTTCGCTCCCAGAGCCCCCAGAGGATCTCTTCGATACTGAGGCCTTTCGACGCATCGGCGCGGGCGCGGTCGAGGCTCGTCGCGAAGCGCCCGGCCCGCGCGGCGAAGCGGGAGTCGATCGTGGCGAAGCGGCCCGGCCCGGAGAGCGCCTCGACCAGCAGTTCGTCGGCGGATCGGGTGCCGCCGCCCGCGAGCTCCTCCGCCCGGAGAGCGAGGCGAAGGCGGCGAAGGCTGAGGGAGTCGAAGCCGGCGAGCGGCCCGGCGAGCAGTTCGCCCGCGACGAGCGGCGTGAGGGCGTCGCGCCCCGTGGCCACCGAGGCGGCGAGGAGGAGGTGCCGGGCACCGAATTCGTCACGCACCGCGCGACCGGCGATTGGCGTGCGGGTGGGCACCTCGGCCAGGTGCAGCGATCTCGCCACCGCGGGCACCAGAGCACCGCTGCGGACGACGACCATCATCTTCGACCACGGAACCCCGCCGAACAGATGGTGTTCGCGGAGAGCCCGGGCCACCGACGCGATCTCGTGCGCCGGGCTGTCCGACTCGATGCGCTGCAGCGCAGCAGCGCCCAACGACTCGGGCGCCGCCGAGAGTGCCGCGTGCTGTCGCCCGGCACCGGCCGTGCCGATTCGGTCGGTGATCGACGAGACGAACCCCCGCAGCGAGGGCTCGTGCCGGTGCACCGATTCGAGCGTGATGGTCGTGACCCGGGAGAGGCCCAGCCGGGTGGCGAGGCGGCCGAGCACGTCGGGCGAGCCGCCGCGAAACGCGTTGGTGGCGAGATCGGGGTCGCCGAACGCGATGATCGCCACTCCCCGTCGGGCGAATGCTCGCAGCAGCGCGAGGGTCGACTCGGTCGCCTCCTGGGCGTCGTCGACGACAATCACCCTCAAGTCAGCCACGAGAGGAGACGACTCGCCCCGGTCGAGGGCTGCGACCGCGTAGTCGACGAGCTCGGCGGCGTCGAGGGCCGACACCTGGAGGCCGTCGACGACGGCGTGGTATTCGTCGGCGAAGTCGGCGACGGCGCTCCATTCAGGACGACCGTTCGTCGCCCCCAATTCACGGAGCCGGTTCGCGTCAATGCCGTGCTCGGTCGCGCGCATCAGCACCTCCCTGAGCTCGGTGCGGAACCCTCGCAGACCTCGGACGACCGGGCCGAGCTCGTCGGGCCAGGCAGGCCCGGTGCCCTCGTCGAGATGCCCATCGAGAAGGTCGCGGATGATGGCGTCTTGCTCTCCGCCCGTGAGCAGCGTGGGCGCGGGGCTCGACGCCAGCCGCGCCGCGTGCCCGACGATGTCGAAGGCGAGCGACGAGATCGTTCGAGCGAGAGGGCCGGGCGACGGGATGTCGAGGCGCCCCGCGAGGGTGTCTCGGAGCGCGGTGGCCGACCCGCGCGTCGGCGACAGAGCCAGCACGGCCGCCGGGCCCCACCCGTCGCGATGCACCCGATCGAGCACGAACTCGATCAGCGCCGTCGTCTTGCCCGACCCGGGGGCGCCGATCACGGCGGCACTCTCGCCGTCGGCAAGCTCGAGGACGAGGCGCTGGGAAGCATCCAGGGGTGCGATCACGCTGTCGACGCTAGCGGCTGCCGCCGACATCGAAGCGCAGGATCCGACGGCTGGCGACCACGGGGATCCTCGGCTCTTCTGCCCAGAGTGAACGCCGCCCGCGGGCTTCGACGAAGTCGGATATCGTCGTGCTCGTGGACATTCGCATCGGTATCGCCAACAGCCCCCGTGAGATCACCCTCGAGTCGAACGACTCCCCGACCGACGTCGAGAAGGTCGTCGCCGAGGCCCTCGACGGAAGCAAGACGTACTTCACCCTGAAAGACAGCAAGGGCAAGGTCTACATCGTGCCCACGTCGGGTCTCGCCTACGTCGAGGTCGGCAGCGTCGAGCGCGGCCGCGTCGGCTTCGTCAGCTAACCGTGGAACTCCTCTTCGCCGCTCTCGGCGGTGCCCTGATCGGCCTCATCGTGCACTTCGCCCTCCCCGGGCAGGCGACGCGGGGGTTGTTCTGGGTCGCCGGCTGGTCGACCTCGGCCGCCATCGTGGTCTGGGAGGTTCTCACCTGGCTCGAGTGGAAGTCGGACGCCGGCTGGATCTGGATCGTGACGCTCCTCGTCGCCGCGTTGACCGCCGTCGGCGTCGCGCGCGTCTTCGCCCGGCGTCGAGAGGCCGCCGATCGCGAGTTGCTCGAAGAGCTGTTCCAGGGTCGCAAGACCGCCTGAAGCGCGCATAGCGGGTGCGGCGGTGTGCAGGATCCTGCCGTCTCGTCGGCGAGCCAGTCTCGGTGACGACTAGGCCGTCAGGCCGAGGGCGTCCATCCGCCGAGTGTGAGCGGCGATCAACTCGGTGAAGACCGGTTCGAGTCGCTCGTCGTCGGCCGACTGGTGCGAGGCCGCGATCGCCGCGCGGGCCACCAGAAGAGTGTCGCCGACGAGACGGCGCCCCCAGAGGGCCAGCCGTGAGGCCAGGCGAGGATCGGCTCCGATCCCGAGCGACAGTTCGGCGACGATCGCCGTCTCATCGCTCTCGGCATCGACTTCGAGACCGGCGACCACGCGATCGCGGTAGTCGCCCGGCAGACCATCGGCGAGGCGGACGAACACGTCGTCGAGCAGGCCGGCTGCCACGTAGGTCGCCAGCATGGCCTCGTGCCAGTCGCGGCCGGTAGTGCGGCGCTGGAAGTCGTCGATCAGCTCGGCGTGCGGCTGCATCACGTCGGACGCGTCTTTGTCGGCGCGCACGATCAGGGTGAGCATGGCCTTGTGTCGCTCGAGGGTCGACGCCGCGATCACGCCGGTCAGCGCCTTCGTGCGGGTAGACGAAGCCAGGCTCGACGCGTGGCCGAGCGACTCGAACAGAGCGAGCTGGAAGTAGGCGACGAGGCCGAGGTAGACGTCGAGATCGGGAGTGAAATCGCCCAGCTCGACCCGGCTCACCGGGATGGGCCTCGGGGCAGGTCGGGGACGCTGACCGGCGGTCGACGACCGACCGAACCGGAACCCCTTCCACGACACCACGGCACCACCTTAGAGGGTTGCGGCCCGGCGTCCGGTGAGGGCTGGCATGCGACCGGCTAAACTGTGGGCTTACCCCTCTATATGAAACAGGGCCACACTTGACATTCAGCGACCTCTCCATCGACCAGGACATGGTCGATGCACTGGCGGCAAAGGGCATCGTCGAGCCCTTCCCGATCCAGACCCAGACCATTCCGCTCGCTCTCTCCGGCCAAGACATCATCGGCCAGGCGAAGACCGGCACCGGCAAGACCTTCGGTTTCGGCCTCCCGATCATCCAGCGCATCGGCCACCACCCGGTCCCCGGCGTCAAGGTGCTCGTCGTCGTGCCGACGCGCGAGCTGTGCGTGCAGGTGACCCAAGACCTCGAGATCGCCACGGCGAACCGCCCCGACACGAAGATCGTCTCGATCTACGGCGGTAAGGCGTACGAGGGTCAGGTCGAGCAGATCAAAGACGGCGCGCAGATCGTCGTCGGCACCCCGGGTCGGCTCCTCGACCTCGCGGGCCAGCGTCTGCTCAACCTCAAAGACGTCACCGAGGTCGTGCTCGACGAGGCCGACAAGATGCTGGATCTCGGGTTCCTCTCCGATATCGAGAAGATCTTCGCCCAAATCCCGCCGACCCGCCACACCATGCTCTTCTCGGCCACCATGCCTGGGCCGATCGTCGCCCTCGCGCGCCGCTTCATGACTAAGCCGATCCACATCCGCGCCACCGACCCCGACGAGGGCCTCACGCAGGCGAACATCAAGCACGTCGTCTATCGCGCGCACTCGCTCGACAAAGACGAGGTCATCGCGCGCATCCTCCAGGCCGAGGGTCGCGGCAAGACCGTCATCTTCACCCGCACCAAGCGCGCGGCTGCCAAGCTCGTCGAAGAGCTGAACGACCGCGGGTTCAGCGCTGCGGCGGTCCACGGCGACCTCAACCAGGAGCAGCGCGAGCGGGCCATGGCCGCCTTCAAGGCCGGCAAGAAAGACATCCTGATCGCGACCGACGTCGCGGCCCGAGGCATCGACGTCAACGACGTCACGCACGTGATCAACCACACGGTGCCCGACGACCACGACACCTACCTGCACCGTGCCGGCCGCACCGGCCGTGCCGGCAAGACCGGAATCGCCGTCACCTTCGTCGACTGGGACGACCTGCACAAGTGGGCCCTCATCAACCGCGCGCTCGAGATGAACATGCCCGAGCCGGTCGAGACCTACTCATCGAGCCCGCACCTCTTCACCGACCTCGACATCGCCGAGGGCACCCGCGGCCGTCTCAAGCCGACGTCGCGCGAGGTTCCGCCCCGCACGGCACCGTCGACCGGCGGCCGTTCGTCGGGTGGGCGCTCCGAGGGGCGCTCGTCTGAGGGCCGATCCTCCGACGGTCGCTCGGGTCGCTCGCGCACCCGAGGCGGCGACAGTGCAGGATCCTCCTCCCCCGCCACCGAGACCAGCGCGCCCGCCGAATCGAGCGAGGGCGAGGCTCGCCCCGCACGCTCACGCAGCCGCAACCGCCGACGTCGCCCGGCCGGCGAGCAGTCGTCGACCTCGCAAGCTCCTCAGGAGTAGCGAGGGGCCCAGCTCGACCGGGCTCCGTCCCCAGCCCCGTTCCGAATTTGAAGGAGATTCGCGCCGTTTCGCGAAAGTGAGGCGGATCGGCGCGGCATGCCGCCAGGATTTCCTTCGAATTCGGGAGGGTGCAGGGCGCGGGCCCCAACGCCGAGACTCGTCTGGCGAATCAGCCGACGAACGGCGCCGACCCGGTGGCTCGGTCGATGATGCGCTCGAGCTGCTCGGGCTCGGTGGTGTTCTCGCCGAGCCGGTTTGGTTTGCCCTCGCCGTGGTAGTCGCTCGACCCGGTCACGATGAGGTCGTACTGGTCCGCGAGCGCGCGCAGCGTCTGCTTGCCGCCCTCGGTGTTGTCACGGTGGCTGATCTCGACGCCGCCGAGCCCTGCTTCGACGAGCTCAAGCAGGTGGGATTGCGGCAGGTTCGCCTCACGCCCGCGGGTGGCCGGGTGCGCGAGCACCGGCACGCCACCCGCCGCACGGATGATGCGGATGCCGAGCAGGGGCGAGGGCGCCTCGTGCGGTTCGTAGTAGCCACTGCGCCAGTGCAGGATCCCGGCAAACGCCGCACTGCGATCCCGGGCGTAGCCTTTCGCCACGAGGGCATCGGCGATGTGGGGTCGACCGAGAGTCGCCCCCTCGGAGGCCTGGGCGAGCACGTCGCCCCAGTCGATGTCGTAATCGGCGCCGATACGCGTGACCATTCGCTCCGCGCGGTGCAGCCGGTCGTTGCGGAGACGGGTGGTCTCTTCCACGAGTTCGGGCGAAGCCGGGTCGAAGAGATACCCCAGCATGTGCACGCTGTTGTAGCCGACCCGGGTGGAGAGCTCCATGCCGGGAATGAGGGTGAGGCCGGTGCCCACGATTGCCGCTCGCGCCTCGTCCCAGCCGCTCGTCGAGTCGTGGTCGGTGAGAGCCACGGCCGCGAGGCCGGCCGTCACCGCGCTGGCGATCAGGTCGGCGGGAGCCTCTGTGCCGTCGGAGACGCTGCTGTGGGTATGCAGGTCGATCGGCCCGGTGATCATGGACTCCATCGTAGGCGGTGCGGGAGAGGTCGAAGTCGGCGGTGTCCCCTAGGCTCGTTCCACCGTGATCCGTCGACTCGTCTCCTTCGTCCTGCTGCTGGCCCTGGCCGCGGCGCTGTTCGTCGCGGCGTTCCCCCAGGTCCTCGGGCTGGAACAGCGCTATTACGTCGCTCAGGTGATCGCGTTCCGCGGGATCCTCGTGGTCGTCGCCGTCGTCGTGGCGGTCGTGTTCCTCTTCGCGGGCCTCGCCCTCCGCGCCGCGCGGAGTCTGCTCGCTGCCGCGGCCGTGCTGCTGCTGGTCTTCGCGGCGGTTACCGGTGGGGTGCTCGTCGAGCGCGGCACCGGGTCGACGAAGTTCGATGTCAAGGCCGCCGGAGACGTTCGTGTGCTCGCGTGGAACACCCTTGGCGGGGCTCCGGGCGCATCGACCATCGCGAAGCTCGCCGTCAACTCGAAGGCCGACATCGTGAGCCTGCCCGAGACGACCCGCAAGACCGCTAACGCCGTCGCCGCGAAGATGAAGGCAGCCAAGCGCCCCGTCAGCGTGCTCGTGCTCGCGTACGACAAGACCGACAGCGCCAAGTCGACGGCCCTGCTCATCTCGACCAAGCTCGGCACCTACCGGGTCGTCGCCGACGATGAGGGCGGCACCACGCCCGTGCTCCCGACGGTCGTGGCACGCCCGGCCGACGGCTCCGGCCCGGTGATCGTGGCGGCCCATCCAGCGGCGCCCGTCAAGGCGCTCATGACCGACTGGCGTGCCGGGCTGCGGTACCTCGCGAAGTTGTGCTCGGGCGAGAGCATGATCATGGCCGGCGATTTCAACTCGACGCTCGACCACCAGTCCGGCCTCGGATCGAAGCCGAGCACCACCCTCGGCAGCTGTCGTGACGCGGCGAAGGCGTCAGCCAACGGGGCAGTCGGCACCTGGCCGACCACGGTTCCCGCCCTGCTCGCTGCACCGATCGACCACGTGATGGCGACCTCCGACTGGAGCGTCTCGGGCTTCCGCGTGATCACGACGCAGGACGGCTCGGGCAGCGACCACCGACCGGTGCTCGCGCAGCTCACCCCGACGTCGACCGACTAGAGCGCAGCCACAGGCACGGCGCAACCCTGTGGAGAACGCAATCCGCTCTCGGGCGGCGGCGACCATAATGGTGGGCATGGCTGATCAGAAGGCACCTCGCGCCACCTCCAATCGTTCGACGACCCCGGGCTCCGACACGTTCAAGGAGTACATCTCGTCGCAGTGGGCCGATCGTGCCGACTCGGTCTCGACGCCCCGCGAGCAGACGGCCTTCACGGCCGATCGACGTGCGCGCCTGTCGGCTCTCCACCCGGGCAAGCGGCTGATCGTACCGGCCGGGCAGGCCAAGGTGCGGTCGAACGACACCGACTACCCCTACCGCCCTCACTCCGCCTTCGCGCACCTGACGGGCTGGGCCTCCGACAGCGTCCCCGGCTCCGTCCTGGTGCTCGAGCCCACCGCCGACGGCCACGAGGCGACGCTTTACTTCCGGGCGAGCGCGGGCCGCGACTCCGATGAGTTCTATGCGAACTCCGACATCGGCGAGTTCTGGATCGGGCCTCGGCCGTCGCTCGTCGATGTGGGCGTCGACCTCGGTCTGGCTACGCGCGATCTTTCTGACTTCGAGTCGGTCGTCGGCTCCGTCGATGCCGACACGCTCCTCGTCCGCGAGGCCGACGGCGATCTGACGCGCCGCGTCGATGCCCTGCTCCCCGCGCCGGCCGGTGAGGCGACCGTCGACACTGTGGCCGATCGGTCGGCGACCACCGACGTTCTCGCCCGCGACCTCAGCGAGCTCCGTCTCGTCAAAGACAACTACGAGGTCGCCCAGATGCGGCAGGCGGTCGCCGTCACCAAGAAGGGTTTCGACGACGTCATCGCCGACTTCGACGAGGTCTTGGCACACCCTCGGGGTGAGCGCATCGTCGAGGGCACGTTCAACCGCCGCGCCCGCGCCGACGGCAACACGGTCGGCTACGACACGATTGCCGCGTCCGGCGAGCACGCCTGTGTTCTGCACTGGACGACCAACGACGGCCGCGTCTTGCCCGGCGACCTCATCCTGATCGACGCGGGGGTCGAGCTCGACAGCCTGTACACCGCCGACATCACCCGCACCCTGCCGGTCTCCGGTCGGTTCACCGACGTGCAGCGCCTGGTGTACGAGGCGGTCTTGGAGGCGGCCGACGCCGCCTTCGCGATCGTCAAGCCCGGCATTCGGTTCCGCGAGATCCACGCCACGGCCATGGCCGTCATCGCCGAAAAGACCGCCGAGTGGGGGTTCCTGCCCGTCTCGGCCGCCGAGTCGATTAAGCCCGACGCGCAGTACCACCGTCGCTACATGGTGCACGGCACGAGCCACCACCTCGGCATCGACGTGCACGATTGCGCCGCTGCCCGACGCGACCTCTACCTCGACGGTGTGATCGAGGCCGGCATGGTCTTCACTATCGAGCCTGGCCTCTACTTCCAGCCCGACGACCTCACGGTGCCCGAGGCGTTCCGGGGCATCGGCGTGCGCATCGAAGACGACATCCTCGTCACGGCCGACGGCGCTGAGAACCTCTCGGTCGGCATTCCGCGCACCGCGTCCGACGTCGAGGCCTGGATCGCCCGGGCCTAGGTCCTTGCACCCAGGGGCCGCTACTTCTGCTCCCGCGTCCGTAGCCGCTGCGGCAACCGCGCCTCGCCGCCGCGAGTGCCGCTGAATGTCGCACCGGGCGTGCTCGGTCCAGCATTTGGCGTCAGTCGGTAGCCCATCCCCGCGCCGGTCCCCGACGGTCACCGGCACAGGCTAAATTGGTCGAGTGAGCGCCACGAGAGTTTTCGTCGCCCGGCTCGCCGGGTGCCTCGTTTTCGACCCCGCGGGCGATCGCGTCGGCAAGGTCCGCGACGTCCTCGTCGTCTACCGCAACGACGAAGCTCCAAGGGTCGTCGGTCTCGTCGTCGAGGTCCCCGGCAAGCGACGCGTCTTCGTGTCGATCGGCCGGGTCACCAGCATCGGCTCCGGTCAGATCATCACCACGGGTACCATCGCGCTCCGCCGGTTCGAGCAGCGCGGCGGCGAGGTGCGGGTGATCGCCGAGATCCTCGGCCGCAAGGTTCGACTCCGCCACGACAACTCGCTCGCCACCATCGAAGACGTCGCGATCGACGAGACCGACGAGGGCGGCTGGGAGGTCGGGCAGGTCTTCCTGCGCAAGCCGAAGGCGAGCCCCTCCCCGTTCGGCAAGGGGCCTACCGTCTTCGCCCTATGGACGGACGTCCGCGAAGAGAGCGCCCCCGGCGAGGCCCAGAGCGCCGAGCACGTTATCGCCGCCTACGCCGACCTGCTTCCCGCCGACCTGGCGAACACCCTGCTCGATCTGGGCGAAGAGCGTCGCTACGAAGTCGCCGAAGAGCTCTCTGACGACCGTCTGGCCGACGTCCTCGAAGAGATGCCCGAAGACGAGCAGGTGTCGATCCTCAACCGCCTCGACGACAATCGCGCGGCCGATGTGCTCGACCAGATGCAGCCCGACGACGCGGCCGACCTCATCGCCCAGCTCACCGACGAGCGGGGTGAAGCGCTGCTGGCCCTGATGCAGCCCGACGAGGCCGACGACGTCCGCATGCTCCTCAGCTACGACTCCGACACGGCGGGCGGTCTGATGACGACCGATCCAGTCATCGTGTCGGGTGATGCCACCGTCGCCGAGGGCCTCGCGCTGATCCGCCGCCACGAGATCGCTCCGGCGCTCGGCGCAGCCGTCTGCGTCGTCCTGCCGCCCTACGAGCCTCCGACCGGCCGCTTCCTCGGCATGGTGCACTTCCAGCGGATGCTCCGGTATCCGCCCAACGAGCGTCTGGGCACGCTTCTCGACGCTCAGACCGAACCGGTCAACGTCGGTGCGTCCGCTCTCGAGGTGACACGCGTCATGGCGCGCTACAACCTCGTCAGCGTCCCGGTCGTCGACGACAACCACCGACTTGTCGGGGTGGTGACTATCGACGACGTCCTCGACCACGTACTGCCCGACGACTGGCGAAGCCAGGATCCCGAGCAACCCTTGGGCCACACCCGGCCCCGCCTCAGAAGAGCAACCGCGACCGTAACCGGAAGGAGGACGACCAATGGCACGCGACAGCCGTAGCGACGTCCGTCTCGACTCGCCCAAGGGCCTCCGCACCCGCGTCCTCTCCGGCCGCAAAGGGCCGAGCCGTGATCGGTTCGGCCGAGCGACGGAGTCGATCGCCCGCAACATGGGCACGCCCTACTTCCTGATCGCCCTGACGCTTTTCTGTGTCGCGTGGATGGGCTACAACACGCTCGCGCCGATCAATCTCCGCTTCGACTCGGCCGCGATCGGCTTCACTGCCCTGACCCTCATCCTGTCGCTCCAGGCCTCCTACGCCGCGCCGCTGATCCTCCTCGCGCAGAACCGCCAAGACGACCGCGATCGAGTGCAGGTCGAACAGGACCGCCAACGTGCCGAGCGCAATCTCGCCGACACGGAATACCTGGCCCGCGAGGTCGTGGCACTTCGCCTCGCGATGAAAGACATGGCGTCGAAAGACTTCATCCGCGACGAACTCCGGTCGCTGCTCGAAGAACTCGACCGTCGAGACGAACCGGAGGCATTGCCAGAGACCCCAGGATCCGCGCGTGACTGACCCGCTGCCCGCCCCCGAGGGCGTGTCAGCGCGCATCCGCACCGCCCTCGCCGGCGTGCTCGACCCCGAGATCCGTAAACCCATCACCGACCTCGACATGGTCGGCGACATCGCGGTCGACGACAGCGGCGCGGCGACCGTCGGCGTCAAGCTCACGATCGTCGGTTGCCCGGCGGCCGACACCATCGAACGCGACGTTCGCGCCGCGACCGCCCGCGTCGCGGGGGTCACGGCGGTCGACGTCGACATAACCGTGATGACCCGCGAGGAGCGGGCTGCGCTCACCGAGAAGCTGCGCGGCGGCCGCGCTGCCCGGGTCATGCCGTTCGGGCCCGGCTCACTGACGCGGGTTTACGCCGTGACGAGCGGCAAGGGCGGCGTCGGCAAATCGACGGTCACTGCCAACCTCGCGGTCGCTCTGGCCGCCCGCGGGCTCGCGGTCGGCATCGTCGACGCCGACGTCTACGGCTTCTCGATCCCCGGGCTCCTCGGCCTGGTCGACGACGCGGGTGCGAGTGTGAAGCCGACGCAGGTCGACGACATGATCCTGCCGCCCGTCGCCTACGGGGTGAAGGTGATCTCGATCGGCATGTTCGTCGACGACACCTCGACCGCGGTGGCCTGGCGTGGCCCCATGCTGCACCGCACCATCCAGCAATTCCTGACCGACGTCTATTTCGGAGACCTCGACGTACTCCTGCTCGACCTGCCACCCGGCACCGGCGACGTGGCTATCTCAGTCGGGCAGCTACTGCCGAACGCCGAGGTCATCGTCGTCACGACACCCCAGCCGGCGGCGGCCGACGTCGCCGAGCGTTCCGGGCTCGTCGCCCGGCAGACCGGGCAGAAGTTGCTCGGCGTCGTCGAGACCATGTCGGGAATGCCCCAGCCCGACGGCTCAGTGCTCGAGCTGTTCGGCTCGGGTGGCGGCGTGGAGACCGCCCGGCGGCTCTCGAAGGGGCAGGAGTCTCCCGTCGAGCTCCTGGCGAGTGTGCCGTTGAGCCTGGCGTTGCGCGAAGGCGGCGACGCGGGCGAGCCGGTCGTCGTCAGCCAGCCGGGTGACCCGGCGGCACAAGCGATCGAGACGTTGGCCGCGAGGCTGGCGAGCCAGGGGCGCGGGCTGGCGGGCCGCCGACTCGGGGTCACGGTCTTCTGACGCGTTCAGAAGTCTGGCAAGAGCGAGCTGAAAGGCCCCCTGTAGCGGGCAAATCAGCTGGTTTTGCCAGCGTTCTGAACGCTCGTGCCCCCCAGCCGGGCCGTCGTTCTGCGAATTCGGCCTGATCCGGCCGCTTTAGGGCCGAGACGCGCAAAACCGGACGCGTAAGGTTCGGGCGACCCGTCGGATCCTGAGCCACGAAAAAGACTGCACCCGACAGGCTGCGCCGTAAACAGCAAAGGCGACCTCCCGCTACTGCGGGGGTCGCCGTGGGCTGCTGCTGGTCGCGCGAACGCGTGGGCTCAGTCGAAGGAGCGCGTGGGCTGACGACGGTAGCCGTCGGTGCTGGTGCTGACGACGGTGCCGACGATACCGGCGAATGCGGCGACTGCGAGAACGGTGATTCCGATGAACATGATGCCCTCCATGGCGATGTGGTCGTTGTGTGTAATACCAGTATGAAGACGAGAATTGCAAAGGACAATCGACCTTTTCTAGTGTGACAATGTAGGTTTGCTTCATGGATGTCAAGCGCCTCGAGCTCCTCCGCGAACTCGCCGAGCGGGGCAGTATCGCCGCGGTCGCCAAAGCCACGCACCGCACCCCGTCGGCCGTGTCGCAGCAGCTCAAGGTGCTCGAACGCGAGGCTGGCACACCCCTCACCGAGCGGCAGGGGAGGGGCCTCGTGCTGACCGGGTCGGGGCGGGTGCTGGCCCAAACGGCGGCCGATGTCGCAGTCGCCCTCGAGCGCGCTCAGGCCACCTGGGACGACTTCCTCGTGGCACCCCAGGGGGAGGTCACTCTGGCGACGTTCCCGACGGCCGGACAGATGCTGCTTCCCGGGCTGCTCAAGACCGTGGCCGAGACGCCGGGCCTGGTCGTGCGCGCCTCCGACCACGATCCGGCCACCCTCGCGTTCCCCGACCTCACGGGCGACTTCGACGTGGTCATCGCGCACTCCCCCGACGGCGAACGAAGCTGGCGCGGTCGAGGGCTCACGATCGTGCCCCTGCTCCGCGAACCGCTCGACATCGCGCTCCCCGCCGACCACCGACTCGCCGGCCGCGCCTCGCTGGCCCTCGAAGACCTCGTCGGCGAGAGTTGGATCGGCGTGCCGAAGGGCTACCCGTACGACTGGGTGTACCGCGAGATCGAGCGCATCACCGGCACGGCACCGCGTATATCGCAACGCTTCAGCGACACCCGCATCACCGAGTCGCTGGTCGGCGCCGGCCTCGGCATCGCCGTGCTCCCCCGCTTCACATCGAGCGGCGTTCGCGACGACATGGTGCTGCTGCCGCTCGAGGGGATGCGCGCTGTGCGCTACGTGTCGGTGCTGCTCCGTCCCGATCGCGCCGAACGGCCGTCGGTTCGCCGCGTCGTCGACGCCCTTCGCGCCGAGGCCTCACGAGTGGCTTCGCTGCACGGTACCGTCTAAAGAGACGAGGATCCGCGCAGGGCCTACGTCGCCTCGTTGTCGTAGGGCGGCGCCTCGCCTGCAGACAACGGCACCACCGTCGCGCGCGAGCTGCGGGTGGGCAGGCCCGCCGCCACAGCCGACGCCGCGGCGGCCGACGCCGGAGTCGAGATGACGGTCGTGGGCTCGTCGAGGAGGGCGTCGCGGATGATGCGACGGGGATCGTACTGACGCGGGTCGAGCTTCTGCCAGTCGACGTCGTTGTACTCCTCGCCCATCTCCTCTTTCATGCGGGCCCGGGCCGTGTCGGCCATACCCCGAACGGTTCGGACGAGCTGACCGAGCTTCTGCGCATAGATCGGAAGGCGTGTGGGCCCCAACAGCATGACCGCGATGAGCGCGATCACGAAGATCTTGTCGAAGGAGGGCAACACGTGAAGAGACTAACGGCTCGAACCTCGGAGCGCCCCCTAGAGTTGACCGACGAGGAGTAACGAGTGCCACACAAAGAGTCCAGTTGGAAGTTCGCCGAAGAACTGGTCACCGAGAGCGACGCCATCGGTCTTGCGCGCCAGCACTCCCTCGAAGCGGGTGTCGAGGCAGTCTCGCCCGGTGTCGGTGCGCAGCTGGCGCTGACCACAGCCCTCATCGGTGCCAAGAACATCATTGAGATCGGCACGGGTCTCGGCGTCTCCGGCCTGTGGCTCATGGCGGGAGCGCCCTCCGCCACACTCACGTCGATCGACAGTGAGGTCGATCATCAGCAGACGGCTCGAGAGACGTACGTGCTCGCCGGCATCCCGGCCAACCGCGTGCGGCTGATCGCCGGTCGCGCCCGCGAGGTGCTACCGCGGATGAACGAGAACTCCTACGACGTGGTCTTGATCGACGCCGATCCCGAGGGCGTCATCGAATACGTTGAGCACGGCCTCCGGCTGGCCCGCACGGGCGGGATCGTCCTCGTCGCTCATGCCCTCTGGAACGGCCGCGTGGCCAACCCCGCCGCCCGCGAGCAGATCACCGCCGACTATCGCACGCTCCTCACCGAGGTGTCGACGTCACCGGCCGTGATCAGCTCGCTCGCGACCGCCGGCGACGGACTCCTCCAGCTCGTCAAGCGCTGACGCCGGGCACGCAAAAACGCCCCGCACGTTCTGTGCGGGGCGTCTTCTGGGGGCCGTTAGGAAGCGGCTTTGACAACGCCGGCTAGGGCGTCGTGCAGCTCTTTGGCCTCGTCATCGTTGACCGAGACCACCAGGCGCCCTCCGCCCTCCAGCGGAACGCGCACGATGATGAGCCGACCCTCCTTCACGGCCTCCATTGGTCCGTCGCCGGTCCTCGGCTTCATGGCTGCCATCAGATAGTCCCCTTTCGCGGAATGCTCATACCTATTATCGGTTATTTGCAGGCCAGTCCCTAAACGTCGGCCGTCAGGCGTCGCCGAACCGCCTATCACGGGGGTGTCCAGTCGTACCCGTTCACCCACCAGCAGTAGTAGAGCCAGATCCACTGGGCGACGACGAAGACGGCCACGAGGCTCACGCGGAACACCTTCGACCGCGGAACGGCGAGCGCTCCGAGCAGCGGGAAAATCGGCATCAGCACACGGAACGTCGACGACTGCGGAAAGAACACCGCCAGCAGGTAGAGCACATAGGCAACGACCCAGAACCGCAGGTCGAGGGGCAGGCGCCGTGCCCACGGGGTGACGAGGAACAGCCCGAAGAGGACTACCGCCACGACGAGGAAGACCACCCCCGCACCACCCGGCACCCACCAGTTCGCCCCCTGGACCCACGAGGTGAAGGGCAGGAGGTGGCCGTAGCCGATGTAGTCGGCGCGCCATGACAGCTCGGTGGCCGTGTAGGCGTCGAGACGGCCGGTGACGATGGCCGCCACGACGGGCCAGGCTATGCCGAAGACTCCCGTGGCTACCGCCACGACTGCGACTTTCAGGCGCTCCCGAGGGGGGAACGGCTCAGTCTCCCGGCGGAGGTACCGATGACCCCAGTGGAGCGCGAGCGCCAGGGCGAAGGCGATCACACCGGGCCGAGTGAAGGACGCAACCGCGAGCACGAGCAGCATCAACCCGTAACGCCGCTGCAGCAGCAGCAGAAGCGCGACCGCCAGCAGCAACAGGAACAGCGACTCGGCGTACGCCACCTGCAGCAGCGGCGACAGCGGGGCCACACAGAAGAGCAGCACTCCGAAGAGGGCCGACCCGGCGGGAAGGAACCGGACGAGGATCCGAGAGAACACCAGGGCGGTCGCTGCGGCCGCCAGCACCGACACAAACACTGCCGTCGGCGCGAACGACGCTCCGGTCAGCTCCATCAGCCCACGGGTGACCACGGGGTAGACCGGGAGGAACGCCCATTGGTTCTGCGCGACGTGCCCGTCGGCGGTGAGCGGCAGCACGCTCGGATACCCGATCTGGGCGACGATGTAGTACCACTGGCCGTCCCAGATCTTCGCAAAGCTCGCGTAGTCGGGTCGAGAGACGGTCCAGGGATTGGTCGCCTGAGCGCCGGCGAACCCGAGCAGAAGCGCCGTGCTGACGAGGCGCGACGCCACGAAGATCAGCAGGACCTGCGCCCACCACGGCAGCCGGTCGACGATTGCGCGAACGCGTGAGAGAGGCGTTGCCGCACTCACCTCGCTTCGCGCCGAAGGGCGGCTACCGGTGATCAGGCCGTCAGCCACGCCCGCAGCCCGCGCTCGCACTCGGTGATCTGCTCGAGCGCGACGCGCTCGTCGTCGGCGTGGGCCTTCATCGGGTCGCCGGGGCCGTAGTTGACCGCGGGGATGCCGAGGCCCGAGAAGCGCGCAACGTCGGTCCAGCCGTACTTCGGCTTGGCCTCGCCGCCGACGGCTTTCAGGAATTCCTGCGCGAGGGGCGCGTCAAGGCCCGGGCGAGCGCCCTGCGCCAGGTCGACGATCGTGACGTCGTACTCGCCGAACAGCTCGTGGATATGCGCCACGGCCTCATCAGCCGAGCGGCTCGGTGCGAACCGGTAGTTGACGTGCACCATGCACTCGTCGGGGATCACGTTGCCGGCGACGCCGCCGCTGATTCCGACGGCGTTGAGACCCTCGCGGTAGACGAGGCCGTCGACTTCGACCTGGCGCGCTTCGTAGGCGGCGAGCTTCGCGAGAATGGGCGCGGCCTTGTGGATGGCGTTGTCGCCGATCCAGGAGCGGGCGCTGTGCGAGCGGAGGCCGTAGGTGCGGATCTCGGCGCGGAGGTTGCCGTTGCAGCCACCCTCGACGCTCGAATTCGACGGCTCCATGAGGATCGCGAAGTCGGACGCGAGCATCTCGGGGTACTCGCGAGTCAGGCGGCCGAGACCATTGAGCGCATCGGAGACCTCTTCGTGGTCGTACCAGACCCAGGTGATGTCGACGTTCGGCTCGGTCAATTCGACGGCGAGCGTGAGCGCGACCGCGCAGCCGGCCTTCATGTCGACGGTGCCGCGGCCCCAGAGGTAGTCGACACCGTCGATCGTCTCGTAGCGGGTCGGAACGTTGTCGTTGATCGGCACGGTGTCGATGTGCCCGGCGATGACGACCCGCTTCGCCCGGCCGAGGTTCGTCTTCGCGACGATGGCATCGCCGTCCCGGAAGAGCTCGAGGTGATCGCACCCCTCGAGAGTGGCCCAGATGTCGTCGGCGATCCGCTTCTCATCGGCCGACACCGAGGGGATATCGCACAGCTGCCGGGTGAGGTCGATCGAGGAGACGGTCAGGTCGAGGGCTGGCATGGGCACAGCCTAGCCGGGCGTCGATAACGGGACCTCGGAGACGAACGCGACCCCGTCGGATCCTCGATACCCTTTTGCCATGAGTGCTTCTTCCGCCGCCTGGGGCTACGGCCTCGCCACCATCGCCTCCGACGGCACGATCCTCGACACGTGGTTCGGCTCGCCCGTTCTCGGCGAGTTTCCCGCCGATCGCGACCCGGCTCTCGCGCCGGCCGAGATCGGCGAGCAGGCCGGCCCTGACAACCGCCGAGCCGTGACGCTCGAGCCCGTCACGGTGCGAATCGACCTCGAGGCGGCACCCGCATCGACCCCAGACGCCTATCTGCGCCTGCACCTGCTCAGCCACCTGCTCGTCAAGCCGAACACGATCAACCTCGACGGCATCTTCGCCCACCTGCCGGCGGTCGTATGGACGAACGCCGGCCCCGTGCACCCCGACGACTTCGGCCGGCTGCGCCGAAGCCTGCAGCGTGCGGGGATTCAGGCGACCGGCGTCGACAAGTTCCCCCGCCTTCTCGACTACGTGCTGCCCGAGCGGGTGCGCATCGCCGACGCGTCGCGCGTGCGCCTCGGCGCTCACCTGGCACCGGGAACGACCGTCATGCACGAGGGCTTCGTCAACTTCAATGCGGGAACGCTCGGCGACTCTATGATCGAGGGTCGCGTGTCGCAGGGCGTCGTCGTCGGCCACGGCTCCGACGTCGGCGGCGGCGCCTCGATCATGGGCACGCTCTCGGGCGGCGGCACCCAGCGCGTCTCTATCGGCGACCGAGCCCTGCTCGGAGCGAACTCAGGCATCGGCATCTCGATCGGCGACGACACCGTCGTCGAGGCGGGCCTCTACGTGACGGCCGGCACGAAGGTGGTCGTCGTTGGGTCGGCCTCCGACACGAACGGCAAGCAGCAGACGGTCAAGGCCGTCGAGCTATCGGGCCGGGCCGGGCTGCTGTTCCGCCGCAACTCGCTGACCGGGGCCGTCGAGGTACTGCAGCGCAAGGGCACCGGCGTGACGCTGAACGAGGCTCTGCACGCCTGAGCCAGGCATCCGCGTCGACTAGTCGCGAAACGCGGGTTTAGTCGCGGTATGCCGCGACTAAACCCGCGAAACGCGACTAGCTGTCGCACGCTTGCGGTCAGCGACCCTCGGGCCAGTCGCGCTCGGTTGCTCCGACGTACAGCTGCTGCGGTCGGCCGATCTTGGTGGCCTTGTCGACGTTCATCTCACGCCAGTGCGCGATCCACCCGGGCAGCCGCCCAATGGCGAAGAGCACCGTGAACATGCGGGGCGGGAACCCCATGGCCTTGTAGATGATGCCGGTGTAGAAGTCGACGTTCGGGTAGAGCTTGCGCGAGATGAAGTACTCGTCGCTGAGCGCGACCTGCTCCAGCTCGAGGGCGATGTCGAGCAGCTCGTCTTTCACGCCGAGGGCCGCTAGAACCTCGTCGGCACTCTCTTTGACGAGCTTCGCGCGCGGGTCGTAGTTCTTGTAGACCCGGTGGCCGAAGCCCATCAGCTTGACGCCCTCCTCCTTGTTTTTGACGCGCTCGACGAAGCGGGCGACTCCCTGACCGGAGTCGCGGATCTCGGCCAGCATCTTGAGCACGGCCTCGTTGGCACCGCCGTGCAGCGGGCCGTAGAGGGCCGAGATGCCAGCCGAGATCGAGGAGTACATGTTGGCCTCGGTCGAGCCGACGAGGCGGACCGTCGAGGTGGACGCGTTCTGCTCGTGGTCTTCGTGGAGGATGAGCAGCCGCTCGAGGGCCTTCGAGAGCACCGGGTTGACGACGTACGGCTCGGCCATCGTGCCGAAGTTGAGCTTCAAGAAGTTGTCGACGAACGAAAGGCTGTTGTCGGGGTAGAGGAACGCCTGTCCGAGGCTCTTCTTGTGGGCGTAGGCGGCGATGACGGGCAGCTTCGCCAAGAGGCGGATGGTCTGGAGTTCGACCTGGGCCGGATCTTTGACGTCCATGGTGTCTTCGTAGAACGTCGACAGCGCGCCGACGGCCGACGACAGCACCGACATCGGGTGAGCCGAAGCGGGCAGCGCATCGAAGAACCGGCGGAGGTCTTCGTGCAGAAGAGTGTGGCGGCGGATGCGCGCGTCGAACGAGGCGAGCTCGTCGGCGGTCGGCAGCTCACCGTAGATCAGCAGCCACGCGGTCTCGAGAAAAGTCGAGTTCGCCGCGACCTGCTCGATCGGGTACCCGCGATAGCGGAGGATGCCCTCGTCGCCGTCGATGTAGGTGATCGCGCTCTTGGTGGCGGCCGTGTTCACGAATCCGGCGTCGAGCGTCGAGTAGCCCGTCTGCTTCATGAACGTCGAGATGTCGACGCTCGATGCCCCGTCGCTGGACGGGACGATCGGGAACTCGGCCGTTCCGCCCGGGAACGTGAGTTTCGCCGTCTGCTGCGTGGCCTTCTGGGCGTCGTTGGCAGTGTCAGTCACTCGTTCAGCCTAGTAGGAGGGGCACCGGGCGCGAGCACCCCCGAGCGCAGGATCCGACGGCTCAGCCAGCGAGACGACTCACGGCCGCATCGATCCGCTCGTCGGTCGTGGTGAGCGCGATGCGCACATGACGTGCACCGCTCACCCCGTAGAACGTGCCCGGCGCCACCAGGATGCCCCGGTCGGCGAGCCACGCCACGGTCGCCCAGGCGTCTTCGTCGCGGGTGGCCCAGAGGTAGAGACCCGCCTCGCTGTCGTCGATGCGGAATCCGGCGGCGACGAGGGCTCGCGAGAGCCGGTCGCGCCGCCCTCGGTAGAGCGCCTTCTGGGCGCGAACGTGGTCGTGGTCACCCAGGGCTGTCACCATGGCCTGCTGCACCGGCGCCGGGGGCATAAGACCCGCGTGCTTTCGCACGCCGAGCAATTGCCCGACGATCTCGCCGCAGCCGGCGATGAACCCGGCGCGGTAGCCCGCGAGGTTCGACTGCTTCGACAGCGAGTAGACCGAGATCACGTTTCGGCGGCTGTCGCCGATCACTCGCTCGTCGAGGATGCAGGGTGTCGCCGTGTCGTCGTACTCCGCCTCCCAGCCGAGCTCGGCATAGCACTCGTCGCCAGCGATGACGGCCCCGAGCTCGCGGGCACGCTCAACGGCGGCCTTGAGCTGCTCGATCGAGAGGACTCGACCGTCGGGATTGCCGGGGCTGTTGAGCCAGACGAGCTTCGTCGACGAAGGCCACTCGGCGGGGTCGTCGGAGGCGAGGGCGGTGGCGCCGACCAGTGCCGCGCCGAGTTCGTAGGTCGGGTAGGCATTCGTCGGGTACACGACGGTATCGCCCGGGCCGAGACCGAGCCAGAGGGCCATGCCGGCGATGAGCTCTTTCGAGCCGATCGTCGGCAGCACGTTCGCGTCGGTGAGGCCGGTGACGCCGCGCCGTTCGGCATACCAGTCGATGATGGCGGCGCGTAGGGCCGGGGTGCCGGCGACCTGCGGATAGGCGTGCGCGTCGGTCGCCTCACGCAGGGCGTTGCGCACGACGGCCGGGGTCGGGTCGACAGGCGATCCGACCGAGAGGTCGACGATGCCGCCCTCGTGGCGGCGCGCGGTAGCCGAGGCGTCGGCCAGGGAATCCCACGGAAACTCGGGAAGAGTCAGAGCCACGCCGAGACGCCGATCAGTGCTCGGCGGCCTGCGGCGGCAGAACCGAGATGACCGGGTGGTCGTGAGCGATCACACCGATCTTGGCGGCACCGCCCGGCGAGCCGATCTCGTCGAAGAACTCGACATTGGCCTTGTAGTACTCGGACCACTTGTCGGGAAGATCGTCTTCGTAGTAGATCGCCTCGACGGGGCAAACCGGTTCGCAGGCACCGCAGTCGACGCATTCGTCGGGGTGAATGTAGAGCGAGCGTTCACCCTCGTAGATGCAGTCGACCGGGCACTCGTCGATGCAGGCGCGGTCTTTGACATCGACACAGGGGAGGGCGATCACATACGTCACGGGCTAAATCTGTTCCTTCGCATCGGGCAGGTCGGTCGGACTCTGCGGCGAGTGTCCCAGTCTATCGACCCGCGCGGCCCGTGCGGCCCGCAGAGCCCCGAACCGGGGCCAGCCCAAGACAAACAGGGCGATCACGACCGGGCCGAAGAGCCACGCGTAGCCGAGCGCGTTGCCCGGCACGAGCACGGTTCCGCTCGACTGGGGAAGGGACAGGAGGCCGACGACGCCGACCACTCCCAGGGCCGCGAGGACGCCGACGAATCGTGAGCCGAATTGGATCCTGAAGCCGATCAGCAGTGCCGCGACCATGGCCAGCGCCAGCGTCGCCCCGACCGGGAAGCCACCCGCCGTCTCTTGATGGGCGATCGTGCCGATGGCCCCGAAGAGGGCGCCGGCGACGAGCGAGGCGCCGTAGGTCAGGCCCTTGCCCAGCGGGCCGAGCTCGTCCATGCCGGCACCCTGCGGGAACGACGCGGGCTCCGGCTCGGCCACGTGACGGAACGTCTCGACGACGCTGACCGGCTCGATGGCGCCGTGCGGAAACTCCAGGGCGGGCCCGCCCGGTGTGCGGACGACGCGCACCTGCGAGCGGTAGGCCTCGAGGGCGCGGACCTTGCGCAGGAGCACGGGGGCGCCATCGACGACGACGGCGCCCGAGAGAGCCGGCCCTCCGGACGCTCGACCGCCGGACGAGGTCTCCATCTCGACGGTGCCGCCCGTGATCGCGAAGAACGGAACACCCGCGATCTCGGCGGTTCGCGCTACCGCGCGGTTGACCCGGACGTGGTCGGGGTGCCCGTAGCCGCCGTCGACGTCGTAGCTGACGATGGCGGTCGGCTGCACGTCGTCGACCACGGCCGCCAGGTCGGAGACGATCTCGCCGAAGGAGGCGGAGCAGAACGCGGCCGGGTGCACGTCGACCACGGGGATGGGCATGCCGTCGCTCCCCCACTCCATGCCGGAGTCGCGGTAGGCGCGGACGGGAAGACCGGGCGTGCGAGCACTCTCGGTGCCGAGGAACCGGTGGTCGGTCACCCCGAGGACGGCCATCGCTTCGGCGATCTCGTTCTGTCGGTGGGCGGCGAGCGCGGCGTCGCGGCCGCGCAGGCTGGCGAGGTCGTCGGGCATGACCTCGCCGAGCTCTCCGCGAGTGCAGGTGACGACCGTCACGTGGGCGCCGTCGTCGACGAGGGTCGCCAGCAGCGCCCCGGTCGCGATCGTCTCGTCGTCGGGGTGGGCGTGCACCACGAGGACTCGCTCGAGGTCGCTGCCTCGGTCTCTCGATGTCGAGGCAACAGGGGCTGGAGGGTCGGTCTCGGAAGTGCTCATCACTGGACAGGATAGGCGAGCGGCCATTATGGTCGTCTCTGGTTAGGCAAGGCTTACCAACATAAGTCGACCTCACCCGGTCAGGGCCATCGCCCCGCCGACCGGCTCCGGCCCATCCGATTCATAAGGCTCGCCCGTGCTCGCCAACTTCCTCATCGGCCTCCGCGAAGGTCTCGAGGCCTCCATCGTCGTAGGCATCCTCATCGCCTACCTGGTCAAGGTCGGGCGGCGCGACGTGCTGCCCCGGATCTGGGCCGGCGTCGCTCTCGCCGCAGTTCTCTCGCTCGGCCTCGGTGCCCTGCTCACCTTCGGCCGCTACGGCCTCAGCTTCCAGGCGCAGGAGATCATCGGCGGCGGGCTGTCGATCATCGCCGTCGGCTTCGTCACGACGATGACCTTCTGGATGGCGAAGACAGCCGGCAGCATGAAGCACGACCTGCAGTCGAACCTCGACAAGGCCCTCCTCGGCGGCGCCTGGGCGATCGTCGGCCTCGCGTTCCTCTCGGTCGGCCGCGAGGGCATCGAGACGGCGCTGTTCGTCTGGGCGACCGTGTCGACCGCGGGAGGCACCGCCATTCCCGCCATCGGCGCTCTTCTCGGCATCGCCGCGGCCATCGTGATCGAGATCGGCATCTACCGCGGCTTCGTCCACCTCAACCTGGCGAAGTTCTTCACCATCACCGGGTTCTTCCTGGTGATCGTCGCCGCCGGCGTGTTGCTGTACGGCATCGGCGACCTGCAGGAGGCCGGAGCCCTGCCCGGCGCGAGCGTCTACGCGTTCGACATCTCGCGCGCGATCCCGCCGACCAGCTGGTACGGCACCCTTCTCCAGGGCCTCGTCAACTTCACCCCGCGCCCGACGGTGCTGCAGTCCGTCGTCTGGCTCGCCTATCTCGTGGTCGTCCTCCCCCTCTTCCTCCGCGCCACACGCCGCCGCCCGGCCAAGACGACCTCCCCCTCGACCACCACCGCCGACCCGACGCCCACCCCGGGCTCACGCGAGTCCGTACTCAGCACTGGAGCACCCGAATGATCGTTCGCCCCCTCGGCCTTGCGGCCGGAGTCGCCGTCGCCGCCCTCGCCCTGACCGGCTGCGTCGAGAACAACCCGTCCGCGGGATCCTCGTCGAACGGTGCCACGACCGTCAGCGTCACCGGCAAAGACTCGAGTTGCGAGGTCTCGACCACGACCGCGCCGAGCGGAACGGTCACCTTCACTATGGCGAACGAAGGATCCGACAACACGGAGTTCGAGGTCCTCGCCTCGGACGGGCTCCGGATCCTGAGCGAAAAAGAGAACATCGGGCCCGGAACGTCGGGCACGCTGACCACGCAGCTCGCGGCCGGCGACTACTACACCGCCTGCATCCCGGGTCTCGTCGGCGAGGGCGTTCGCGCCAAGTTCACGGTCACCGACTCGGGCAAGACCATCAAGGCGACCGGCACCGAGCAGCAGCAGATCGACGCGGCCGACAAGGCCTACGTCGGGTACATCAAAGATCAGACCGGCCAGCTCGTGACCGGCACGCAGGACTTCCTCGACGCGTGGCTCGCGGGCGACGACGCAGCGGCCAAGAAGCTCTACCCCGAGGTGCGTGCGCACTACGAGCGCATCGAGCCCGTCGCCGAGTCGTTCGGCGACCTCGATCCTCAGCTCGACAACCGCGCCGCCGACCTCGAGAAGGGCGAGAAGTGGACGGGCTGGCACCGGATCGAGAAAGACCTGTGGCAGCCGACCGCCGCCGTTCCCGGCCGCTCCGACTACAAGACCGCTCTGACCACCGCTGAGAAGAAGACCCTCGCCGCGCAGCTCACCAAGAACACCAAGCAGCTTTACGACGAGGTCACCGCCACCGACTTCAGCGTCGGGCTCGACACGATCGCTAACGGCGCTGTCGGCCTCCTCGACGAGGTCGCGACGTCGAAGATCACCGGCGAAGAAGAGACCTGGTCGCACACCGACCTCTACGACTTCCAGGCCAACCTCGAGGGCGCGCAGGTCGCCTACGAGGGCGTGCGCTCGATCCTTCTCACGAAAGACAAGTCGCTCGCGACCGAGCTCGACTCCGAGTTCAAGTCGCTCGACGCGCTCCTCGCGAAGTACGGCAGCCTCGACACCTCGTACCCGTCGTACACGAAGCTCACGGCAGCCGACAAGAAGGCCCTCTCCGACGGCGTCAACGCCCTCAGCGAGCCCCTGTCGAAGCTCACCGCGGCGCTCCTCGGCTAGGGCGCAGGGTGAGAGACAGGCAGACGAGCGTCGCCACGGACGACGAGACCGCTCCGCGCCCCGGACTGTCGCGGCGCGGGCTGCTCGGCCTGGCCGGAGTGGGCCTCGGCGCGGGCGTGATGGGCGCGGGCTCCGCACTCGGAATCGAGTCGGCGGTCACGAGCGCTGCGGCCGCCTCGAGCGGCGCGAACACGACCTATCCCTTCTACGCCACGCACCAGTCGGGCATCGTCACCGCGGCGCAGGACCGCCTGCACTTCGCGGCCTTCGACATCGCGTCGGGCGTGACGCGAGCCGAGCTCGTCGACCTCCTCAAAGACTGGTCGTACGCGGCCGGCCGCATGACCCGTGGGCAGGAGGTGTCGCCCACCGGCGCCACCGGCGGCTCGCTCTACGCTCCCCCGGACGACACCGGAGAAGCGCTCGACCTGCCGGCTTCGGGCCTCACCATCACGATCGGCTTCGGCCCCTCGCTGTTCGACGATCGCTTCGGCCTCGTCTCGA